>JAYTCW010000467.1:0-18044 GCA_043736295.1 Planctomycetota bacterium | reverse complement strand
ATGCCTTCGCCCCTTCGTGAAACCTCGATCCCATGCCCGCAGACCGTGGAATAACACCCCAAGGAAAATCACACAAGAGCTTTTCAAACACGCTCTCAGACACTCTAAGCTGCGTCTGGGCCACGCGCCCGCTATCGGCAATGGGAATCGCTGTCGCCGCTGTCGAGGCTGGGACGCACTTGGGGAGTGGGGTCCGTGGGCTGGGGTTGCGGCGAATACGGCTCTCTGCTGGCACTCCGATCGCGGTGGGGCAGGCACTGATTCTGGCTGGGGCCACTGGGGCTGGCAGCCTTGGCTGGGCGAATGGCCGAACCTGCGGGCCTGAGAAGGTGACGAATTTGATTGTTTCCCGCTTTCGCAACTTGGAAGCCCGTCGGGGTCGACTCTCTGTATGTATTTAGGTGAATTCCACGTCAGGTGAATTCCAGGTGGTATCGCGACCTTGCTGATTCGGAAGCTTCCACACGGGGAACATCTGGGGGGCAAGAGAACTCGGGAGGGGCCAGTTCACCCCTCCGGGATGGACTTGAGCCGAACGGCTGCCTGCCGGAACTCATGAACCATCTCGCGCACGGATTGCCAGCGACGTTCGGGGTTCTGCTCGAGCCCTTTCATAATCGCGGAGCAGACTTGGCTGTCGAGCTTCGGGGCATACAGCTTGATGTCTTTGGGCGGGTTGTTGATGTGCTGCATGACGCTTTCCAGCGTGTCGCCCGAGTCCCACGGCAGCTGGCGGGTGAACATCTCGTAGCAGGTGACCGCATACGAAAAAATGTCGATCCGCTCATCAGTGGACATCCGCTTGATCAGTTCGGGAGCCATATAATTGGCGGTGCCGGTGCGGTTTCCGGGCCGCTTGTAGGGATCGGTGTTCGGCACGACGAGACCGAAATCGATCAGCTTCACCACGTCTTCATTGGTGATCATCACGTTGCGGGGGCACATATCGCGGTGGATGTAATTGGCTCGGTGGACCGCTTCGAGAGCCTCGCCCAGCTGGATGCAGTACCACAGGCAGTTCTGCTTCATCCGGGGGATCTGGGTCTCGACGAGGTAGCTGAGTGTGACGCCATCAATGAACTCCATGACAAGGAATTCTTCGTCATCGGTCGTGATGCCGCATTCGAGTGTCTTCGCGATATTGGGATGCCGCAAACTGAGCGAGATTTCCCCTTCATGCGGACGTTTCAGGCCCAGGCTTTTAAAGCGATTGTCGAGTCGGGCCAGGCGGGGCTTGTCGAGAACTTTGAGCGCGACCGGCTTACTGCCGATGGTGTCGGTGGCCCGCCAGACCTTGGACATACTGCCCTGGCCGACGCGCCCGTGAAGTTCGAAACGCCGCCGGACATCGACTTTCTCGATCTTCGGCTGACGTTGAAAGAGGCGTTTGAGGAAGTCCATGGGGGGATCGTTGAGGGTTGAGGGTTGAGGGTTGAGGGTTGAGGGTTGAGGGTTTCGCTTCGCTCACCCCTTATGGCTCTGGACGATGGAGGCTATCACGCAATCGACTCAGCATCCGGGCGATCCGCTCACCCAGTGAATTGAGATCGCGAAATACCTCCAATGTGACATAGCTGCGGCGGCGGGCGATCTCGAGTTGGGATACGCACTCCATTAACGATCCATATGCAATGCCAATGAACCACTGAAACTCTTTGTTGGAACATCGCCCACTCCCTTCGGCGATGTTCGAGGAGACCGAAACCGAGGCACGTCGCAACTGACTGGTGAGACCATATAACTCGTGAGATGGAAAACCATCGGTGGCCTGGTAAACAGAGTCCGCAAATCCAATCGAAAGTTGCCACACTTCGAGTTGTTGAAAGTTAAACATGATGTGGCTTTCATGGAGAGTGGTGCAAAAGAACCATCAACCCGCATCTCTGAACGCTCAGAGATTCCAATTGGAGTCTCTGAGCGTTCAACAACCTCTGCCCCCCTCAACCCTCAACGATCCCTCCCCCTACTTCATCGTGCAGTAGTCAATCAGACGGGCAATCTCGGCTCGCAGGTCTTCTCGCGAGACGATCATGTCGACGAAGCCGTGGTCCAGCAGGAACTCACTGGTCTGGAATCCCTCGGGCAGGTTCTGCTTGACGGTGGCTTTCACCACGCGCGGACCGGCGAAGCCGATCATGGCCTTCGGCTCCGCAATGATGATATCACCGAGTGATGCGAAGCTCGCCGCCACACCGCCCATCGTAGGGTTGGTCAGCACCGAGATGAAAAAGCCGCCCGCATCATGATACCGCCCCAGCGCCGCCGAGACCTTGCCCATCTGCATCAGCGAGAAGATCCCCTCGTGCATGCGGGCTCCCCCACCCGACCCACTGACGATCACCAGCGGCAGCTGTAGGCGGGTCGCTTCCTCAATGGCCCGGGTCAGCTTCTCGCCGACGACAGACCCCATACTCCCCATAATGAACGCCGAATCGGTCAAGGCAAACACCAGCGGACGCCCCCGCATATGCCCCCGTCCGACCAGACACGCATCCGTCAATCCCGTTCGCTTCTGCTCCTCGACCAGCCGCACCTTGTACGACTTTTTGTCGGTGAAGCCCAGCGGGTCGACGGAACTCATCTCGCTGAACCACTCTTCAAAGCTGTCTTCATCGAGCAGCTGTTGAATGCGATTTTGGCCCGAGACGTAAAAATGGTGGCCGCACTCGGGGCACAGACCGAGATTTTGGTCGACCTGCTTGCCAAACACCGTGGCATTACAGCTGTCGCACTTGACCCACAGGCCATCCGGGACGGGACGCTTGGGGCGCAAGGGGGATGAGGCGGCTTCGTCGTTCACCGGGGACGCCGATTGCATAGGGCGGAACTCCTGTCATGGTGCCGACGTGGGATAGGCTTCCAGCCTGTCGTAACTGTGTGATTATGACAGGCTGGAAGCCTATCCCACGGGCCGCTACATGATGGCTGGAATCTCGCCCGAGGGCAACCCCCGCCACATGAGAGTGGGCTTGGGTTCCGAGGCACCGACGATCGTCACGACCGGGGTGGGCAGGATTCTCTCGATCCGGTTCAGCGTACCGCAACGCGGGATGGGGCCAGCCAGTTGAGCCGCCTCGCCACGCATGACACTCGTGATGAGGGTGGCAATGGGTTCGGGAGCGATAACGATGAAAGACTCGTTTCGCCGGAGAGGTTTCTTGAGGGCCTCTTCCACACGCTCCTGGGCCTCATTGCACTCTTCGCCGTCGGGAGCGCACACCGACTCGGGGTCGTCTTCCCACTGCTTGTACACGCGCGGGTGCTTGCGGCGAATGTCGTCGAGAGACAAGCCCTGCCACAGCCCCTGGTGCAGGTTGGCTAGACCATCGACGATTTTCACGGAGATGCCCAGCGCGCGGCCGATGATCTCAGCTGTGGAAGCTGCGGGCTCTGTGGGGGAGGCGTAGATCACGTCAAACGCCTCTTGTCGCAGCTGCTCCACGATGTCGTCGACTTGTTGCCGACCGAGATCGGTCAGCAGCAGGTCGAGGCTGCCTTGAATCCGTGACTGCCCGTCGAACTCGGTTTCGCCGGGCCGCACCACCAAACGCACTGTCGACATTGCCACTCCTCAAGAGACGTTGCGAGCGGTCCGAGCCAACGCAGCCATGCCCTGGATCGCCTGACCATAATCCGGTGTGTCGAACACCGAACTTCCCGCAACGAACAGATCCACCCCGGCCCCCGCTGGGCCAGAGATGGTTTTCGGGCCGATCCCTCCATCGATGGAGATCAGCACCGCAGGCCCAAACAGAGCCCGGACTTCAGACACTTTTTCGGTGGAGCCGGGGATGAAGGACTGGCCTCCGAATCCCGGCTCGACACTCATGACTAGCACGAGGTCGCACTCACCGACTAATGTTTTGATCGCCGATACAGGCGTTTTCGGGTTGAGGGCGATCCCCGCGAGGCAACCTGCCTGGCGAATCCGCTTCAGCAAAGCAACCGGCTGGGGCACGGCCTCGATATGAAAAGTGATCGCCTGACACCCGGCTTTGACGTACTCGTCCAAGTATTTCGCCGGGTCCGAGATCATCAGATGGGCGTCGAAGAAGGCCCTAGTCAGCGGGCGCACTCGCTCGATCAGCATCGCTCCGTAGGACAGGTTGGGCACAAAATGCCCATCCATCACGTCCCAGTGCAACACTGGTGCAGCTGCACGGTCGAGCAGTTCGATCTCTCGACGAAGATTCCCGAAGTCGCACTTCAGCATGGAAGGTGCGATCACCGGCAATTGAGACCGCAAAGCGGCCAGAGACGCCGAAGCGTTCATCCCAGATTCACAGTGCGACGGAAGTCGGAGCGGACCAGCCCGAGAAACTCGGCGGACTCCCACGCGCGGTCAGCGACCAGTCGCGCTTCCGTCAGGAAGAGAGTGATTCTCGATGAACTGTGAACTTTCGTCTAGCGAAAAAGCGAGATATTCAAAAATAGACGCAACGGCCCGATATTATCCGGACCGCTGCGTTGGAGGAAAGCATTGTGTGGTTGTGAGTTACGGACGCGGGTTGTACGGCTTGGCGTCTTCGCCCGCTTGAGCGGCTTTGTACTCTTCATGTGCCCGGACAGTGTTCGGCAGCAGGAATTCCGGACCGGCTGGGAAGTATTGGATGTCGTCCAAGTCGTAGTCCCAAGGCGACGGCAAAGTCGATAGATGGCAAGCCGCCTGAGGTTGTGGCAGCCCGCCAACAAAAACGCAGGCCGACAGAAATCCTAGTCCCCAAAGATGGTGAGAGGTGAGGCTCATTCCGCGACTCATTCAGGAGAAGCTGCTAAGCTTACGGACGCGGGTTGTATGGTTTCGCGTCTTCGCCCGCCTGGGCGGCCTTGTACTCTTCATGGGCCCGGACAGTGTTCGGCAGCAGGAATTCTGGACCTGCTGGGAAGTACTGGATGTCGTCCCGCAGGTAATCCGGAGAAGGCAACGTCTGACCACCGACCGTAGTCTGGCATCCCGTCAGGCTACCCATCAGTATGCATCCGGCCAGAAGTCCGAGCGTCCCGAGGTGCTGTTTGGTGAGGTTCATTCCGCTGCTCACAGGTCGAGGATGACAGTTGCGACTCCACCGGGAGCCAGTTCAAACGCCAGTCACTACCTATTTCATCGGCCCTCCCCGCCCGAATCTTCAGGAAAACCGGAATAACCGGCAAAATCTCCCAAACTGAATTTGACAGCCATGGCAGATGATCAGTGGTTCAACAACACTGCAGGAAGCCAATCATCCCAAACACCACACAATTCCAGCGACACCCAGACACCCTTTTAGCATTATGCCACCCACATTACATTAAATCGTTATTTTCGCCACAATCCACTTGACCTGCAAAAAAACAGGTAATTTGGCGATAGTGGGGCGTCTGGATGGTGTCCCGAAAGGAATCGGCCGGTACGTGCGTTCATGTGTGTTGCATGATTTGCTGACGGTCACAAGAAAACAGGAGATGGGCAATGTTGAAAAAGTTTCTGTGTGCGATTGCTGTGATGGTGGCTGCTCAAGGGCCGCTGGTGCAAGCTCAGCAGCAAGTCAAGGTCATCTATCCGGATGGTTCGGTCCGGTACGAAGCAGCGGCCCCAGCTGCGGCACCAAGCGGTGCGACCACTGTTTCAGGGGTCAGCTGCTGCCCTTGTAATGGGGGAACTGGTACGTGTACTCCGGCATGCGAGAAGGGCAAGAACGCCCCCAAGGTGGAGAGTAAGTGTCCTCCTGGATCAACGACCTGCAAGGACATCCCGGTGGTGGTTGCCGGAGACTTGGTTACGACGACGGTAGAAGAATTGTTCTACGTCGAATGCAAGCCCAATGAAGCCGTGGTTCCGGTTCCTGCGATCGAGATCAAGAAGACTGAACTGTGTGAATTCAAGAAGCACACCTACAAGGTGGACTGCTGTGAGATCACCGTTTGCGTGCCTTGCCGGACCTGCAAGACCGAGTCGAAGAAGTGCGTCATTTCATCAGGGAAGCATAAGCTTCGCGTTTGCCTGCGTCGTGACGGAACTTACGACGTGTACGTGCTCGACGTTCCAGGGATGCCCAAGGAATGGCTCCTGTACATGGAAGCCACCAAGGTTCAGATTGAAACCGATCTCGGAATCACGATCTGACATGGATTGGCTTGGAGCTTCAAACTCTGGGCTGCGATGACATCAGCGACTCCTCCGCCCCACTCTGCCACACAGGGTGGGGTTTTTCGGCTTACTTTTCTGACGCACACACCTCTGTTTGCAACCATATTATGACGGTGGGATGCGTGTGGTTGTCTGCCGGACGTTACTGCCCTGCATCGGGAATCTTCTTCCCGTGTGGGTCGAGAGCTGGGGCGTCCAACTCGGTGTTGAGCGCTTGCTGCAAGGTCGGATCGATGTAGTGCTCGATGCGGTGGGCAGTCTCGTGCAGGTGGTCATCCGGCAGGGCGAAGTGCTTGTGCATGTAGGATTCCCAGAGTCGGTGCCGACGCACGACATCGCGGGCGTGGCACTGCCCGGCGGGGGTCAGGTGGTACTCGCCCCTGGTACTGACGAGGGCTAGGCCTCGCCACTGCAATCGCTTGAGCAAGTATTGACCAAACCAGCCGGTGGGGCCGATCACCGGGATCGGGCTTTCCGCCTCCTCGGTCCGGTACAGTGATCCGAGCAGATCCTCCTCGGCAATCTGCCACATCAACTGGAGTTGGCCCCAACCTTCAACCAGGTAACCCCGCGGTCCGCACACAGCTGCGATGAGGAAGAGGAGACCGGCGGCGACGCAGATCATCCCGCTCGATGAAACGCCCTGCACCTCGGGCCACCCCAAAGCCCCTCCCAGCACAGCCGGGAGCGTCATGGCCATGACGTGTCCCACCACGGCACTCACGCAGGCCACCACCAACGTCAGCAGCACCACCGTCCGCAGCCGCCACGACAACTGCAACGCCGTCACCGCGGGAACCACGAGCAGGGCGATCACCAGAATACTCCCCACGCTTTGAAAGGCCGCCGTGACCGTCGCCGCCGTGAGGGCCATGTGGGCGTAGTGCATCACGCGGGCGTTGACCCCCTGGGTCGTGGCCAACTCCGCGTCAAAAGCCGCCAATCGCATCTCTTTAAAGAACACGACCGTCAGTGCCAGGTTCAGGACCAACATGAACGCGGTCAGGCACGCCGCCTTGGGAATCTCCCGGCCAAACCAGTTCCAAGTGTTTAAGCTCACGCTTTCCAGACTGCCCATCAAGACGCATTCGGTATCGACATGGGCGTCATCCGCCACCACGCGGATCAGCAGCAACCCCACCGCAAACAACCCGGTGAAGACGACCCCCAGGGCGGTCCCGCCGTCGACATGGGCCAGCTTTTGCAGCCACTCGGTCAGCACCGTGGTGACGATCCCCATCAACACCGCCCCGACCATCAGGGCGATTTGCATCCCGACATCCACCTGCCCCTCGGTGATCCAGCCGAGGGACTTCACGGCTGTGACCGTCATCAGTGACAGAATCACTCCCAGGAGTGCCGTATGACTGAGGGCATCGCCCATCATGCTCTGCCGCCGCAGTACCAGCCACAAGCCCGGCAACGAACACGCCATCGCCGTAAGCGCCGCCGTGACAGCGATATCGCTATCGACGAAACTCCAGGCGGTTAGCAGTTGCCAAAACTCGGCGAACATCGGGCAGGCTCCGTGAGAACGGTGTTGTCAAGATGTTCGCAGCAGGGTTTTGGACGATGCCCGAATCTTCGCGAATCATCACGAATCAGACCAGAGTGGAATTCTGGATTCGTGAGGATTCGCAATGATTCGTGTTCCCACCCCTCCGGCTTCTGCTTGCTCCTTCGGTCCCCAGCGGGAACTCTGATCCTGAGACACAAGTTGCCGATTTCATCGCACGAGATTTGCGATACATCAAGAAGAACTGAAGACTCTCGGCGGCGCAAGTGAGGCGTGTCATGGCGGAGTTGGATTTGGAGATCGGCGATTGAATGCTGCGGCAGCTGCGACTCGGGAGGAGGAGCGAGTTGCGGTGTGCGGCCCAGCCGAAGCTTGGGAACGAGGAGGTTTTTTCATGAGGTCGCTGTCCAATGTTTGCCGATGGCTGATGACGGGCTTGGGCATCATGTGTGAGAGATCGTGGATGGAACGGACGGCAAGACAGAATCTGACATCGGACGAACAGCCCGCCCTGGTGCTGTGGTTGCTGGGAGTGCCTGATCCGGACCAGACTTAGCGGATCGAACAGCAGTCGGCGCACGATGGACTGCGACCTCACGGTTCGCATGCAGGACTTCGCTACTCGGCGATTCGGGAACTGTCAGCCCTTTCGCTTCAGGCAGGCTCGGCGATCAGCAGCCAACAGTTTTCGAGAACCCTCTCGCTGTCCTTGTGTCAGGACGATCTCATGAGCCAAAATGGATACAGCGGTTCGGCGGTCCGAATCGTCTCGCCTGGTTCGCGTCCGCGGACCTCGGCTCTGGGAAGTGCGGAGTCATTCGCCATCCAGAGATCCTCAGTTGCCTCCTGCCATGATGAGCCCCCTTGATGATCTCCAGCCTGCTGCACTGGTTAGATGACCGGACCGGATACCGTGCGCTCATGCACGAAGCACTCAACGAGCGCATCCCCGGGGGGGCTCGGTGGCGGTATGTGTGGGGCAGCACGCTGAGCTTTACCTTTGTGATGCAGGTCGTCACCGGCTTGATGCTCTGGATGGGATATAGCCCATCGACCAAGACCGCTTGGGAAAGCGTCTACTACATCCAGAACGAGATGACTCTGGGTTGGTTCGTGCGCGGTATCCATCACTTCGCCGCGCAGGCGATGATCATCTTGCTGGTGATTCACCTGGTGCAGGTCGTCATCGATGGAGCCTACAAGGCTCCGCGCGAGGTGAACTTCTGGCTCGGGCTAGTGCTGATGCAGATTGTGATGGGCCTCGGTCTGACCGGGTATCTGCTGCCGTGGGACCAGAAGGGATATTACGCGACACAGGTAGCCACCGAGATCATGGGCTCCACGCCGGTCATTGGTCCCGACATTCAGAAGCTCGCGCAGGGCGGTAGCGAGTACGGGCATCACACGCTAACGCGGTTCTTCGCCATGCACGCGGGCGTGTTGCCCGCGCTGTTGGTCATGTTGCTTGGGCTGCACATCTATGTCTTTCGGCGGCACGGCATCACGGTGCCTGATCCGCACCGGAAACCCGATGCCATGTTTTGGCCAGACCAAGTGCTGATGGACGGCATCGCCTGTCTGGCCGTCCTGGCGGGCGTGATGACACTGACGCTGTGGCATCATGGGGCCGAACTCAGTGCCCCAGCCAACCCCGCTGAGGCGTATAACGCCGCTCGCCCCGAGTGGTACTACCTGTTCCTGTTCCGGTTCCTCAAATTCGAGTGGGTCTCCCAGCTCGGCGAGATGACCCATCTGGGCGAGGCGTTCGGAGCCATCGTGATTCCGGGCATCCTGATGACGATCTTGGCAGCGATGCCAATCATCGGTCGTAAGCGGTCCGGTCATATGTTCAACGTCGCGTTCCTGTTCATCGTGATGCTGGGAGCGGGGAGCCTCACCGGGTACGCCCTGTACGAAGACTGGTATCAGGACGACGCCGACAGCCGCGACTTCCGTCTCGCTGTGGACCAGGCCCACCTCGACGGAGCCCGTACGGTGGAGCTGGCTCAGTCGCCGACGGGCATTCCCGCCGATGGGGCGATCTCGCTATTGAGGAACGACCCGCTGACTCAGGGGTCAAACCTGTTCAAGACCTATTGCCTCGAATGCCATCAGTCACCGGGGATCGAGTTCCCTCTCCCTGCTAAAGTGAAGGGTCAACCCTCGCCCGGACCGAAGCCACCTCAAGGCCCGCAGCTGGCCGACTTCCTGCATCGCGAGACCATCAACTTTGGCAGCCGCGACTGGATCAAGTCAGTCCTCACCGACTTCGAAGGACATTTCGGGGCCCTCAAGAACATCACCGTGGCGAACAACGCCTCCGAGGTCCGAACCAAAGGCGCAGCTGCGATCCTGAACGGCCAGATGAAGGACTGGTCGGTGGCGAATGGCCCGCTGTTGAAAGAGGCCGCCAATGCCGCTGACTACGAAGGGCTGGTGGAGTTCCTTTACGCCCAGGGCGACCACGCCGATGCCCTGCCCGCTCACGATCCCAAGGTCCGCTGGGGCCGCGAGGTGTTCGCCACCGGCAAGATGACCAAGGGAGAATTCGACTCGGCTTGTAGCGACTGTCACGCCATGCATGTGAAGGGGGAGGCCGACCCGCTGTCGGTGGATCTGTTCCCCGTGCTGACCGGGTACGCGGGGCAGGACTGGCTCAAGCAATTCATCTCCGATCCCCAGGCCCACTACGCCGGTGGCGCGTCTGGGAACAACGTCATGCCCGGATTCAAAGACCAGCTCACGGAAAAGGAACTTGACCTGCTGGTCCGGTATCTGACGGGAGATTACTACCGGAGTGCGAAGAGCCAGAAGGCCGAGTGACTGGTGAGTTCGCGAGTAGGCCTCCGGGCTTTTCGGACATGGTTGAGCAGTGTCGATGCTGGATGGTGGTGATGGAGTCCGGGCGAGGCCATTTGACGGAATCGTTCATCAATCATGGCGGCGTTTGCGAAGTGCGGCCACTCGCTGCACAGCGGCTTCCACCGATTCGGGACTCGCCACCCCCAGTCGAGCCCGGCGGAAGAGCTTCTTGGCCACCATGTCGCCCAGCGGAATGTCGGCCACCTTTCGCCACGTCGGCGGACGACGGACGACGACTCCACTGTTGGGCTGCGGCTCACCGGTCTCGGGGTCGACGACGCCCAGCTGTTGTTTGGTCGCGTGGCGATTGGCTTGATTCACTCCCCGCTTGCGTCGGCGGATATTCTGGCGAGAACACTTGCTGTTCTCGCCATACCCGTTGCGACGGTCGCGTTCGTAGCCGAACTCCTTTTTCTGTTGGGGCGTTATCTCGTTTATGGAGACTCCCGACAGAGCAGGGCAAGAACAAGAAAAAGCCTAGGGGTTGCAACCCCTGGGCTTTCTGGTCGCTTCGATCACTCACTTTTTCTTGAACATCGGGGCGTTCTTGTTCCCGCGGGAGAGCAGGAATGCCATCAGGTCGAGTACCTCGTCCTGGTTCAGTGGCTTGAGCAGATCCTTGGGCATCTGCGAAGTGGCGGACACGACGCGTGCTTCGATCTCGCTGAGCGGGATCGTTTCGAACTTCGTCGCATCTTCGGGGTTGGTGATGATCGTGACCGACTCGGCGGTTTCGGTCGCGATGCGGCCCGTGTAGACCTTACCCGATTTCGTCGTGATGACCGTCGCCCGGAACAGATCGGGCACGACCTTGTTCGGGTCGACGACGGCTTCGGCCATGTCCTTCAGCGAGAACCGACCGGCGAGTTGTGTCAGGTCCGGCCCCGTCGCTCCGCCTTCGGCATCGTACCGATGGCACAACACGCAACGTGTCGCGGCGAACATCTTCCGACCGTGTTCGAAGTCGCGGTCCTTGAGTTCGGGACCAGCTGCGGCGAGGACGGAGTCGAGGGTCCACTCCTGACCCGGTCCAGCGGGCTTGGGGAGTTCGGCGGGCAGCACCGGCTTGCGGGCTCCGAAGGCTTCAATGGCCAGCTTCTCCTGGTCCGTGGCGTTCTCCCAGGCGTCCTTGTCAATGTTGCGGAGGAACCCCTGATAGCTCGCTCCACCGCTCCAGGTGCGGGCGGTATTGAACCAGTTGAAGTAGACCTTGCGATCCTCCATGTTCCAGCCGGTCTTCAGGTTCCGTAGGGCAAACGCATAGTGCATCTGCATCGAATCCGGGTGGTTCTTCTGGACTTCGAGTAACGTCCGGCCGTAGCCGGGGTTGCGGCTGAGCAGCTCGCCATAGTTCGGCGGGATCTGCTTCGGCGGGGCCGCCAGCAGCTTGGCGATCTTGGTCGAAATGCCCGGTGCCTTGAGGAACACGAGCATATTGGCCAGTTCCTTGTTGAGGTCATCCAGCTGCAACTGGACTTGAGCATCGTCGCCACCCGGCAGTTGCAACGCGGGGAAGCGTTCATCGAGTTTCTTGATGACGAGCAGCCGATCAGCCTCGTCGAACTCGCCCAGGCGGACTCCGATCAATTCATAGGTCCGCAGCAGTTCGAGTCGCTGCGTGTGCGTCAGTGTGGGCCAGGTCAGCTTATCGAGGGACTCGATCAACCGGTGCCGCAGTGCCGCGTCCCCACCGACGCGGGCCAGTCCGGCGACCCCGTTGATGAGCTGATAAGGTGCCGTCGAACCCAGCACCATGTCGCGCCAGCTGTCGGTCGATTGATGCTCCAGCGCCAGACGCGAGGCGTAGCGAATGAACCGGTCTGGGTGGTTCAGGTTCGGGAAAGCGAGATCCACAGCTGGCTTGGGATCGGCCTGCTTCGCGTGGAATGCCTCCAACTGTTTGCGCAGGTCATGTAGCGCGACGGTTGAAGTGTTCTTCGCGATGGCCGGTTCGGTCGGCTCGGTGCCGGTATAGACGACTCGGAACAATTCGGATTGTGCCCCGCGACCACCGACCGTGAAGCAGAGCGTGCCGTCTGGAGCGACAGCAACATCGGTCAGGGGCAGCGGCGTGCGGGAGACGAACTCTTCCTTCGTGGCCGTGTAGCTGGCACCGCGCGGCTGAATGTGAATGGCGTACATCGTGCCGAAAGTCCAGTCACAGATGTAGAGGGCGTTCTGGTACTTGGCGGGGAACTTGGTGCCATAGCCGAAGGCCACTCCCACCGGGCAACCGGGTCCGATGTTGACGAGTTCGGGCAAGCTGTCGAGGTAGTTCGTCGGCCACTTGCCGGTCCCGCTGCGCCAGCCGAATTCGCTGCCGCTGACGGCATGCGAGACGCGGGTCGGACGATACCACGGAGCGCCAAAGTCCCACTCCATATCGGCGTCGTAAGCGAACAATTCTCCATCGGCGTTGTAGGCCATATCGTACGGATTGCGATACCCGGAGCTGATAATCTCCCAGGTCTTGCCGTCGGGATCCGTCTTCGCGACCCACCCACCCGGAGCCAGGATGCCGACCGCGTGGCCGTTGGCGTCCCACTGCCGAGGCAGGATGTGATCCTCGTTCCAGTTCATCGGCAGGCGACTGATGTATTTGACCTGCTCCTCAGCGGGCAAGTTCGGAAGTTCGGTCGGCTCGAACGGAGGCCGCGTGTGGTTGCCGGCGATCACGACGATTGACTTGCCATCGGGCGACAGTTGGAGTGCGTGCGGACCATGTTCGCCGCCGCCCCGAAACTCCTTCAGCTTGACCACTTCGTCATACTGGTCATCGCCGTTGGTGTCTTTGCAGCGGTAGAGACCGCTCCCCTTGCCGCCGTTGACGGAGACATACAGAGCATCGAAGGCGTAGAGCATTCCCTGAGCTGCGGAGATGTCAACTGTCAGGCGTTCGACCTTGACCGGGTCGGGGCTACCGGGTGCGGGGAGGGTGATGCGGCAGAGCCCCTTGTCTCCTTGGTCGCTGGCCAGCAGACGGCCCTTATTGTCGAAGGCGATGCAGACCCAAGAGCCGAGTTCGTCCTTGGGCACGGTGAACAGCCGCTCGACCTGGAATCCCGGCAGCGTGTTGAAGCTGCTCGACGCGGTGGCCCCCCCATTAAAGACATCGCCCCACGGGCCGTCGCCGAGCTGGCCGACGATCTTGGGTTTGACGAACTCCGCGGCGTCGGGCTTCTCGGCGAGCAGCCACGACTCATCGGTTACGATGTAATCGACCTTGCCATCGGGACGATGCAGAGCGAGCCGGGCGACGAGTCCGCCAGTGCCGCCCTCGTTGTTGATCTGAGTCAGCAGCGTGTTCTCGCCCTCGACGATCTGTTTGGTGACGTCGACCTTCGCAGGTTGTTGCCATTCGGTGCCGGCGGCGACCTGCTGGCCGTTGAGCTTAGCCACGAACCCATTGTCGCAGCTGATCTGCAACACGGCTTTCTGAACCGGGCCGGAGAAGGTCTTTTTAACGTGATAGACCTGGCTGACATCGTCTCCATAGATCCACTGGGGAATGGAGCCGCCAGTCGGTACAGCAGTCTTATCCTCCGTGGAGGGGGGGGCGGCGGCGACGCCGGAGGACGCGACTTTCTCGACACTTTGGGTATAGACCTGCGGATTGTCGGCCCGCAGTGCGGTGCTGCTCCCGGGTAGAGCGAACCATGTGACCAGACAGGCAAGTCGATGCGAGAGAATCATCCGGATCACCAACACAGCGTCTCAATTTCGCCCCCCGAATCGTGCGGGCGGCACACAACCGGCCTGCCCAGCGACAGATCAAACAGCTGTGATGGGTGGACGATAGGCCATTTCGAGGAGTGACTCCAGTGAGTCAGGAGAAGCGATCCATTCTTCACCCAGACTCTCCCTCTCGATCCTCTTCCGCGTGCGGTGGTGGTTCGCTGGCTTGGCCGTTGGTGGCCAGTGGCAGATCCCCAGTTCCGGTTGTTTCGGGAGGAGTGTGACTCAGATTGGTTGGGGGCTGCGGGACGAAGAGGTCGTCATCCGCGAGAGCATTCGGCGGTTTGGTGTAGGATTCATGTCTCGTACTCCCCTCCTGAGCTGGGTTGTGTTTGCGATTCTTGAATTCACGGGCTGCCTGGCATGAAATGGCCTCATGACAACCAGATGTCTCAGATCACTTCTCGGTGACAAAGTGATCTATGACCAGAGGTTGTGATTGTTTTAGACTCCCGTACTCGTGCAATTCCGTGCGAGCAGGGAGGTCGGAATGGATTCCGAATTCGAGACCCCGCCGAGTGGGGCGAGCAGGGATGTGGCGTCCATCGCCCAGCGTCCTGTTTTATACATTAGGCTGACCGCTGGCGTCCTAGTGCTGCTCAGTGTTACCTGCATCGCAGTACTCGACCATGCCTGCTCGGGCTTCATCGGCACACACTCGATCCCGGATGAACTCTCCGATCTACTTCAAGCGGCTGAACACTTTGGCACTCCTTACGGAGCGGTGCTGATTCTGGTGACGGTCTGGCTCACCCATCCGTCCTTGCGATCACGAGTCTCTCGCACGTTCTTTGCAGCTGTGGCCGCCGGGTTGCTGGCCGATATTGTCAAGCTGTGTGTCAGCCGGACACGCCCGAAGGCGTTCGATTTCGACCAGTCAATCTGGTCGAGCTTTACGGGTGTATTTCAGTGGGGGGCGGGCGGTTCGAAGCACCAGGGCTTCCCGTCAGCCCACACGGCGTTTGCCATCGCCTTTGCGGTCATGCTGGGCGAACTGTTCCCCAAGGCTCGGCGTTGGTTCTGGTGCCTCGGGGCCTTGGTCGCGTTCCAGCGAGTGGCCACGTTAGCCCATTTCCCCAGTGATGTGCTGGCTGGAGCGGCGGTGGGGCTGGTGACTGCTCGCTACTTTCTGGGGACGACTCCGATGGGACTGGCCTATGACCGGATGGAGCGCTACTACTTTCCCGAACAGTGTCTGGCTCGGGTCGGTGCCTTGGCTGCTCAAGCATCGCCCAGTTCGAACTCCCCTCCGACGGGTTTGAATCCCGTCGGCATGGTCCGTGGGGAAGCGGCCCGGTCTCTCTGATTCACCTCGCGTTTTCAGGTTCCATCCATGTCCTCGACTCTCACTCGCGATCGTCTGCTCGTGCTGGCCGCTGCTCTCGTCATGTTCTTCACCGGGTTGGGGGCGACCCGTCTGTGGGATGAGGACGAAGGGTTCTTCGCGGCCACAGCTGCCGAGATGCACCATCGCAACGAGTGGATCGTTCCCTGGTACAACGGCGAAGTCTTCGCTCACAAACCCCCGCTGATGTACTGGTTCATGCGTCTGGGGTTCTACGTCTTTGGCGAGAACGAGTGGGGTGCCCGCATCGGCTCGGCCATTTTCGGCACAGCTGCGGCGCTGCTGACTCATTGGGTTGGAGTGCGATTGCTGGGGCAGCGAATCGGACTGCTGGCCGGGTTGGCGATGGCGAGCTGCATCATGTTCGGAGTGGTGTCGCGAGCATCGACGGCGGATGCTTATCTGGTGTTCTTCATGACGCTGGTGATTGCGGCGTATGTGCGGGGGACTCAGGCGTTTCGGGTGGAGCCGCAGGACGGGCACGTAGGAAACGTGCCCCACGAGGAAGGCACGCTGGCGCATTGGCTCCCCGCGACCTGGGCCGGATTTGTGGCTATGTATGCGGCGATGGGGCTCGCGGTACTCGTGAAGGGACCGATCGGAATTCTCCTGCCGGGGACCGCGATTGGACTGTTCGTCCTGTGGCAGTTGTCACACACGGAAGCGACGTGGGCAGGCTGGCTGAACCGCTTCGCCCGCTCCATCCCGCGTGTGTTCTGGGCGATGCGACCGATCACGGCTATTGCCACGGTGGTCATCGTCTCGGGTTGGTGGTTTGCCGCTGTCGAGGTTCGCACGGGTGGCGGCTTCATCGGCGAGTTCCTGGGCTTTCACAACATTCAGCGCTTCCTGGCCCCGATGGAGCAGCACAGCGGGCCAATCATCTATTACATCCCGGTCATCTATATCGGATTCTTCCCCTGGTCATTGTTCATCATTCCCTCGGCGGTCAGCTTGCGGTCGCGTTTAAAGCAGACTGCAGGGAACTCCACACCGGCTCGCGAGCAGGCGGCGTGGCGACTGGTGCTGTGCTGGTTCAGTGTGATCTTCGTGTTCTTCTCGATCGCTCAGACAAAGCTGCCGAACTACACGTTGCCGTGCTATCCGCCATTGGCATTGATGGTGGCCGGGTTCGCGAGTCGCTGGCTGAGCGAGCCGTCGGTCAACCTGCGATTCTGGAGCCGATTGGCCTTTGGCTCATTGATCGCCGTGGGGGGCGGCTTCCTGGTGCTGGTGCCGATCGTATCGTTGTGGCAGTACGATGGTGCCCCGCTACTTGTGAAGGCCGAACTGCATCCCGACATCGCGAGGAATCTCTGGCCGGTCGCACTGATCGGACTCCCGGCACTCGTCGGGGGACTCCTCTGCTGGCGGTTCGCGGAGCGCGGCCAGCCAGTCTTCTTGCTGCGGACCTTCGCCGTCACGGCGGTCGTGTTCTGCCTCGGAGTGCTCGGAGGAGCTGCGGTCTACATCGACCAGTATCAGTCGAGCGAGTCCCTGGCGAATGCGTTCCGCAACCGGATCACGTCGGACAGTGACAAGGTGGCGTCGTATTATCTGAACTCTCCAAGCCTGATCTATTATGCCGGACAACCCGTGACGGCCGTCACGAGTCCCGAAGAAATCAACCGGCACCTCTCTCAGCCGGGGAGCTTCCTCTTCACCTCCAACGAGGATTGGGAGAAGCTCTCTCCCGAGATGCAGGCGGGCCTAGAGAAGGTCTACTCGCGTCCCAGTTTCCCCAAGCCGGGGACCGTGATGGTGCTGCAGCGCAAAAGGGGTGAAGACATGGCCCGGCAGTCCGAATCCATGACACGGTAAGGCGAGCGGCTCGCGATACTGCCCGTAGTCTGGACCCCCAGGTCCGGGCGGAACGGACCTGGGGGTCCGTTCTACGAGTCAACCATGACTGACCGCTCGCCTAATGCGAGCGGCTCGCGAAAGGCAAGCAGGCGTAGTGAGTCTCCCCACCAGTGTAGCTTGTCCCCGTAGTCCCTTCGCTTGTACGCTCCAGTTTGCAATCACACGGCGATTGTGTACTCCCTCCGTGGCGGGTAAGAACGAGACCTGTCATGACACTTTAACCCACCAACTCGTCATAATCTGCGTGTGAGCCGATCCAGAACCACGTGACCGTTTCCCCTTCCCATCGCCCCAAGGCTCGCCACCCGCGACCAATCCGTACCGAGTAGACTCCCCCATGCCCTTGAATGGGTTTGAATCGCAGGCCCAGGTGCGAAGGGTTGTCACGCCAAATTTGATACACCCGTCGTGCCTGCTGCTGAACTTCAACAGGCGGTCGCGAGAAGCAATCCATGAAATCCGCCGTGACGATGGAGATCACAACTGGTCAAACCCCGCTGTCTGGCACTGGCCCGCTCGCACTTGGGCCTCAGCTCGGGCCACCAAGGCGGCCAACTTGCCGGGTGAGCTAGTCAGCGATTTCTCCCACCGCTGGT
>JAYTCW010000466.1:0-21531 GCA_043736295.1 Planctomycetota bacterium | reverse complement strand
ATGCCTTCGCCCCTTCGTGAAACCTCGATCCCATGCCCGCAGACCGTGGAATAACACCCCAAGGAAAATCACACAAGAGCTTTTCAAACACGCTCTCAGGGGGATCGTGGTAGATAACGTCGTCTTCGAGGCCCGGAAAGCGCTGTCGCTCTTCCGTGAGCCATTGCTCGACCATCTCCAGCGGAGCAATCGTCATGTCGAGAATGCACTTCAGCCCTCGCTTCTTGGCCGCTAGGAAGATCTCGACAGCGGCTCCGTTGAAGGCGTAGACACTGTCCGCTGAGCCGAATCCGCGGCGGACCACCGCGCGACCAAAGGCTTCGTTCAGTGAGGTCCAGCGCGCGTACTGGCCACCGTGTTCGGTGCGTTGGCGATTTCGCCGCATGGCCCAGGGTGTCGACCACAGGCAGGTCACCTTTGCATCGGGAACGCCGATCGGTTCCCGTTCACGGAGTGACTTCCAACTGGGGAGCGGGAATGACTTTGGCAAAACCTTGCTCACCATTCGCAACCAAGGAGCGGACATGCAGACATCGGTGACGAGCGCCTCCAGCAGACCTGCACGTTCGAGAGCTACGGGCACAGCGTAGTGACGACGGGCACCGATTTGAGCGACAAGGATTTTCATGGGAGTGTCGGCGATTTCTCCGAAATCGCTCGGGGGAAGTGCTGAGTCAGATCGATTATCAATGAAGCGGAAGGATGTCTGGTGATCGAGAGCCCGTTGTGATCTCGTGAGTCGAACCAGCGATTTCGGAGAAATCGCCGACATTACGGCTTGGTGGCTTTCACGTAGAGACTGAATGGAACGGTCGGGTTGCCTCTGTCGAGAGCCGCCCACGGAGCGAGCAAACAGAATAGCGGGATGCCGAGCTTGATCCCGCCGACTCTTTGGATGTTGGTGATCCGCTGGTTGCACGCCTCGCGAATCGGCCCACCCAGACCGATCGCTTCCGAGACTTGGAACCCGATCGGTTCCAGCAGTTGTTTGAATGTGGCATACGTATATCCGGCTCGCACGTGACCACCCGTCTCGTGCGGATCGAGCGGGTAATTGGCATTGATCGAATGTTCCGAGTTCGGGCAGCAGAGATGCAGCACTCCTCTCGGCTTGAGGATGCGGAAGAAGCTCCGACTGACTTGCTCGTCACCCTTGATGTGCTCCATGACCTCGCAGCAAATGATCTCATCGAACTGGAGATTGAGCGACTCGATGTCGTAGAGGTTGTGATCGCGAAACTGCAGTCGCTCTTCCGGAATCCCGAGGTGTTCGTGGAAGAGCTTTCGGTTGCGTGTCACCTCGTCCTTGATGGAGACTCCGATAACCTTGTTCCCCATATTAAAGGCTTGGTAGGCGAGCATCCCGTTCCCGCAGCCGGCGTCGAGGACAAGACGCTCCTCACCCGCTTGTGGTCGGCCAAAGTGCCGCGGCAGCACCCGATAGCGCAGCCTCGCATTCAGATTCAGGCCGGGAAACAGAAGCCATTTCAAGTAGTCACGGAGCATGGGAGAGACGAGAGGGGAGAGTGGAGAGCCAGAAGCCTAGTGCCCGGAGAGAGCTGAGACGGGAAGAGGGGATTCGGGAAGGACAGGCGTCTGGCTGATCGCTGGCCGCTGACGGCTGATCGCTTGCTTCTCTGCCTGCTTGACGACCATGTGAATCTCATGCGTGAGCCGCAGCAGACAGAACATCAGCCCAGCGTACCCGTCGAGGAAACCGTGTTTCCAGATGTACAGATACAAGAAGCTCACCAGCGGACGACACGGGAGTCTTGAGGCGATTCGCTTCAGGCACCGCGATCGACTGACGTGGTCCGCCTTCCAGAGGTCGCTGAGTGCGAGTGGTTCCTGACGCAATTGGTCGAGCAGACCGATCTCTTCGCTGGAGTAGGTGTTGTGCCGCGCGATCCAGTGAGCCACTCCCTGGCTGAAGCCGTAGTGGTCGTAAGGCTCATGGATGTAGTCGAGCGGCCCGGTCGTGACCTCGCGCTGGCCGTGCCCCATCTTCTCGTACCGCACCTCACCACGTTGAAACAGTCGCAGCTGCCAGGTGGGGAAGCGGGTGCAGCGTTTGAGCCATCTGCTGAGGAAGAAGTTCTTGTAGCACAGGTAATAGCCGACAGTCTGGGCATCGCGGGAGATGGCAGTGTGAATCGAGGCAGCGAGTTCGGGAGTGCAGCGTTCATCGGCGTCGAGGAACAGCACCCACTCGTGGCGAGGCGCTGTTTGATCGAGAGCCCAGTTGCGCTGGTCGCCGAAGTCTTGGAACGGGTGGTGAAAGGTGCGGACATTCGGGCAAGCACGGACCGCTTCGGCCAGCGTGTTATCGCTGCTGCCGGAGTCGACGATGATGACATCCTCCGCCCAGGCCACGCTGCTGAGGCAATCGAAGATGTTCGGACCTTCGTTGAGGGTCAGGATGATGACGGTGACGGGGGTCATGTGTTTTGGGAGACGGCTCTGTCAGTGGGACGGGCACATTTGTCCGTCCGTGATTGTCGGCGGTTTCTCCGAAATCGCCTGTTCCGCGTGTTGATCAGTTGGTTGTTCGAATGGCATCGAAACGGATTGAAGAACGAGCCTTTGGTCGTTCTGAGTCGACTGGTAACGCGCGCGTCGATCCAGCGATTTCGGAGAAATCGCCGACAATCACGCCTCCCGACGGACGGGCCGATGGGCCCGTCCTACATGACGATGCACTCCAGAGTCGGGCCACCACTGATCAGCCAGCGGTACAGGGCGAGAGTCTCTTGAGCCACGGTGTCCCATTGATAGCGGGATTCGACCAACTCTCGACCGCGTTCGCCCATTGTCCGGAGTTCCGCTGGCGACTTCGCGAGAAGCTCCTGTAGCCCGAGCGTCGTGTCGACGATGGTCGGCTCCACCGATACAGCTGCTCCTGCCGCGACGGCCTCGGGGAAGTGGCAGCCGGGGGTCAGCAGCACCGGAAGGCGACAGGCTAGCGCCTCCAAGATCGACATGCTGAATCCCTCGGAGAACGAGGGTTGCAGGAACACCTGAGCTGCAGCGCGGGCTGAGGCTTTGAGTTCTCCCTGCAAATCTCCGGTGAAGGTGACGCGATTTCGGAGGCCATGTTGCTCGACGAGCGCTTGGGCGCGGGCTAGGTATCCGCCATCCGGACCCGCGATGACGAGGTGCCAATCCGGAGCTTCTTGAGCGACCTGTGCGAAGGCCGGGAGCAGGTGTCCGAGTCCCTTCTTCTCATGCACGCGAGCCATGAACAGACCGATCCGCTTCCCCCGCGTTTCGGGGAACTGCGTCAAGAACGGCTCTGGGGATGCGGGCGGATCGAAGTCGGGAAGATGCACACCGTTGGGGATCACGGCGATCGGGTTCTGCAAACCGTACTGGCGAATGCCGTCGATCTCGGTCAAGTTGTTCACGATGAGGCAACTCGCGCGATGCAAATCCCGGTTTTGGAACCAGGCCCCGACCAGCCGCTTCTTCCATCCCGAGTTCTGGACCGCCCACGGTTCGATCGCGCCATGTGCGGTGATGACCACCGGCTTGCCATGTCGCTCTGCCGCCCGCGAACTGTAGCTGTTGGGGAGCATCCACACGCTGTGATTGTGAACGATGTCGGCGTGTGCGACGCCTCGCGCGATAGCCGACTTCAGGCCGGGAGAGTAGGAGAGTCCGCCCAGCCACAGCCCCTTCGCAGTGAACCAGCGCGACGGCGGTTCGAAGACATGGCCGACCGATGCCGCGCCTCGGCCCCAGCAATCGGCCCCATACACATCGACGGGGGAACCGGCCCGCCCGACAGCGGCTGCCAGATCGCGCATGATCCAGGCAACGCCGTTCGAGAGCGAGTACAACCCGCCGACGACGAACATCGGTTTGATGGTCGGCGACTTCTCCAAAGTCGCTGCTGTAAGGTGTCGATTGGTGGAGGGGGCGGAGGACATGACGAATGGAGGGTGTGATCGTTGGTCGGGCGGGAGAGTCGTCTTTCGCTCCGCGAAAGAACGTCCTTTCGCGGAGCGAAAGGCGACAATCGCACCCGCGACTTCGGAGAAATCGCCGACAATGAGCGTTCTTACGGAGTCCCCAGTCAGAACTGCACATGCTCGACGAAGGTCTGAGCGCCTTGCTCAGCGCTGAATTGTGCGACAAGTTCACGAGAACGTTGTCCCATTGCCGGAAGCCGGTCGCGGTGCGTGGCACACCAGTGCATGGCGGCGACGAGGGCCAGGCCATCATCGGCCTCAATGCGAAACCCGTTCTCCCCATCGACGACGAGGTCGTGCGCGGCCCCCGTCTGGTGCGTGGCAATGATCGGGAGCCCAGCTCCGCAGGCTTCGTTCAGCACCACCGCCCAGCCATCGTGTCTGGAAGAGAACACAAAGAGATCGGCGGCGGCGAAGTATTCGGGAAGCTGGCCTTGAGGGAGATGACCCAGGAAGCGGATACGAGTATTCAGTGACTCGGGGACCAGCGCTTCAAAGGCCTGCCGGTCGCTGCCGTCTCCCAACAGCAGCAGAGCCACATCGGCTTGAGTCTCGGCCAACTGGATGAAAGATCGCAACAGGACATCGACTCCCTTGCGTGGGATCATCTGACCCGAGAACAGAAACACCAGGCGGTCCGGCCATCCCAGTTCGAGGCGCACGCAGTCTCGGGATGCGGTCGACACAACTGCGAATCGCGTCACATCACAGCAGTAGGGAAGCATCCTTAGACGAGCGGGCGAAACGCCCAGTGCCTCGTACTCCAGCACAGCTGCGGAGCCGATGCCGATGACGAGATCGGCGGACTGCAGTAACCAGCGACGGACCTTGTCCTTAATGTTGTGCAGCCAACTGATAGGCCAGGAACGCTGTGGAGTAGCGAGAGACGGTCGTGGACGCTCCCACCAGAGTGCCCACTTTCGGCCTCGGCAGTGGAGAAGTACGGCACAAGCCAGAAACGTCAGACTCGTGTAGAGTCCGGAGAGGATGTAGAGATCGTACTTGCCAAAGGCTGCTTCTCGAATCGGCAGTCCATGCACACGCAATTCATCCCCCTTCGTGAGTGCTAGCCACGTACGGCAAATCTGGTGAGGGAATCTCCGCTGCGGACCGGGGTGTTGCATGTCTCGTAGAAATCGGACATCGAGATGAATTTCAGACCTCGCCGCCACTGCCCCGAACAGTTCGACCTGGTACGGACTGGGGGCATTGGTAAGTACCCAGACCAACGGGACTGGAGTCTTGGTGATGGTCGAGGAATTCAAAACGTCTGCACCGGGATTCGAGAGTACCGCACGGGCGATCGCCTCCGACTGGGATGGGGAATCAACACGTGAAATACAATCGCCGTCGGCACGGCCAGCAGTGCAAACCGATAACTCCAAGCCCCCAGGCTTTGTGAGGGAAGATAGATGGACAGGATCATGGCCTCGATATACAGGGCTGTCCAAACTCCACCGCGAAGCCCCCACTGTTTCCACAACCAACTGAACCCGAAGCCCAGACAGTAACACGCCAGGACTCCCCCCCACGCCCATTCCAGATACGCATCTGCCACGAAGCCTCCAGCTGTGCCCAGTGCAGGGCTGAATCCCAACGCCGCGTTCCATTGCGAAGTGGTCAGGCCGTACAAGCCTGGCTGGGTTTCCATCCATCCCAGCCCCATGTCTTGCCATTTCGTAGGCCAGAAGACACTGGGAATCGGACGGATCACGAACATGGAACAAGCCCGTGCCCCCCAGAAGTGGTGCCCATACTGTTCACTGGCCAGGATCGTGGCCCCCGCTGCGACAAATTCGTCACCCGTAGTCAGGGGGTGGCTACCTGTCAGTGTGGCCTGGAGCCCCAGATCCTCCTGCGGGGATGCCTGGCGGTGCGTCACCACGAATAGCAACAACAATCCCAGCATGCCCACACCGCCGATGATGACCTTCCAGTTGGGCTTCTTGTTCTTAATCAGAAACCAGCATGCAGCCAGCATGGCTGCGATGAGAAAGATGGTGCCGCGACGTTTCCCGATAATGGCCCACGAGATCTGCGGAGAAGCCACATAGAGAAGAGTCAGCAATCGCGATAAAGTCAGACACTGCCCCTGCCAGGTCGCTGCTAGCAACAGCAGTGCCGGGTAGGTGAGCATCGGCATCTCGCCGATGTACCCGGACGTGGAGACCAGAAAGGGCTTCGGATGAGAGAACATCCGCACCGGCCCCCCCGACCGTGAGACCAACCACCAGAACGCCACGAACCCCAACGTGCCCAGAACGAGCGACAGCTGAAGGAATCGCTGCCGGACACGAGGGCTTGCTGCCCGTTCCAGGATACGAAATCTCTGCTCGCTACCCACGCTTCGTCGATAGTAGCTGGCCCCCAGGCAGAATGCGGAGACGCTGATCAGATTGACGAGCAAGATGTACTCGACATCCCCTTGTCGCGGGAAGAAGCTGAAGAGAGGGTTCGTTGCCGAAGTCGTCTCTGCGACGAACAGTGATCTCTCGGAGTTCATCGCGGTCGTGATCGGGATCTCCCCGAACTGGATGACGAACGGGTGGTAAGCGTACACGTAGAACAACATCGGGGCGAAGGTCACCAATGGCGACAACGGATCACCTGTGCGTCGATAAGACACCAGCAGCGCGCCGAGGATCACGACGGCAGTGAGTAGCAGATACACCTCACTCATCGCTGAAGACTGTTCCTCGAATGCTGTGGGTGATTCTCGGCAGGCTTGGTCTGCGGGTGGGCCGGGTGCGGATGTGAAAGTGAGGATCGCATCGGGATGGAGAGCGGTCCGTGACTCGGCAGCTGTTGGAACAATCGATACGTGTGCCGGGAGACGGGACGGCGGCAGCGGCGGTGAATCAGCAGGCCGAACCAACCCGCGGCCAGGGCCTGGAGCCGGACTCCCAGTTGGTCCCACGAGAATTGGTAACACAGTAATTTCAGTGTGCTGACCACCGCACGCGGGAGACATTCGGGAAAGGGGAGCCGCATCCAGCAGAACAGGATTGTGTTGCGGAATCCGTAATAGTTGACACGAGAGTGGTCTCGCTGAGAGCTGTAGAGGTGATCGATCGGTGGCGTTCCCGCATACAGGATCTCGTAGCCGCGATCGAGTAACCGAATGCAGAGATCGCGTTCTTCCCCTTGGTGAATCAGCAACTCGGGATAGCCCCCCAGTTCAAGTGCCATGTGGCGGCGGATGGCGTGCGCGCATCCGATGTAGTTCCGCATCCGAGTGGCAGGCGGGATGGGCGTCATGGTTGGGCGACCGGAGTCGGGTTCGATGTACGGCAACGCCAAGGCCGCAGCGAGGGGGTGTCGGTCGAACATGTCGACGACCTGAGTCAGTGTCGCTGGGTCTGTGAAGTAGGCATCGTCATCTATCGAGACGACGATCTCTCCTTGACCCTCGCGAAACCCCCGGTTGCGAAGTGCGATATAGCCGCACCGCGTTTCGGAATGCACGACTCGAATCGACGGGAACCGAGTCCGCAGAGTCTCGGCGGTCTGGTCCGTAGAGGCATCGTCATACACAAGGATTTCGCACGCCTCGGACTGCATCAGGCACGACTCAATGGCCCGGATGACATCGCAGCAACGGTTGTGCGTCGTGATGACAATGGTCACTCGGGGGGGCGAGTCACTCATCGGAACTTCCGATCAGCATGTCCGAGTAGAGTTCCGCGACTTCGTTGATGACCCGTTGGACCGAGAACTGATCCGCAGCACACCGCCTCGCTGCGGCCCCCATCGTCAGCCTCCGGTTCGGGTCAGTCAACAGCGACTCGATGGCATGAGCAAGCGCATGAGGGTCATTCGCCGGAACGACGAGGCCCGTGACTCCGTCATCAATCGCCTCTCGTACTCCCGCATGCTCACTGGCCACCACGGGTCGTCCCGTGGCGAGACTCTCCATCAGTACGCGGGCCATCCCTTCAGCCACGGAACCATGCACGAATAGATCGGCCTTCGCGAAGAAGGCTGGCATGTCCGACACAGAACCCTCGAACTGGACAATCTCAGCGATGCCCCACTGCTGACAAAGCTCTCGCAATGAGGACTCCGCCGAACCAGTTCCCGCAATGCACACCCGGAACTTATCGCGCGGCAGAGTCATGCATCGGACAGCTTCCAAAACATGATGGAAGCCCTTCTCAGCAATCAGTCGGCCCGCACACGCGATGATCATTGGACTCTCTGGATGATGTCTCAGCTCCGGGACCGCCAGAAAATGGTCCAGTGAGACGCCGTTGAGTATGGTCTGAATCCGACTGCGGTTCACTCGCAAAGCCTCCGCGCTATACTCAGCGGCAGCTGTGGAGACCGCAGCCAATCGCACCTTGGTGCGGGACACAATTCGTCGCAACATCGCTCGACGCAGACTCGCGCCCCAGCGTGGACTGTGCAGTGACGGCGGCGTGTCGTAGATGTGAATCAGATGCGGAAGCGAACGCGGGGCCACCAGTCCAGCTGTCAGTGCGGACGGCCAGAGTTGGGAGTGAATCAGCTGGGGTTGCCAACGAGCAATGAGGAGTCTTAAGCCCATCATTCGGCGGTACAGCGTACTCCGTTGATGGACTGGAGCGTGGAGAAAGTCGATGGGATCGTGAGGCGATTGAGGCTCATACGAGTGGGGAGTTCCGAGGACACAGAGCCGCACATCAAACCGCTCATCGCCTTGGAAGCCACGGACCAGTTCCAATGCGTTTCGCCCGCCGCCGCCTTCGAGTGTGGAAATGATCTGCAGAATTCGTGGGCGTGATTTGCAGGGCATGGGTCAGCGAGTCGAAACGATCTCGGGTGAAGTCAATAGCGGAAGCAGGGCGGGGACGTTCAACAGCTCGGCGTACCAATCGGCCAAGCGGGGGACAAGTCCTGACCAGGAGAGTTCTGATTCTACATACCGTTGACAGCGGTCCCGCATGGCCGAAGTCTCGGTCTCCAGAGCGGCGAAGAATTCATGTAGCCGCGTCCCCAGCCAAGCATCGTCCCGCGACAGATCGACCTTCACTCCCAACCGGTGTTCCCGAACAATCGCTGAGCAGTCCCCCAGTCGCGGAGTGATGACCACGGGCACCCCGGCGGCCAGATACTCACCGAATTTGACGGGTGACGCCACTCGATTGGTTTCACTGTCATCCCGCAGCAGCAGTCCCAGATCGGAGGCAACCAGCAGACCTGGCACCTCGTGGGCCGCAACCGAACGGATGGTCATCGAGTCGGGGGCGAGTCCAGCCAGTGTGGCGAGCTGACGCATCTGCTCAGGGGCTGTCGTGATCGCTAGGAAATGCGCGTGGGGGCGAATCGTTTGAATCAATCGAAATAGACGCAGTGAGGACTCAGGCTGTTGATACCACGCCAGGCTTCCCAGATAAGTAACGACGAATCGATCAGCCAGTCCAAGGGCTTGCCTCACGTTCGCTCGCTCGGGGATCGCGAGACGAAACGACTCGACATCGGGGCAACACGGTACGACGCGGAGCTTGTCGCGTGGCACCTCGGGATAACGTAACTGAAGCGCACGGGCCATCACGGACGAGACACAAGTCACACCTGCGGATTCCGTGACGGCGCGGCGTTCTCGTTGGGTGGCCACGCGAACGGCCTGCTGAACAGCGGGTGACCAAGCGGCTGGGGATTGGTCCTCAACTCCCAGCTGTTGGATCAGTTCAGTGACCTCTGCACCTCGGCAGTCATAGATGATGCGGGCCCTGGGAAAGGACTTCAGGGCTTCGATGGCGATGCCGGTCATCTGGGCATTGCGACAGCGCACGAGGAAGGGCTGGTCGATGCGGAATCGACGAGCGATCCACTGCCGGAGCAGGAACGCCTCGCTCCAGAGCCACGGCGCTCGACTCGGGGGAGAGGGAATCCATCCCAGCGGGATGCCTGACTGACGACATCGCGATTCGATGTCTCGCAAGGCGGGACGGTACTGACTCTGGAGCAGATGCCCGACCGGAATCAGTAGGCCCAGCGAGACATCCGCCACATTCCGATGCTCTTCCAGAGGAGTGAGTACCTGAGACATGAACACCGAAGAGAGAGCTTCGCGGTGAACGAGGGAGACGAGTGGAATGAGAGGCGTGTCGCTCATGACGAAGCCTCTTGGGCGAACCGACGACGCCACACACGCAGCCATTGCTCGCACCGAGTTGGTCCCACCACACTCGCGAGCAGACGCGACAGATGACCGTACGTCACATCCCAGCCACCGGAGGGGTGGAACTCACGGGCAGCGAGAAAGTAGCGATCGGCCTTGTCATAGAGTCCCAGCCGGGCGAGGTGCCGGGCGTCGCGAGTCAGGAACGCTGCGAGGTCGTGGGCGCGCTTATTGGTCCAGGCATCTTGCGACTGCAAGATCTCTCGCAGCTTCTGGGCGATCGGTAGATGCTGGTCCAACACTCCTTCCAAGGAACTCGACACGCTGCCCGGCAGTCGCCGGACTCCATACAACGATTCGGGGATGCGGTTCAGACTCCATCCGTGACACGCCAGACGGAGGTGTAAATCTCGCTCCTGACTACAGGGCAGCCCCTCACGAAACCCGCCGACGCGGACGAGATGTTCCCGATGATGCAAAGGCGATGGGGTGGGAAGTGGGCCATGCAGGAGTGCAGAAAATGCGTCGTCGCAGGTGGCGGGTGCCATGTAACGCTGAACCACTTGTCCTGCTTCCACCACGTCCCCGTCGCAGACTGGCGTGTACGCCGGAGTGGAAGCCCAAGCAGCAACCTGCCGCTCCAGCTTGTGAGGAGAGAGCCAATCGTCCGCATCCAGAAACTGAATCAGTTCCCCCTGTGCCAATTGCAATCCCCGATTGCGAGCCGCGCAGCCACCGCGATGAGGGCCGATCTCCACGCGAATGGATGAACCGAACGATCGCATGACTTCCACACTGCCATCCATCGATCCATCATCCACCACAATGACTTCGGTGTTAGGATAGGTCTGCATTAAGCAACTCCGGATCGCCTCGGCGACATACGCGGCGGCATTCCAGCAGGGGATCACAATGCTGACCAAGGGAGTCGCTGTCATCCCCAGAGATGTCCGCTGGCTTGGCGGGCGCGGAGTTCCCGGTTGAATGCCTCTGGATGCTGCGTGAACCTGCTCCACAGCACGCTGGCCCACAGTCGTCCGGTCCCCAGCAGTCCTCGAAATCGTCTCCACGGTGAGGGCGTCTGAGTCTGCATTCGGCGAGCGGTCGCCCCGAGACCAAAGGCTCTTCTCCTGAGATACGCGGTGGAGAGCTTCTCCGGCTCCATGACATGCTGGACCCAACAGCCGGGGTGATAGGCCGTGCGTCCGCCCGCTGCGACCAGACGCAGACCAAAGTCGGTATCACCGCCCGCTAGCATCCCCTGTCCCGCCCGGTCCAGATGGGTTTGAAAGCCGTTGAGACGCATGGCCGTTTGCCGCGTCACTCCGAAGTTGCAACCGGGAAGTTCATGGGCCTCGCCGGGAGCGAGCAGCCGAGGGACATCCCCCTTGCGGCTATACCCGCTGCTGATGATGTCCAGTGCTCGCCCGCGGAGAAATTCGGGCGGGGCCTGCTCGAAGATCGGAAAGACCGGCCCCACCACCGCATCGACGCCAAATGTCTGCCGGGCCTCGCCATAGGCGACCAGCCACTGCGGCGAGATCAATATGTCATCATCCAAGTAGGCCAAGTGATCGAAGCGGGCTTCGGCCACTCCACGATTCCGACCGAAGCAGAGCCCCTGTTGGGTTTCCAGAATGTGACGCACGGGTAGTCGATGTTCGCGGGTCGCCTGGGCCACAACGTCCACAGTGTGATCACGACAGTTATTGTCGATGACGAGAACTTCCACCTCGACCCCGCTGGGGATTTCCAGTTGATTGAGTTGACTCAAGGTCCGGCGCAGCGAGGTCGCGCGATTGCAGGTCGGGATGATGAGGCTGATGCACTTCATGCAGGCGGCCTCGAACGAATGCCCTCGTGTACCGACCATGAGGCCCGCATCAGCAGCGGACCACAGACACTCGATGGCAGCTTTCCGGACCCATAATAGTTGGACGCAGTGACCTCCAGAGTCAGTGCCGACTCGATCGAATCGAGGCTCTGCAATTCATCCCCGAGATACAGATCGATGGAATACTGCCCTGGGGAGAGCGGCAGGCTGTCGAAGTGAATCTGAATCGTACCGCGAGAGCTGGACTGCTTCGGCAAGTATTCGGACTGGATCCGATTGTCGATGCCGAACAGGGCGGTTCCCAGAGCCGTCTTGAGCACCACTCCCAACACCGGTTTGAACGGCACATCGCCCGCCTCATACTCCACGTCAACGGTCAATGGATCTCCAGCTGCGATCTGGGAGATCGACTCCCCCAGCGCGTTGACCATGCGGCCCACCGTCATCAGCTTGCGGCAGTCGGGCTTCATGCGTGGCCTGGCAGCCAGATCGACGTCCAGTGTCGGATCACTGCGGAATTGCTGCATGTAGACACCCAGGACATGAGCTGTGCTTCCCTGGCAGTCGAGTGTCCCGTGTGTGAGTAACATGGCCCGCGTGCAGAGGGCTTGGATCGCCGCAATGTTGTGGCTGACAAACAAGACTGTCCGACCGCTAGCGGCCACAGCCTGCATCTTGCCGAGGCAGCGCTGCTGAAACTCGTGGTCGCCCACGGCCAGCACTTCATCAATCATGAGGATCTGCGGTTCCAAGTGAGCGGCGACGGAGAACGCCAAGCGGACCTTCATGCCCGACGAGTAGCGTTTGATCGGAGTATCGAGGAACTGCTCGACACCGGAGAAGGCGACGATCTCGTGGAACTTGCGGACGATCTGCGATCGGGGCATGCCGAGGATGGCACCGTTCAAGAAAATGTTCTCGCGCCCAGTCAGTTCGTGGTGGAAGCCAGTGCCGACCTCCAGCAAGCTCGCGACCCGCCCGCGAATGACGGCGCGACCTTCCGTAGGTTCGGTGATGCGGGAGAGGAGCTTCAGCAGGGTACTCTTGCCCGCTCCGTTGCGACCGATGACCCCGAGCACCTCTCCCGGTTGGACCTCGAAGTGGAGATGGCGGATGGCCCAGAATGACGACGCCGCAGCGTCGGTCCCCGAGAATGTGTGGAGCCTTCGAAAGGGGGCTTTCGCCCAGTCGACGATTGCTTCTTGAAGCGTGCGCGAGGCGGCCCTGCAGAGCCCGAGCTGATATCGCTTTCCGAAGTTCTCGACGAGGATGGCCGGTTGAGTCATGCCGAAGGCTTACACAATGTCCGCGAACCGTCGCTCAACGGCTCGAAAGTAAAACGCACCCACCAGGAACGCCAGGAGACTGGTACTCAACGACACACACAGACAGTCCCAATACATTGGCTCCCCGAGCAGGCTGGATCGAAATCCACTGATCAGCCCCGCCAGTGGATTGAGACAGTACAGCAGCCGCCACCGCACCGGAACGATCTCCATGGAATACGCCACTGGACTGGCAAACATCCACAGCTGAAGCAGAAACGGGACGGCAAATCGCAGGTCTCGGTAAGCCACGGCCAAAGCCGATAGAAGCGTACCGACACCCGCGCTGACGATAAGCATGCCCAGACACAACATGGGCAGCAAGACGATCATCCGTCCGGGCATGATCTGGTAGTACACCATCAATCCCACGAGCAGCAGCGAGGAAACTGCGAAGTCGATCATTCCCACACCGACCGTGGCTAGCGGGACGAGTAGTCGGGGGAAGTAAACCTTGCTGATGAGGTTCGCGCTGTTCACGAGACTTTGACTCCCGTGCAACACGCAGAACGAGAAGAACTGCCACGGCAGAAGAGAGACATACACGAACACCGGATAGGCCACGGGGGATTGACTCTCCATCCGCCCCAATCGACCAAAGAAGATGGTAAAGACAATCATCGTCAGCAGAGGTTGCAGTACGGCCCACGCGGCCCCGAGTACCGTCTGCTGGTAACGTATCTGAATGTCTCGACGAGCCAGAGAGCAGGCCAACTCGCGATGCCGCCAGACTTCGATCAGGTCGAGTGCCGCCCAGCCAGACTTCGGCTCGATGACAATCTCTGGAATCGGATCCAGCGAGTCAGTGAAGGCAGTCATCGGGACGATCTGTGGAAGAAGAATTGACACGAGTAGAGGTGGTTCTCAGGTCCACGGTTCGAGATCAAAGCCTTCGATCTCGACCGAGGCCCCCTGTTGCAGAAAGTTGACTGTGACGAGCAATCGAGTCTGCCCACGGCGCTCAATGATGCGACCCAGCTGACCTGTCAGTGGACCATTTTTGACGCGGACCGACTGTCCCGGAAGCAGCTGGGACTCGGCGGTGACATCGAGCCCGGCATTGAGAAGTTGATTCACAACTCGCAGGTCTTCCCGGATCCCGGCTTGGTCTGGGATCTCGAGACAGCGGGAAACACATCCAGTCGCGATGGCCGAATAACGGTCCGATTCGTCGCCGTGGATGAACACGTAATTTGGAAAGAGTGGCAAGAAGCTCGACCGCAGACGACCAGCTGGCGAGCGGTAGACTTGCTCGAAGACAGGACCGTAGAACGCGATGCGTTGCGACAACAGACGACGCATCAACTCTTTCTCGCGGCGGGCGAGTGTGTACATCGCCCACCACGTCCCATCATCTGGCAGATCAGCCAGCAACTGGGACGGGAAGAGATCCATTTCTTTAGCGAGGAGAGGCATAGGCTGGGTGACCGCGCACTTCGTTCTTCTCGGTGACACCGGGAATCAAGATTCCTGGGCCGACAGTGATGTTTTGAGAATCTGTTTAGCCCATGAGAGTCAGGCAATCCGAGTCGGGGTGACTCAGACAACCTCACTCCTCACAAGCTCGCGAGTGTCTGACACGGTGTGTCGATCCCGAGGGATCTAATGTCTGTCAGGCAACCAGACCGGGATGAACGCTTGGCCCCGGGAGGCTCACTGGAGACAGCACGCCTGCGATCTGGATTTCCATCGGCTTCAGCCCTTGGACAATCTCGGCGAGTTGCTCGGCCGAGCTGTGCAAGCAAGTCCAGTTTAATTCCCCACACAGGTCGATGCGACCCACGATCGTTCGTTGATGTATCACGGGAACGCTCATCAGCCACTGCTGATCGGCATCTACTGTGCGGCGGAACCATTCTGCGTGATAACACTCATGCAGACGCGGGGCACTGATTTGGAGTTCGACTCGCAGCAGATCCCGACTCTGTGCCAGCACTCGCAAATCTCTCCAGACCGGAGTCCAGTCGAGACGCCCTTGAATCTGCATGACCGACATCGCCCCCGGAGTGTCGCGAGAAGAGGACAGCCGGAAGAGCGATCTGGCAAAATCTTGCGCGCGCGTCCGCAGAAGCTGGAATTCGTTGTGACCGAACACCTTGGCCAGGACACAGCCGAGGATCACCGTACTGGCCACAGCGAGAGCGATCCATTCGTTGCGGTACACAAGACTGGCCAAGGCTCCCGCGCTGCACAGGGCACAGGCCAGACAGACAAACAGCACCACACCCACAGGAGTGAATCCGAGTTGTGTCAGTCGGTGATGGAGGTGTCCGCGATCGGTCGTGTAGAGACTGCGCCCCGTGAGTTTGCGCCGCAGGATCGCCATCCCGACATCAAAGATGAGGATCGATAACACTGCGACTGGAGCAGCCAAAGTCAGGGTGGCCTGCGACTTCACCGAGGACCGCAGGGCCAGCGTGCCCAGCAGCAGGCCGATTAGCATGCTTCCCGTGTCCCCCAGAAAGATCCGGGCCCGTGGAAAGTTGTACGGGAGAAATCCTAACAATCCCCCACCGAGCGATACCGCTAATACCGCTTCCAGTTCATGTCCCGTCAGCAACGCCATGAGCGCGAACGTCCCGCTCAGTATCACACCGACAGCCGTCGCCAGACCATCGATCCCGTCGATGAGATTGACGGCATTGATCGCTCCCACGAGCCAGAAGATCGTAAATGGAACGGAGAGCATCCCTAGTTCCAAGCGGATATCCATGAACTCCAACCGGGAAATCACACACCCACTCGTCGTCAAGATCAACGCCGCGACGACCTGCCCGATGAATTTCTGGCGACCCCGCAAGAGTCCCGAGTCATCGACTATTCCCAGGATACAGATCCCTAGGCAGGCACAGCTGAGCCCGATCAGGAATGGGATTTGCCCTCCGTGTTCTAAATACACATGCGGAATCGACCACAGCGTGACCACGGTCGAGAGGACACAACCCCCCAGAACTGCGATTCCCCCTCCCAGAGGAACGGTCCGGACATGCAGCTTGCGAACACCGTCCGGAACATCCAGTATCTTCCAGCGCCACATCCAAAGAGCGACTAGCGGAGTGGCCACAGCCGCGCATGCGGTTGCAGTGAGAAGAGTCAATACCAGTAGACTCACACTCAAGTTCAAACTCCGTTTCGAACTGATGGAAATGAATTGTGCTGCAGCCCAGTCCTTTGAGCCATCTTTGCTGAGTCATCGCGCGATGTTGTGGCATCTGGAAGCCACTCACCCCTCATGCTCCCGCGACGGGGGCCATGAAAGAACAGCCTCTCCGGGAATGCGCAGAGGCGATTGCACGCACGATTCAGGGTTTGTACTCAATGCCATTGAAGTCACAACGTCACTTCACGCCGTTTGAGCGTTTTTCCGAGTGGAGCAGTGCCTACTCGTCACGGTGAGTGTTTTCCACACTCCCCTGTTTTTGGCGAATGAGTGACTCAAATCGTGCAGTCACATCGGAGCGTTCGGGGGCCAAGTTGTGAGCGACCCCCAACACGGCACAAGCCTGTTCATGATGGCCCGCACGCACCAGGATCTCCATCGCCTCCATCCGCAGACCGATATCATACGGCGTCTCCCGTATCGCTTGCAGATATGCCTCTGACGCCTGTGGCAGATCATCCAGTTGCACATGCAGTCGAGCGTGTGTCAGGATCGGGAGTTTCGCATCTGCCGACGCCAGCGACCGGCAACGCTCCAGAATCTCATGGCGAACTGCCAAGCTGCGAGGAGAGGCGACGATTTGCATCAGGGGTTCAAGCCGGTGGGGAAATAGAGCGAGCGTTTCTGATTCGTCGCGGGTCAGGGTGGCCTCGTTCCAGACCCAGACCGACCACACGTCCGAGAGTTCCAGACAACGCCTCCAGCAGCGGTCAGCTGCGTCCGGCTGATCGAGACGTTGTGACAACTGCCCCGCTTGAAATTGAATCTCGGCGTCACTCGTCCCGATGAACATCGCGAGGTCGCGAGCCTCTCGAATCGCAGGCCGTTGTAGAATATGCGAGAGCCACGCGCGAGGCATGGCGACACCCCGCTGTAAGGGGTTCAACAACACGCAGCGGTCGAGGGCTGCCAGCGCAGCGGGGAGGTTCTTCTCCATCTCCCGGCGACTGAGAAGTTGTCGTTCACTCTCCTTATCGCCATCGATTCGCAGACCCGTACACACAGCGTCTAATCGTTCCAGATGGGTACTGCCCCACAGGATGCGTTTTCTCATGGCCATCGCATCCGGCTCAGCTTGCAGCAACTCATCAAAGAGCATGCGGCGATAGCGGGTGATCCGCAGTTGCCCCGTCGCGGCGTCGATGTCCGGCTGCTCGGGGTAGCGTTGACTGAGACCCTGAAGCTGAGACAAAATGTTGTCACATTCAGCCACCTCGAGCTGGGGAGTGGGACCATCCGGAGGAATCCTCGCCAGACAGGCTTCCACTTCAGCCGCCGTTCGCAGAGGTATAATCGCCCAACCCGCTACCACGAGCAGCACCGTCCCCATGACGACTCTCCAGCCGGGCTGGTGACGGGCAACCAGAATCCACGAAGAGACCGGTTCGAGCTTCGAGTGGGACGCGTACACCGTCCCGCCCAGCAGCGATAGCGTCAACAGGATGCTCCCGATCGAGAGACTGAAATCGGTCAGCGAGATTACCGACAACGAGGCCACCATCAGCAGCCCGCAAATCCCCGACGCCAGCTGTCGCCCCGCCTGATCCCGACGAACTGAACTCCCAGCTGCAATCGCCAGGAGCAACCACGCCATGATGAACAGTCCGAGTCCCCCCACGCCCGCTTCGACCAGGATTTCCAGGTACTGATTCTCGGCATGCTGAAACCAGGCGTCGTGGTTCCGCGAGAGATAGACGGGATTCACCAGCCCATACGTGCCCCAGCCACTGCCGGTCCAGGGATCATCGCGAACCAGGCTCACCACTTCCTGCCAATGCTCAACGCGCCCTTCGTATGCCTGGGGAAGACTGGCCAAGCTGCCCATACGCTTCACGATCTGATTGGTTTGACCCAGCCAGATCACTCCGGCGACGGCCAAGCCAACAAATGCAAGTGCCAACACTCCCCTGCTGGCCTTCCAGAGACGCAGTGCGGGGATCAGCATGAGTCCAGCTGCCAATAGACCCGCGACCCCCGCCCTCGACATCGACATCAGAATCCCGAGGGCGATCCCCACAACTGCCAACCCCGAGAACAAAACATCCGGTGTGAGACGGGCGAGTACCCCCACGAGCCTCTCTGAGTATTTCGTACGCCACGGTCCGTCACTCCCGAGCTTCGGCCCCAGTCCATAGGGAGACCAAGCGACAACGAAACTCGATACCGCACATGCGAACGTCAACAGCAAGTATCCCGCACCGTTATTGCGATTGACGAAGGGGCCAAACGGACTGCCACCAAACCGCAGTGGGATCATCCAGAACAGCTGTCCGTTCCACGTCAGTTGTTGGGCGATCCCGAACCCCGTGATCGCCAGCCCGTTGACGGCCAATGCTAAGTACAACCAGCGACGACTGGCCGCATCCTCAAACAGTTCGAACCCCAACCAGAAGGCGAGAACAGCCAGCGTCAGTTGTGCCAGAGTCAGGAGGGTGGTCTGTGGGGAGAGTGTCTGGAGTCCTCGGGCCAAACCAGACAGTTCCGGAGACGCCACAAAACCGGGGGCGAGATCGCTGAGCGGAGCGGACTTCATTCCCAGCAGGGGATGGGAATCGCCCCACAGACTGATCTGCCAGACTCCGATTAAGAGGACTCCCAGCAGCACAAAGAGCAACAAGGGGATGCCCGCTGATCGTGAACCGTTTGCGAGGAAGAGCTGCTGGCCCCAGCGGAGTAGAGCGATCCCCACCAGCACCGCACCGATGTAGAAATGGGACTGAGCTGTCACTGCACCACACCACCAAGGAGCCGCTATCGCAAGGGTACCCAGCAGGATTCGAAGAATGTTGGTCATTGAGGCAGGGATCTCCGAGTATTAAAGACTTCCGAAGTCTTCCGAGACTTCGGAAGTCTGGCGGGGCAGCAAGCCGCTCGTGAAAGCCCTTACGGTTTGGAGGGTGTCGCGGGTCCCTGGCTTTTGTCCTTGGCGAGTGCGGCACCGATTCCAGCCCCAAGCCCCGCACCCGCGAGAGCACCCAGTAATCGGCCGCCGCCCAATCCTCCGCCACCTCCGCCCGTGGAACCCCCGCCCCCCCCACTGCCGAATCCGCCACCACCACCTGCCGCAGTTTCGGCAGGAGTTAAACTTCCCGGAGTCCCGGTGGCCTGAAGAAAGAGACCGGCATCACCCGCAGCTGCGGTGAATACAGTGCCGCCCGCTCCTTCGGGGGGGAGTGCGACGAACTGGAGCCGGTGGATTCGTGCTCGGGTATGTGCTTCTGGCCGCCTGACCTCGACGGAATAGGCAGCGAATCCTCCGGCCCCCGCGACGGCGAGTGAATAGAGTCCCGGACTGAGACCCGTTACTGTGAAGTTTCCCCGGGCATCGGTCTGCGTCTGGGCAACGACTTGCCCCCCGTGGATGAATGCGACGTAGAGATTGGCCATGGGGATTCCACTGGGGCCAGTCGCCGTCGGCAGGAGGGCTTGTCCCTTCACGCTTCCCTCCCCATCGATCTCGAAATACACGTCTTCGTCCGAGAACTCCGCATCGTCAAGGGGAGTGGGTTCTGCGGGGCTGGCGAACCCCTGCCGAAGGTGAGTTCGAATTAAGCTTCGCACCAGAGTGGCGTCTCGTGCGGGAATCAGACCAACACGATGTGGTGCATGGTGAGTGGCTTGCCCCAGCGAAATTCCGTATGCGGCGATCCCTTCCGGACCACTGGCGATCACGGAGTAAACTCCGGGGGCCACAGCAGCCATCTGAGCCACGCCCCCCTCGCCGACGCGCTGGGTCTGCACGATGCGGCCCCCCTGCACGATGCGGACTCTGGTCCGTTCGGCGTCCGCGAAGCCGCCAGTTTCGACGACTTTCAAGAAGGCGAGCCCCCGCGATCCCGCGACCGCAGAGCTCTCGGGAAAGGGTCTCACGGACGAAGCGTGAGCGATGGGACTCAACGCCTCTCCGCCTTTCTTATCAATGTCATCTCCCCGGACGGCAGTCGGCCCATACGCCATCGTCAAGCATGTGAGAATGGGAATCAGGTGCCGACTCATCAATGGACCTCTGAAGTCTGTTTAAGAATGGAATTCGGGTCAGCGAGTCTACTCAGACCACGAAAACGCATCAATCACTATTTCTATCGACGGGGACGGTGATGAATCATTGCCCAATCCGCATTCATTCACGACGACGTGATTCACTGGCACCCAGTGTTTCGTATTATGGAATACGAATGACTTCCTCTGGCCGACGAGTCTTTTGCCTCGACTTCAGCAGATTACATAGACAGAAATGACTTATTGAATCGCACCATTTACTATTCAATGAAGTGTAAACACTCATGACTCAGCGATTAAACTCCAAAGGTAGCTGTCTAATGTGTGTCGACTGTTAATGACAGGTTTGGGCGTGATCTGGCAGACATCGGTGATGGAACGGACTCCGCGACATGAACTGAAGTTGGACGACCTGCTGGCCCTGGTTCTGCGGTTGCCGGAGCGTTGTGGACTTCCCCACGATTCGTGGGCGCGGGAAATGGGTGACAGGGCGTCGGCGAATTGAGCGGGTGAGACATCGTCTAGGCGGAGTGGCTGCGTGAGCGGTTGTAGAAGACTTCGATGTCTTCGAAGAAGCGGTGCGGTCCAGACATCGCTTTGGTTGTCTGGGTGACGCAGGAATACCAAGGTTTGAACGGCGAGCGTGTCCTCTGCCACCTCTTGTTGTTCCACAGCCCAAACGCTCAACGCAGCGTCTGGGTCACCGCCACAGCGGCCCCGGTCGCCAGGTCCGGCATCGACTGCACCGTCTGGCCAACCGTCTCGTTCACATCATTCGGTGGGGCAACTCCCGAATGGTGGGCCTGCGCCCAGAGCAGGCCAGTCCCACTCTACGTCAGTGTGCCCACCCGACATCAACTCCCGGGAGGGCGAAGCTCCTGCTGAGCCGCGAGCTAGGGGACACGTCGACTCGCAGTCGCGGCTCGGCGGGAGCCTCGCCCTCCCGATTGAGGCGGACCCCAAATCTAAGCCTTGACGAGGCACTAGAACAGTTTAGAATCAGTGTTCAGTCCACAGACAAAACATGTCCTCTTATTTTTCTGTCCCTATTTTTCTGTCTTCATTCTTCGATGGCCGTCACCTAGGACCAAAGGAAAGCAGAAAAATGGGGGCAGATAAATGAAGAGGGGGAAGTTTGC
>JAYTCW010000465.1:0-14608 GCA_043736295.1 Planctomycetota bacterium | reverse complement strand
CGTCCACCGCGAGGGGGACCGCACCATCGTCGACCGCATGGATGTCGTGCGCCCTTCGCGGCTTTGTCCCACGCCGATCGCCTGGGTCGAGGACTGGATGGATCGAGCCGCAGAAGCGTTTCCCGGGATCGCTTTCACCATCGACGAGTTTCAACTCCTCTCGACGTATCAGCGATATCTAAGCCGCTACCCAATGAAGCGGTTCCAGTTCCTCGCGGGCCAGGGGAATCACGCCCTGGCTCTGCACCTGCGGCAGTCGATCCTCCAGCGGAAGGTCGCCTGGTATCCGGGCTGCGGGAGTTTTTCGTTACAGGCCCATGCGCTGTGGCAAGACGAACAGCCTCCCCACACCACGAGCGAACGCGACGACCTGACCACCGAGCTGGCGAGTCTGTTGCTCAAGCAAAGCAGCTCCGGTCGCGTCCGCATCGACCACAAGTCCGATGGCATCCACCACGACGACCGGGCCTTCGCGCTCGGGGCCGCGTGCCTGGAACTCGTCGATGCCCCGCTCCCCGAGGCCAGCTTCATCAATATCATCCAGCCAGCGAACAATGGCGGATTCGCCTGGTAATCACCGGAACCGCGAACAAGCCCCCTCAGCGAGGTGCAGAGGCAATCCGGGCCATGCCATCGCCACGAAGCGGCATCAGAAGGTCGACCCTAAAACGCCCCGTCCGGCACCGCCGGGATGAACGCCTTCCAAGCGGCATACTTGCGGAGCATCAAGTGCCGCGCGATCAGCGGGTTTCGCTTGGGACGCACCGGCTCGTTCAGTAGCCGCATCCCCGCCTCTTGAGGAGTGCGCCCCCCCTTGCGGACATTGCAGGTCAGGCACGCACACACCACGTTTTCCCAGGTATCCGGGCCGCCGCGGCTGCGCGGCATGACGTGGTCGAGGCTGAGTCGCTGGACCGAGAACCGACGCTCGCAATACTGACACCGGTGTTCATCCCGCAGGAAGACATTCCGGCGGTTGTACTTGACCGTGTTGCGGGGCACCCGGTCGTACTTGAGCAGCCGAATCACGCGCGGCACTTCGATCTCGAACTGGACCGACTGAATCCAGTCCTCATGCGGGTCGCGCATCCCCAGTTGCAGCTTGATCTGCGAATGCTCACGCCACGCCTCGAAATCGAGCGAGGCGAAATGCCCCTCCTCGACATGCACGACTTCGGCCATCCCTTTGCACAGGAGGCAGAATGCGCGGGGGGCCGAGAAGAGATGGACGGGGACAAAGTGCCGGTTTAACGCCAAGACACTGGCCTGCATCGCGCTCGAGCCGGTCCGCAGGGTTCGCCTCGGCACGGCTCCAGCCGGTGTGTCCTCGTCCGCGAAATAGGGTGCTGATGCAATCATCGCACGTCCCGAGAGCAGGAGAACGCTCGACGATTCGCCGAGCGTGGTGATTCTAAGCACGTTGCCAGAGTCGGACAACCACGAACGCCATGAAGTTCGCGATTCGATTCCGAGAAGCTCTCATGAACGAGCCATGTGTCTGGGGCTTCTTGAGCTTCAAGGATGCTGGACTGGTCGATTGCCGTGTCGCCTCAACGTAACTCACCAAGCACACGGTCATCCTATTTCTGGCTCAATCGTCTCTAGCGCAGCGTACTGACAAGTCAACTCTCTCAATATCTCATCTTCAGCGATTGAATCACGGCGTCGCCCGGAAAGTCCACTGGGCCAAGGACGGAGTGCATCCGTCGAACGACGGTGCGGCGATCATAGCCCATGCGTGGGTTCCCGCGGTGTTGTGAATGACTCGGTCCCCCCGCCACGCCCTCGGAAATGGTCGGGGTCCGCTTTGCGAGACGGATCGGCGCTCCGCTATGATCCCGCCTTGCACGATCCCGGGAGTTGGCTGCCGGGGGGATGTCTCGCTCGAACGCATACACTCGAAGTCTCATGGCCCGGATCAACGACAATTACCTCAAGCTGGCGGCTGGCTACCTGTTCCCCGAGATTGGTCGCCGCGTCAAGGCGTTCTGCGAGGCGAACCCGACCGCCAAAGTGATCCGCATGGGGATCGGCGATGTGACCGAGCCGCTGCCTGCTGCCTGCATCGCGGCCATGCACCGGGCCACCGACGAGATGGCCGTTCGCAGCTCCTTCCGAGGCTACGGCCCGGAGCAGGGATACGACTTCCTCCGCGAGGCCATCGCCAAGCATGACTACCAGTCGCGCGGGTGTGAGATCTCGGCCAACGAGGTGTTCGTCTCGGACGGTTCGAAGTGCGATGTCGGGAACATCCTGGATGTCTTCGGAGCGGACAACACGATCGCCGTCCAAGACCCCGTTTACCCCGTCTATGTCGACACGAACGTGATGGTCGGTCGGACCGGCGTGGCCGATGCCAGTGGGCGCTATCCGGGGTTGGTGTACCTGCCGTGTACTGCCGACAACGGGTTCACCCCCGCGCTGCCACCGGGGAAGGTCGACCTCATCTATCTCTGTTCACCGAACAACCCGACTGGCACGGTGGCCAGTCGCGAGACGCTGACGAAGTGGGTCGAGTACGCCCGCAAGAACGAAGCGATCATCCTCTTCGACGCCGCGTACGAGTCCTACATCACCGACCCACAGGTCCCCCACTCGATCTACGAAATCCCCGGCGCTCGCGAATGCGCCATCGAGTTCCGCAGCTTCAGCAAGACCGCTGGCTTCACCGGGTTGCGGTGTGCCTTCACCGTGGTGCCGCAATCGCTGATGGGCCGCACCGCAGAGGGGGCGCTGAAGGACGTGCATAGCCTGTGGAACCGTCGGCACTGCACGAAGTTCAACGGGGTGTCGTACCCGGTGCAGCGCGCAGCTGAGGCGATCTACTCGCCGGAGGGATCGCAGCAGGTGAAGTCGGTCATCGCCTTCTACCTGGAAAACGCCCGGCTGCTCCGCGAGGGAATCGCCCAGTCCGGGGTGCAAGTCTTCGGCGGCGTCAACGCCCCGTACATCTGGCTCAAGACCCCGCGCGGGCTCAAGAGCTGGGAGTTCTTCGATAAGCTGCTGACCGAGGCCCACCTCGTCGGCACCCCCGGCAGCGGCTTCGGCAGCTGTGGCGAGGGATACTTCCGGCTGAGTGCGTTTAACAGCCGCGAGAATACGATCGAAGCGGTGGCGCGATTCCAGAAGCTGGCGTAAGCCGATCGGCAGACATCGTGTCCCCAAAAGACTTCCGAAGTCTTCTGAGACTTCGGAAGTCTGGCGAGCATGATTCCGCTGGCAGTTCTCGGAAGTCGATCGTTCACGTTTCGATCAAGTTCAAGCATCAAGCTGGCTGGCCACTCTGATCTCCCGTCGACCGGCACGCAGTTCGTTGCGGCCTCAGCAACACCTCATGACTGACTCCCTCCATCCTTCGAAGCCTGCCCCGACCGTTCGCCCCGGCGTCGTGTATCTGGTCGGAGCCGGGCCGGGTGATCCGGGGTTGCTGACCCTGCGCGGGTTGGAGTGTCTGCAACTGGCCGACCTGATCCTCTATGACGGACTGGCCAATCCCCAACTGCTGGAGTTCTCTCGCGCCACAGCCGAGCGAACAGCTCGCGTGGGAGGCCCCGGGAGCCGACACCTGGAACAGTCCGAGATCAATCAACGCCTGATCGCTGCCGCTCACGAGGGCAAGACGGTCGTGCGGCTCAAGGGCGGCGACCCGTTTATCTTTGGACGCGGCAGCGAAGAGGCCGTCGCCCTCTCCGAAGCGGGGATCCCTTTCGAGGTCGTCCCCGGTATCACGGCGGCCACCGGAGCTGCGGTCTATTCGGGGATCTCGCTGACCCATCGAGATCATGCGTCGGCGGTGGCTCTCATCACGGGACACGAAGACCCGACGAAGCCAGAGAGTGCGTTGCCGTACGAGCAACTCGGCCAGTTCCCCGGTACGCTGGTGTTCTACATGGGGCTGCACCGGATCGAGCAGATCACGCACTCGCTCATGGAGGCGGGACGCTCAGCGACCGAATCCGCTGCGGTGATTTGCCAGGCAACAACCCCTCGGCAGCAGGTGGTCACAGGGCAGCTGTCGACAATCGCTGCGGTGAGTCAGGCGGCCAAGCTCAAGCCGCCATCGCTACTGATCGTGGGTGACTGTGTGCGGTTGCGAGAGCAGGCGAGCTGGGTTGAGAAACGTCCGCTGCATGGCCTGCGGATCGGGATCACGCGGCCGGCGGGGCAAGCGGAGGAGTCGCTGCGGCGAGCCCGCCAACTGGGGGCCGAGCCGATCTTGATGCCGACTGTCGTGGTCGAGCCGATCACCGATTGGACCGAGGTCGATTCGGTGCTGGCTCAGTTGAGAACGTTCGATTGGGCCGTCTTCACCAGCGTCAACGGGGTGGATGCGTTCCTCGGACGACTATGGGAACGAGGCGGCGATGGTCGCAGCTTCGGTAAGTGTCAACTCGCCGCCATCGGGACTGTCACCGCAGAGCGTCTGGCCCGCTGGCACTTGCGGGCCGACCTCATACCAGACGAGTTTCGAGCAGAGGCACTGGCTGCGGCGCTCAAGGAGCAAGTGGCCGGGAAGCGGGTGCTGTGGGTGAAAGCCTCGCGCGGGCGCGATGTCTTGCCGCAGGCCCTCCGCGCAGCTGGGGCAGACCTGACCGAACTCCCGGTCTACCAGAACATCGACGCGACCGAGTTCACGCCGCAGGTGCAGGAGCTACTTCGCGCGGGCGAGGTCGACTGGATCTGCCTCAGTAGCCCCTCGGGTGCCAATAGCCTCGCCCGCCTGCTCCCCGCCGAGGCCCGTCCCCGCCTCGGTCACACTCTCCACATCGCCGCCATCAGCCCCATCACTGCAGCCGCCGCCAGTGAGGCCGGACTGCCGGTAGCGATCACCGCCAGCGAGGCCACGTGGGACGGGTTGTTCGACGCCATCGCGAACAGTCGCAAGAAGTAGGCGATGTCGTTCCGCGACTCGCCCCCCCCGTAGGACGAGCACTCCTGCCCGTCCCCGTGGCAACGCGTTTCCACCCTCAATGCCCCGAAAAAGTATGGCTTTCTCCGAATGAATCACGTAGACTAACTCCATGCGTGCCCGCGAATTCCTTGATGTCGATCCGGCAACTTTGCATGTTCCAGGCAGCCGCCGGAGGGGGGCCGATCCGTACAAGTTGCAACGCCAGATCGCGAAACATGGGATGTCCATTGCCGGAATGCCCCCGATCGAGGTGAGTCGGGGTACGGATGGCGAACTGGTGATCAACAACGGGGTTACCCGAGCCACGCGTGTCGCCCGGTATCTGCCCGGCCTTTTGGTCACCGTGGAGGTTATCGACACGTTGCCGATCCCCGGAGCCAAGTTTCCGACCATTGGAGAGTTGCGATGACCAACGAAACCACTCGGACCGAACTGTTGATTGCTCTGACGGAGCTGGGGCTGCTCTTCCCGGATTGGCGGCTGGGGCAGACGCTCGCCAATTTGGCGATGGCTGCTGGACATCCCGAATCTGGTGCTGTGTGGGACTTGGAAGACAGCGAGGCACTCGCAGCTGTTCGGCGGCTGATTGATCGCCATGCCGGGCGGCAAGTTGCAGAACCGAGTGAGAGATTGCAGCAGACGGTCGGCTCATAGTTCCATGTCCAAGAGGCGACGATTGGGAGGCGTGAAGTAGGATGGGCAATCCTGCCCGTCCCCGCTGTGCTTGACCCGCCAAGGCGAGTCCACATGGGCAGCCGATCGCCCCCGCCCCACGTCACCCGTTCTCGACATTCGACCGTCACTCGGGGACGGGCAGGATTGCCCATCCTACGAAGGACACCGACCTCCCCATGCTCCCTGCCCTCGACCGCAAAGCTGTTCGCAATCTGCTCCACATGAAGGGGCAGTTCTTGGCCATTGCGCTGGTCATCGCGTGCGGAGTGGCGGCGTTTGTGATGTCGCTCAGTACGCTGTCGACGCTGAAGCGGAACCAGGCCGAGTATTACGCACGCTATCGGTTCTCGGATGTCTTCGCGCGGGTGACGCGGGCTCCGCTGTCGGTGGTTGACCGGATTGCGGAGATCCCGGGCGTGGCACAGGTGGCCCCGCGGATTGTCTCGGATGTGACGCTCGACATCGAAGACCTGCCCGAGCCAGCTATCGGTCGGCTGATCTCGATCCCAGAGAGTGAGCTGCCGCGACTGAATGGACTGCACCTGCGACTGGGGCGGTATATCGAGCCGAACCAGTCGGGCGAGGTGATCGTCAGCGAGGCCTTCGCCGATGCTCACAAGCTCATGCCGGGGGACACACTGCGGGCGGTCATCAATGGCCGCGAACGATCGCTCCACATTGTCGGCATTGCCATCTCGCCCGAGTACATCTTCCAGATCCGCGAGGGAGATGTCCTGCCCGATGACCATCGCTTCGGCGTCTTCTGGATGGGGCAGACCGACCTGGCAGCTGCGTTCGATATGCAGGGGGCGTTTAACAATCTGTGCGTGTCGGTCTCGGCGGATGCGAGCGTTCCGGAGGTCATCCGCCGGATTGATTTGTTGCTGGAGCCGTACGGGTGTCTGGGGGCGTATGACCGCGACGACCAGATGTCTCATAAGTACGTCCGCGACGAGATGGCGAATCTGAAGAGCATGGCCCGTGTGGGGCCGACCATCTTTCTGGCGGTAGCGGCGTTTCTGCTGAATGTCGTGTTGTCGCGGATGATCCAGTCGCAGCGTGAGGAGATCGCCGCCCTCAAGGCGTTCGGCTACTCCGGCTGGTCGATCGGGTTGCACTACATGAAGATCACCGGAGTGGTGGTCTGCGCGGGGGGACTCGTCGGAACAGCGGTCGGGACCTTCATGGGGATGAAGCTGTCGGAGTTGTACACGAAGCTCTATCGGTTCCCGCATCTCGATTTTGAGTTCGACTCGCGCGTGGCGCTGTCGGCCTTCGGAGTCAGCCTGGCCGCCGGGGTGCTGGGGACGATCGGGTCGGTCTGGCAAGCGGTCCGCCTCCCTCCCGCTGAGGCCATGCGCCCGGCGGCCCCCGGCGATTTCCGCCCGACCCTCCTCGAACGCATGGGCTTTCAGCGGTTCCTGCCCCAGACCATGCGCATGATCCTGCGCAGCCTGGAACGCCAGCCGATCAAATCTGCTCTCTCATGCCTCGGGATCTCCACAGCTGTGGCGGTGATTATCCTGGGGAGTTATGCCAAGGACGCGGTCGACTACGTGATGGAGTCGCAGTTCCGGCACGCTCAGCGACAGGATTTAATGGTGACGTTCATCCGCCCGGCCAAGGCGGATGCGATTCACGACATCGAGAACTTGCCGGGCGTGCATGCGGTCGTGCCGATGCGGACCGTGGCCGTCCGGGTGCGGTCGGGGCATCACTCGCGCCGTATCGCCATTCAGGGGTTGCCGCCCGATAATAAACTGTTCAAGGCCGTGGACATTCTGCGCGAGGAGAAAGAGATCCCGGTGGATGGCGTCCTGATGACGACCAAGTTGGCCGAGGTGCTGGAACTCCAGATTGGGGATCTGGTGACTGCCGAGGTCTTGGAAGGAGACCGCCCGCATTGTGAGCTACGCCTGCGCGGGGTCGTGGATGACTTCTCCGGACTGTCGTGTTACGCCTCACTGGACACAGTCCACCGGATGATGCGCGAGGGGGACTCGCTCTCGGCGGCGTTCGTCACCGTAGACAGCCAGCGCGTGAATCAACTCTACACCGACCTCAAACGCCTGCCCCAGGTGGCAGGCGTGTCGATCAAGGTGGCCATGATCCAGAGCTTTCGCGAGACCGTGGCCGAAAACCTGCTGCGGATTCGGGCGTTCAACGTCGCTTTCGCGACGATCATCGCCTTCGGAGTGGTCTACAACGCCGCCCGCATCTCCCTCGCCGAGCGCAGCCGCGAACTGGCCACCCTGCGCGTGATTGGATTCTCGCGAGCCGAGATCTCCGGCATCCTGCTGGGCGAACTGGCCGTGCTGACGGTGCTCGCTCTCGTTCCCGGGATGGGGCTGGGATATCTGTTTTGTATCGTTTCGACGTTGTCGCTCAATACGGAGATGTACCGCATCCCGCTGGTGATCAATCCCTCGACGCATGGTTTTGCCTGCGGGGTCATCGTCCTCGCCGCGATCCTGTCGGGCCTCGTCGTTCGGCGGCGACTGGATGAACTGGATCTGATCGCTGTATTGAAGACGCGGGAGTAAAATCGGATCTGCGACATGCGAGTCGCGGAGCGACATCGCTGGCGGGGGTTCACGCCCGGCGAATGGCGTCCATCGGCGAGAGCCGGGCGGCTTTCCAGGCGGGGTAGAGTCCGCCGGCCACGCCCAGCAGCGTACTCATCACGAAGGCAAACAAAGCCAGACCCAGTGACACATGCAGCGAGAGTCGATCGGGCCAGACTTCGTTGGCCACGAGTGACGCGAGCGTGCCCAGGATCACGCCCACGATCCCGCCGGTCAGGCCGATCACCGCGCTTTCGGACATCACCAGCTGCATCACCTCGCTGCGTTTCCAGCCCATGGCCCGCAGGATGCCGAACTCGCCGGTGCGTTCCATCACGCTCATCAGCATCGTGTTGAGGATGCTGAGGACAGCGATCAGAAACCCGACGCCGGAGATCATCGTCAGGAACAATTCGAGGTCGCCGCTGAACTCTTCGAACTGTTCGGCCCAGTCCTCGGGAGAGCGGACTTCGACGGTCGACGTGGCGGCGATCTTGGCTGCGGACTTAATGATCTCCGTGGACGGAACGGGGTTCGATGCGATGGGTTTCGCGGGAGCGGTCGAGGACTTCCCCCCCTTGGCCCAGCTGTCAAAGGCATTGGCCAACGCCTGCACCGGATTGGGTCCACCACCCGCCAGCATGTTGAGGGTCTCCATCGCCCCCGAAGCCTTCCACTCGCGGCCCACAAAGGTCTTCTCGATCCGGGCTTTTAACTCCTTGTTCGAGGTTCCCGGCACTTGCTCGACATAGAAGCTGGAAACCGTGTCGGGGCTGATCCGGGCCAGTGTGCGCAGGGCACCAATGTCGACTAAAATACTGACATCGAGCAGCTGTGATTTACAGTCGTAGATGCCGACGATCTGCATTTCAGTGCCGTTGATGAGCAGCGAGGAGCCGACTGTTCGCTCATGCGCATCGGCGATCTGGCGACTGATGACGCAGTGGAGCGTGCCGCGATCTTCGAGGGTGAGATACCGCCCCTCAACGATATGTTCGTTGAAGATGCCGTGCTGGAGTCGTAGTCGCGAGGGGATATCGTGCCCGACTAAAAACCGAGGCGGGCTGATGATTCGCTTCTGCTCGATGAGGTTGACGCGGACCATCACCTCGGGATTGACGACGGCCACTCCGGGGATGGCGGCAATCTCGGCTTCCCAGGCTGCGGGCAACGTGGAGAAGAGCGGAATCGGTGCCCCCTGTTGCTGCACGAGCAGCCCCGGAATCTTCTCAAACGTCCGGGTCACCAGATGATCGATCCCGCCCGAGATCGCGAACAGTCCGACCATTCCGGCGATCGCGACCGAGAGCCCGAGCACACTCAAGAAAGTCCGCACGGGCCGATTGACCAGATTCCGCCAGGCAAAACGAATCATCAAGGAGCATCCGAGGTGGTGAGTTGCGTCTTTGTTTGGGGGCATGGCCACACATCCCGAAGGGATGATAGAGATTAGCCGGTGGTTGAGCGAAGTGACGCCACCGGGCCCACTGCATTGGGTCCATTCGCCAAATGGCGGTACCCCGCTCTCTCTGCCCCCTCTCCCCCACATTCGGTACGGCTTTCGGAGTGGACTCGACTGTGGGGGAGAGGGAGCCGGAGGGGGACCACCAATGAGAGAAAGCACCCCACTGCATGAGGTGCTTAATAAGGCGAGCGGTCGGAAATATGTTCAAGGTAAGACGGCCTTTCCAGGCCGTCTGGCTGCAAGGATCGATCCAGGACGGCCTGGAAAGGCCGTCCTACGAGATATATGAATTCCCGCCACTTGCCTTAAGCCGCCACTCGTTCGCTGGCTTCATGGCCCAGCAGCTTGAGTACCGTGTCAGCCGCCTTGGTCACGCCGCCGGTCTGCACAATGCTCTGTCGCAGTTCGTCCTGCTCACGGGCGAGCGACTGCATCTCCAGCGGGAATCTCAGCCAGCGGTCAATGACCGAGTGCATCTTCGCGGCGTGCTTCTCCACATTGTAGACATACAGAAACTCGGGCAACATTTCGCGATCAACCATCAGATTCGTCAACGACATATACTTGATTTGCACCACCGCTTTGCCGAACACATAGTTCGTCAGGTTGGGCCGGTAAGTGACAGCTGCGGGCTTCCCACGGGCGAGGACTTCGAGGCTGACCGAGCCGGAGACCATCAGGCAGCAATCCATCGTGGCGATGATCTCGGAGGTCCGCCCGACATAGAAATCGAGCGGGAGCGACTCACCCGTCTTCTTCAGCTCGGCCTCGCACCAGTCGCGCTGGTACTCCTTGTAGCAGGCGACCGGGAACCGCACATCGGGATGATCGCAGTGAATCTTGCGGGCGACTTCGAGCATCGCCGGGAAGTTGCGAGTCACCTCGTTCCGGCGTGAACCCGGCAAGAACCCGACCAGACGCGGTGCGGACTCCCGCAGGTCGCGGCAGAACGTCTCGTCCAGCGGCTTCTCCGCGATCTCATCAAAGAACGGATGTCCGACGTATTCGACACGGACCCCTTGATCTCGATACCACTGGGCCTCAAAGGGCAGCACTGACAGCACGCAATCGACGTACTTGCGAATCTTCTTGATCCGCCAGCCACCCCACGCCCACAGCTGAGGCGGGCAGTAGTAGTAGACGGGGATGCCTGCCTGCTTGGCGTACTTGGCGATGTGCCAATTGAAGCCGGGGAAGTCGACCAGGATCACCGCATCGGGTCGCTGCTCCTCAATGAAGCGGCGTCCCATCTGGGCCACATCATAGAACTTCTTCAGCAGTGGCAGGACAGCTGTGATGCCAATGACGGCCATGTCGGTGAGTGGGTAGAGAACCTCCGCTCCGGCCTGCTCCAGATGGACGCCGCCGAACCCCGAGAAGCGGGCATGGGGCATGCGAGCCTGGAGCGCGTGCAAGAGATGAGCCGCGTGCTGGTCGCCGCTCGGCTCTCCGGCGGAAAAGAAAAAGTGCATCATGCCCCCTGGGTCAGTCCGTTGATCCGGGACCGTATGCGGGGCGGGGCGAGGGGTCAAGAGCAACGTGGTGAGCCCTCGACGACACACTGAACCGAAGCCCCACTCGATGCGATGTGGGTCATCGCGAGTGGGCGACCGAAGCGACCTTGTCACTCTCTACTTCTCATGATTCTCTTGAATGCGAGCCTTGACCAGTTTGTGGATCAGGCGGGCCGGGAGTGGCTTCTCGGGCGAGAAGCGAATGGTCCCCTTGCTGGTGTCGTAACCTTTTAGTTCGTCTGGAAAGGCTCCCACTGTGATCGAGCTCCACGGGTAGAAGGCACAATGCTTGGCAGCTGCGGCAAACCCCACGAGCACCTTGCCATTCCAGCGAAAAGCGGGGATGCCATAGCTGATACACTCTTCGGCGCTGGGGACCGCTGCCCGGATGGCCTGTCGCACCTTTTCCAAAGCGGCCCGCTTGTCGTCGCTGAGATTTGAGAGGTATTCATCAATGGACTGGGGCTTGGCTGCCACGGGTTGTGTTCCCAGGTGAGTCGGTCGTGTGCCTACTGGAGTAGGATAGCTTCCCGTGTCGACTTCCTCACCCCCGCGAGCTGGCTGATGCAGACACCGAGATGCACGTCTCTCCGCCCCGGTTTGGAATCACTCCGACGCCTCCGTATACTGGTGCGATCTGTTGATTCCATTGTTCCCCGCGTTCATCGATCACATTCGAGGGAGATTCCGTTGCTTGCTGGTCCACTGCTGACTCGTGAGGCGATGACCGCCCCGCGTCACCCTAAGCTGTTCCTCATCCGGGCTGGCTATTTGGCGGCGTTTGTTGTGTTGATGTACACCGCTGGGCAGGCGACCTTTGAACGGCGCCCCGTCCAGACGCTCGGCGACTCGGCAGCATTCGGTCAGTTTCTGTTCAATCTGTTTGCGATGGTCCAGCTCACGCTGGCTGCTGCGGCGGCGCTCCTCTTCAGTTCCAGCAATGTGTCACAGGAAAAGGACCGGCGTACGCTAGTTCTGCTACTGATGACCGACCTGACCAGTTTTGAACTGGTGGCTGGCAAGCTGGCGGCAAGCTTGTTGCTGGTGGTGATGCTGATTGGGGTTTCGTTGCCGGTATTTGCCATGTTGGCGGTCCTGGGAGGGATCTCCGCAGCGCAGATTTTCTGGGTCGAGGCGGTGTGCCTGTCGACGGCGGCGCTCGTCGGCAGTTGGTCGACGCTGGTGGCCTACTGGCGCGACAAGACCTTTCAGACGCTAGCGATTTGCGTGATCGGTGGGTTGCTGTTTGTCGGTGTTGTCGAGGGCGTCGCGGCCATGGGGGGCCCTTCGCTGGGATGGCTGGCTCAGGTGTGGAATCCCTATCGCGCGATGGCGGGTGTTCTGGATCCGCTGGCGAGTCAGCCGGCTGTGGCCAGTCCGGTGCCCACAGCCCTCTGGCCCGTCCTGATGAGCGTCTCGCTGGCGACCGTTCTGGGACTAGTGACGATGGTCATGGTCCGGGTCTGGAACCCGTCTCGGTTTGCCTTCGACCAGATCGCCGAACCGACGCCCGAGGAAAAAGCCGCAGCGATAGCACTCGATCTGGCACCCGCCACGAATAGCAAGCGGGAGCATCGGGAGATCTGGAATCTGCCGGTACTCTGGCGCGAGGTCTGTACGCGGGCCTACGGACGGAAAATGATCTTCGTGAAATTGGCCTACTTCGTACTGGCCGGGTTCGTCGTGTTCAACCTGTCGCAATCCTATGACAGCCAGCAGATCATCCTGGGAGTGATGTCGCCGATCTCGTTCGCGTTCGTCTCACTGAGCCTAGTGACGTTAATTCTGGTGAATGCCCAAGCGGTGACATCGCTGACTTCGGAACGTGATGCGCAGACGCTGGAACTGTTGCTGGTCACGAATGTGACAGCCAAGGAGTTCGTGTTCGGCAAGCTCGGAGGAATTTTCTTCAATGCCAAAGAGGTGATTCTGGTCCCCATGTTTCTGTTGCTGGCCTTGGCGCTGCGCGGTGAGTTTTCCCTGGAAAACGTGTCGTATGTCCTCGTGGGGTATCTGGTGCTGATTGCGTTTTCCGCGATGGTCGGGCTGCATGCGGGATTGACGTATGGTCAATCGCGAGCCGCGATCGCCAATAGTCTGGGGACCGTCTTCTTCCTGTTCGTCGGGATCTTTGTGTGCATGATGCTGATCGTGGAGGCGCGGTCGTCATTCGCTTTGCAGCTGACACCGTTCCTGGTGTTCATTCTGGGAGGGAGTCTGGGTCTGTGGGCCTCGCTCAGTAAGAAGAATCCCTCATCCGCATTGATGATGGCGTCTGCGCTGCTCCCGTTTCTGACGTTCTACGCCATCACGGGGTATATCATGGCCGGAACCTTGGGAGTCTGCTTGTCAGTCGTGGCCGCCTACGGCTTTACCACGCTGGCGATGCTCGTGCCAGCAGTCAGTGCCTTCGATGTGGCGATCGGTCGTAGTTCGGCTGACAAGGGATGAATCCCTCGGAAAGTGTCGGGCGGAAGGCATCCCCTTCGTCACACGCGGATCGGCCGTGAACGTTCCGTTCGTTTTCGACGAATAACTATCACGGGGTTGTTGAGTGAACGGAGGCAGGCTAGCCTCAGTCGGTGGGGATTTCCCCCGCCCCGGCACTCGAAGAGGTTCGCTCGATGAAAGCATTTCTGCCACTCGTATTGGTCGCGTTCGTCCTCGGGGCGATGTGGTGCGGGGTGTCGAGCCAGGAGCGGGACACGGCACCGGTCGAGGTGATCCGCCTCACTGATGAGAATTGGGAGGCCGTCGCTCCACGGGGCAAAGAAGTCGATGCCATCGTCGGCGATCTGGTCCTGCGGAATCGCCACCTCGTCGCGGTCATCGCTCAGCCGATCCCCACTCGCAATGCCAACATGACCGTCAAGGCCGTCGCGGGAGCGCTGATCGACCTCACCACACGGGATCAAGAGAGCGATCAACTCAGCGCGTTCTATCCCGGACAGCGTGAGTATGCCTACCACGAGTGGGCCGTCGTCAATCATGCGGGGGCTTCCCAGCCAGGGGAACAGGTCGCCGTGGTGCGTGATGCCGAGTCGATCTCGGTCGTCGTGAAGGCCGCAGCCAACAACGGCAAACCAGCTGCTGAGACGCGGTATACACTGCGAGTCGACAGCCGTTTCGTGGAAGTGGCCACGACCTTCAAGAATGAATCCACTGCGGCCATGAAGGTGGCTTTGCTGGACGATTTGCGCTGCGATGGTGGCAAGGAAGACATGCTCAAAACGCCCAGCGGGACTGCTGCAAGGTTCACCATTGAGGACCGATTCTGGCATCAGGCATACGGCCTGGAAGCCCCGGACCGCCAACTGCTGACCAACGGCAACTCCAATCGCACGGAGTTCAAGTACGTTGACGCCAGCGGGAACCACGAGGTGGAACTCGCTGCGGGAGGAATGTTCACACTCACCCGCCATCTCACCGCTGCCGCGACCTTGCCGGAAGTCTCAGACCACCTCAGTGGCGAGCAGAC
>JAYTCW010000464.1:0-6745 GCA_043736295.1 Planctomycetota bacterium | reverse complement strand
GCTGTATTTTCCGGTGAGGATGCAGGCCCGGCTCGGCCCGCAGATCGAGTTCGTCACCAGACAGCGATCAAACCGCATCCCTTGCTTCGCGATGCGATCGATGTTCGGCGTGTCGAGCAGCTTCCGCTCATCGCCGTACGCCGAGATCGCCTGATAGGCGTGATCGTCGGAGAACAGGAACACGATGTTCGGTCGCCGCACTGGCTCGGCTGCCGGGGTGGGTGTCAATGGCCATACCATTATGACAAGACCGATACTGCAGAATAGGCGACGCAATGAGTGGGACATGGTGAGCGGCTCAACAGTCGGGAAATGGACGAAGGGCAGGGGGCTCATCGTGAGAAACAGTCTCTCGGGAGTCAACAGTCCAGTGAGCGTCGATTCGCCGAAGCCCTGTCATCCATTTCCCGCACCCACGAATCGTGGGGAAGTCCACTCTGGACAATCCACGTCGAAAATGTGTGCACGCTGTGCAAATTTCCCGAAGTGACCTCGAACACATTCAGACCCCGGCAGGGGGCATAGCCATTCGGGAGGGAAGAGTGCTGAAGGCTCTCCCTGGGGTTGTAGCCACGCCGCGCTGGTTCATCGGTGTTTCTCTGCGGCTCAAACGTCTTAAAAGTTGTTGCTCGCCTACAGTGAATACAAAACGCTTGCCGGACCACGTGATCGCAGCGCCGCCCAGCGGTGAAACTCCTATTGACCATTTCCACTGAATCGGTGGAAACTGCCGGTTCGGAAGGATCCGAGCGTGGGGGCAGTTCGTCCCTGCGGGATGATGGAAGGAGCCGGACGGCGTATGTACAAGCTCTTGTTGGCCACGAAATACCTCAAAACTCGCATGATTGCCTTTGTCAGCATCATCAGCGTCACGCTGGGTGTGGCGACGATGATCGTCGTCAACAGCGTCATGGCGGGGTTCAGCGGCGAGATGCAGGACCGCCTGCGCGGGTTGCTGTCGGATATTGCCATTACCACGCATAACTCGGACGGGTTCCAAGACCCGGAGAGCTTGATGAAGATCATCATGGAGTCGGTCGGCTCCGAGGTCGTGGCCACCACCCCCACGGTCGAAATGTGGGGCATGATGAGCTTCCACATCATGGGGCAGGAGGAGCAGCGACCGGTTCGCATTGTCGGCATCCTCCCCGAGGGGAAGAACCAGGTCAGCCCGCTCTCGCACTACTTGTTGAGTCGGCAGACATCCGACCTCTCCAACAAGCCGCAACAGCCCGAAACTAATATCAACGATCCTGTCACTTGGGACCTGACCGCCAGCGCCTTCCGCACGCGGGAAGACATGCTTACCTTCATGCGGCTGCAACGCCCCGAGACGTTGCCCGACGGCGTGGAGCCGAATGGCCTCACTCCAGCCCCGCTTCAAACCGTCGACAATGGAGAGGGGCCGGTCACAGACGATTCAATGTACGTAGACCCCTGGGGCGGGCCAGCAGCGGATGTTTCCGCCGACCCGAATGCCCCTCAGCCCGCTAGCGTGTTTGTCGGGGCGGGCCTCGTCAGCTACCCCGAGACGAACCGCCTGACCGGGGAAACTGATGTGCGGCTCCTCGTGCGTCCGGGCGAGGATATTACGCTGTCGACACTCAAGGCAGGCACCCCGCAACCGGTCAGTTTCAAGGCGACGGTCGTCGACCTCTTCAAATGCGGGATGAGCGAATATGACTCGAACATCGTGTTCATGAATCTGGAGCAGATGCAAAAGGCGCGCGGCATGCTGATCCCGCCCGACCCGACGCGCCCCAACGACAATCTCGACTGGAAGACCGGCAGCGTGACCGCCATCCAAATTAAGCTCAAGGACTACTCGCGGGCCCCGTTGGTGGTCCAGCGTCTGCGAGAAGAACTGGCCGGGATGGGCGTCTCGGTCGAGACGTGGGAGCAACAGCAAGGCCCGCTGCTGCAAGCGGTGGCGGTCGAGGCTGCGATCCTCAACGTACTGCTATTTATGATCATCGCTGTGGCCGGGTTCGGCATTCTGGCGATCTTCTACATGATCGTGGTCGAGAAGACCCGCGACATCGGCATCCTGAAAGCTCTGGGGGCCAGCTCGCGCGGGATCATGTCGATCTTCCTGCTTTACGGGCTGACCCTGGGACTGGTCGGGAGCGGGGCCGGAGTGATTTTGGGGCTGACGGTGGTCCACTATATCGACAAGATCGAAGAGGGAATTTCGTGGGTGCTGGGGCATAAGGTCTTCGACGAGACGATCTACTATTTCCACAAGGTGCCGACCGAGGTCAACCCCGGCACAGTATTATGGGTGGCCTTTGGGGCAGTGCTGATCGCCGTGCTGGCCAGCATCCTCCCGGCTCGTCGGGCTGCCTCGCTGCACCCGGTGCAGGCGTTGCGGTACGAGTAGTCGGAGGGGAGGGCGAAGCTCCTGCTGAGCCGCGAGCCAGGGAAATCGTCCACTTTCAGTCGCGGCTCGGCAGGAGCCTCGCCCTCCCGATGAGCCTCGACGACAAAACAACACACCGAAAGCCACGACGCATGTCGACCATCACACTGGACCAACCGATGACCTCGATTCTCCAACTTCCCGCCTCCAAGCCCCGCACCTCCTACCTGCGCGGGGTCGCGATCAGCCGGGCCTATGCCAAGGGGCAGGTCAAGGTGCCGGTCCTGCGGGGGGTCGACCTCTGTGTCGGACGTGGCGAGTTTGTCTCGATCGTGGGGAAGTCGGGGTGCGGCAAGAGCACGTTGATGCACCTGTTCGGGTTGCTCGACACGCCGGATTCGGGCGAGGTGCGACTGGAGCAGAACCGGATCGACGACCTGCCAGCGGCGACTCGTGATCAGCTGCGAAACCGGATGTTTGGGTTCGTATTTCAGTTCTACCACCTGCTGCCGGAAATGACGTTGCTGGAGAATGTGCTGGCTCCGCTGATGATTCGGCATTCGGCCTGGGAATACTGGCGTCGCCGCAGCGAGTTCCGCGATCAAGCCCAAGCGATTATCAAAAAGATGGGCCTCGACCACCGCCTCAAACATCGGCCCTCCGAGTTGTCGGGGGGAGAGATGCAGCGGGCCGCCATCGCGCGGGCCTTGATCGGGAAGCCGGAAGTCCTGCTGGCCGATGAACCGACGGGGAATCTGGATGCCGTCACAGGACGCGAGATCATGGCGATGATGACCCGATTGAACGAGGAAGAGGGGCTGACTATCATCATGGTCACCCACGACGAAACCATCGCACGACAGGCCAATCGCATCGTGCGACTGACCGAAGGCCGGATTCAGGGACTCGAAGAGGCCGCCTAGAATCGAAGCGTCAACGAGTGTCGTCTTTCGCTCCGCGAAAGAACGCCCTTTCGCGGAGCGAAAGGCGACACTCCCGACAGTCGATCATGCGTCGGGCCTGAACCCACAGCCGATTTCGGTGTCCAGCTTCCGGCGTGCCCGCGCGAATTTCGCGACTCGCACGCCGGTCTTTGTTTTGTCGGGGGTGATTCGATCTGCCAATCTGGCTTTTCCCGACCAATCCGCCGGGAGGGCGAAGCTCCTGCTGAGCCGCGAGCCAGGGGACGCATCCACTCGCCTGAACGGCTCGGCAGGAGCCTCGCCCTCCCGATAGCGGCCATCCCAAATCCAAGTCTTGACTGGGCACTCGCCACCCGATCAGTTCATCCACAAGGTCTCCTGATGTCCCTGCAAATCTTCCTGAATGACCGCCTCGTGCCCCAAGAACAGGCAATGGTCAGTGTCTTCGATCACGGGTTGCTTTACGGCGACGGCGTCTTCGAAGGCATTCGGGTCTACAACAAGCGGGTCTTCCTGCTCGCCGAGCATGTCGAGCGGCTCTACGAAAGCGCCCTCGCCATCCGCCTCGTCATCCCGATGACGCCCACCCAAATGGCCGCAGCTGTCGAGCAGACGGTCGCTGCCAACAATATCACCAACGGCTACGTGCGACTGGTCATCACGCGCGGGGCGGGTTCGCTGGGACTCGACATTCGCCGGACCAGCCATCCGCAGGTGATCGTGATCGCCGACACAATCAAGCTCTACTCGGAGGAGCTATATCAGCAGGGGCTGAAGATCATCACCGCCAGTACGCTCCGCAATCATCCCGGAGCGCTCAGCCCGCGGATCAAGTCGCTCAACTACCTGAATAACATTCTCGCGAAGATCGAAGGGACCGATGTCGGGTGTGAAGAGGCCCTGATGCTCAACCACAAGGGCGACATCGCCGAATGCACCGGCGATAACATTTTCATCATTAAGCGGGGAGTCCTCAAGACCCCCTCACCCGACGCCGGAATCTTGGAGGGAATTACTCGGAATTGCGTGATTCAACTGGCAAAGCAAGCCGGGATTCCAGTACAAGAAGTCACTCTGCAACGACACGATGTCTACACCGCCGACGAGTGCTTCCTCACTGGTACAGCTGCGGAGGTCATCGCCGTGGTGGGGATCGACGGACGTCAGATTGGAACCGGAGTTCCGGGGCCGATCACTCAGGATTTGCGGCAGCGGTTCCAGAAGTTCGCTCGCGGGGAGTAGCTGCCCTTTGAGCAAGTCTGTGGCACGGGCGTCTCGCCCGTGATTCCATGGCGAAAAGGTATGGGCAAGATGCCCATACCACGCTTTTCAACGAGCAGTCGAGACCAGGAGGCGGGATGACCACACCACACATACCCCGCCGACACGATCCGCCGCCCCTGCATCTTCGCCGGGACGACTCGCCGCTGATCTACGTCGTCTTCTTTCTACTCCCGCTCTGCTCGGCGTTGCTGGGCGCGAAGTTGGGCTTGCCCGCTGTGGCGATCGCGCTGTCGCTACCTCAGATTGCGGCGGCTTCGTGGATGCTCGGCTGGCCGGGTGCGGTCTATGCGTCGATCGTTTCCATTCTTGGCTGGTACGCGTTGCCACTGCTGGGGGTCATGCCGATGGACCAGGTGGACCACAACTCGGCCATCCTCGGCACGACGATTTCTCTTGCATTCGGGCTGCTGGTCAATCGCTTGCAGACGACCATTGAGATGGCTCATCTCTCGGCGGGAACCGATGGGCTGACTGAGGTTCTCAACCGCAGTGGGTTTGTCGAGCGGATTAAGAATGAACTCAACCGTGGGTCGCGAATGGGAGGCATGATCGCCATCGGGTTCATCGATTGCGACCACTTTAAACAGTTCAACGACACTCGCGGCCATCAAGCCGGTGACGAGATGCTGATCGCCACCGCAGCTCGCCTTCGCCATAGCGTCCGCAGCTATGACTGCGTCGCTCGACTGGGCGGAGATGAATTCGCCCTCATGCTGCCGGAAATTACCCCGGACACAGCCCAGATCGTCGGCAAACGAGTCCACGATCAGCTGCGCGCCATGGCCAAGGACGCGGGCTGGCCGGTCTCGTTCAGTATGGGAGTCGTGGTGTTTCTGCATCAACGCCCGGTGGACGAGATGCTCCGCAAAGCCGATGAAGCCATGTACGAGGTCAAGCACACCGGCAAGGACAACTACCTGATCCGGATCGACGACACCCCCGCCGATGTTGACCCCCATCGCGGGGCGAAGCGGTAGAGGCGAGTGTTCGGCGTTTTGTTTCCGTGAGGTGCAGGGCCCTATCGGGCATCGTGGCTGTTCAACTACATCGGATCACCTGCGGCGATCGGGTCCGAGGCGATCAAACCAGGAATCGCCAAGTAATCCTTGATATTGTGCGTCAACAATTCGTGCCCCAGTTCGAGGGCCGTTGCCGCGATCAGTGCATCGCCCAGCGACATCTTACGGGCTTGCCTCAGTGAAACGGCCCGGACCGCAATGGCATCAGAAATCGACAGGACTCGGGCCGCATCAAAAAACTTCTCAAATTGCTCGCGGTCCCCCTGCGTCAATTTGTGATAACCCAACACCTCGATCAGGCTCACGACAGAGACCACTGGCGAATGTGTGGCAATCAATCGTCGCAATCCCGGATACTCCGGCTTGGCCGCATAGATGATCAAATTGCTGTCGAGAATCATTCGGTTCGACCCGGAAGGTTGCGGTCGGCACGCGACTCACGTTGCCATTCCAAGGGATCGCCCCAGTCAGACGGACCGCCGCTGGCAGCGAACTCCGCCAGAGCAATTGCCATCGCGGGTCCGGTCGCCAACAACTCCGTGGAGTCAGGCGAGCTGATGTCGGTCAATAAAGTCACATGGACCCGCATTGAGGCCCCGAGAGGGATGGGAGGCGGATTATCGAGTTCCCACTCCAGTCGCCCGGAACGCAAAATGGCAGGATACGTTGGAAGCACGATCACTTCTCCTTCTAGGAACTCAATAAGAGTATCGGGAATTCGCAGGCCCGACAAGACTCTTTGGGATGGGGGTCAGTTCCATGGCCTGCCGTGGAGACGCAGCAATACTGTTGACAGCGAAGCGACCGTCTTGCACGATAGGCAGCGTGTCCCGCAATCCCCCATTCCCGTCCTGAGAAATGATTTACTCACCATGTCCCTCACTTTGCGTGGCCTGCTTTGTGGAATCGGATTCTTGGTCGGAGTGCTGTTCCTAGTCCCCAGTGATGCAGCTGAGCCAGCGCGGCGACCGAACGTCGTCTTCCTCTTCTCCGACGATCACGCCTATCAGGCGATCTCGGCGTACGGCAATGAACGGAAGCTGCTCGACACGCCGAACATTGATCGCATCGCGAAGCAAGGGATGCGGTTTGATCGCTGTCTGGTGACGAACTCGATCTGCGGGCCGAGCCGGGCCTGCATCCTCACCGGAAAATACAGC
>JAYTCW010000463.1:0-25764 GCA_043736295.1 Planctomycetota bacterium | reverse complement strand
CCAGCGACTCGGCCTGATGGCTCCCGGCATCCTGCGGGATGTCGGCGACATCCCGCAGATCGCGGCGTTGATCTCCCCGCGTCCGCTGACCATCGCGGGCGGCGTCACCGGCGGGGGCGAGGTTCTCGATGAGGCCCAGCTCCAGGCGGCTTACCACTGGACCACCGGGGCCTACCGCCTGACCGCGAAGGAGCCAGCACTGACGATTCGCACCGGGGAACTGGACGTGAAAGAGTTCCTGAAAACGGAGCCATAAGGCGACCGGCCTCGTCGAAGTAGAACGGAATTTATTCCGTTCCGAGAACCGCTCCCCGAGATCACATCTCCGCAGACAGTACGGACGTGGGCGTCCGTACTACGACTGAACTACACTGCCTGTCGTGCGTCGCACGGAACGGAATAAATTCCGTTCTACTCCCCTCCTCCCCCGACCCCACCCGATGAACTTCTCCGAAGTGATTATCCTGATCCCCAGTCACAGCCTGGAGGACTTCCCGTCTGAACTCAGCGAGAAGCCCGCGGGGAGCTTGCTCAATGTGTTTGCGGTGGCGTGGCATCCGGCGATCCTTCTGGAAACGCAATCTCTGCCGCAATGGCGTCGACACGACAGTCTCGACATGTCTCAACCCGGTCGACTGATTCTGATCCCGACCGGATGCGACGAGACGGCCACGAGCGAGTGGATGCAAGCGGCCCAGTCCGCCGGATCGTGCGTCGTGCGGGGGCAGCATGAGCGAAAAGAGATGCTCGCCGCCGCCTTGGCATTGCTTCCGGAAGTCCCGGTGATTGATGAGGACTTGGCCGCTGATTTCCTCGCCTTGGGCACGACGTGGCTGCTGGTGGAATTACTCACGCGGCACATGCGGAACTTTGGAAGCATGGACGAAGTCCGCATGAAGGACGAGATCCTCTCGGCAGCGCGGGCGGCTGTGGAGCAAGAGGGCGAGGTCGCGCGGCGGCATTTGAAGCATGCGTTTGAGCTGCTGCTGGAGTGTCGCGAGCGGTTCTACCCGGTGGGGTGTTATCTGCTCGATCTCTGTCTGGCGGGGCCAACGGCGAAGTTTCCCGAGTTGGAACAGCTCCTCGCCAGCGAGGTGCCGTCCAATGTGTTGCTCAGTGCAAGTGACATGGAGGAGATCGCAGTCAAGTCTCCCGCGACGATCGATCGACTGCGCGAGGCGTGGCAGGCTGGACGCACCGACCTAGTCGGCGGCGATTGGCACGAGGGGTGTACTCAACTGATCGGGATCAACTCGATTTTATGGTCACTGGAGCGAGGGCGGTGCGGTTATCGAGAGCGACTCGGCCAGTCCCCAACGATCTGGGGCCGTCGCCGCTACGGGGTCAATCTGGCGATGCCTCAACTCCTCTCGCGGTCGGGCTACAAGGGCGGATTGCACTTCGTGATGGACGATGGGCTGTACCCCGATGAGGAGCAGACCCGCTTGAGGTGGCAGGGGCAGGATGGCACGACGCTCGAAGCCTATAGCCGCATTCCCCTGGCCGGGGACAGTGCGTCGAGCTTCCTGCGATTTCCGGTCCGCATGGCAGAATCGATGGACCACGACCATGTGGCAGCTGTTTGTTTCGCGCGGTGGCCGGACCTGAAGCAGCCGTGGTTGGACGACCTGCGGCGGATGGGGAAGTACGCGCCGGTGCTGGGTCGGTTCATTACCTTTGCCGAGTTCTTTGCCTCGACGGACACTCGCGATCGGTATGCCGATTTGAAGTCGAATGAGTACCTCTCGCCGTTCTTGGTGCAAGCGGTCGCCAAGCAGGAGGACCGTCCGATTCGTCGGTATGGGGAAGCCTCCTTGCGTCGCAACCAGTTCGATCGCGGCGAGTGGTGTTCTGCTCTCGCGAGTGTGTTACGCGGTGATGCGGTTCGCCGTGCAGCTGAGCTGGAATCGCGAGTCGAGCTGTCTGGACCGGATGTGCCGACCATGCCCGATGAGGCGTTACCAGTTGACTTGAAGCGATTCGAAGAGGAGTCGGTCGCCCGATTGGTCCCGCTGTTGACCGGAGCGCCCGGTCGTCGCGGGGTGCTGCTGCTCAACACGTTGTCCTACTCGCGGCGCGTGGTGGCCGATTGGCCAGTCGGGTTACCGCTCCCTCCGGTCGAGGGCGGCGTCATTGCGGTCCAGGCGGATGCGGTGCGACCATCGGTGATCGTGGACCTGCCTCCGAGTGGGTTCCAGTGGTTGCCGGGCGATAGACCCGTGACCAGCCTTCCCCCGTCGAAGAAGCGAGAAGGAGCCTGGGCCGAAGGACTCTCGCTCAGTAATGAGTTCATCGACATTAAGCTCAGCGAGCAGACCGGAGGGATCGCCGATGTGCGAGCGGCAGGGTTCAACGGCAACCGCATCAGCCAGCAACTGGCCCACCGGTTCCCGACCGCTCGGATGGTGACCGTCGGTGAGGGGGAAGAGCCCGACGAAGAGAGTACCTATTACTCGGTCATGGTCTGCGATCAGCACCGCGTCGTCTCCGCCGGGCCGACGCTGGCCTCGATTGAGACCGTGGGCCGCCTGCTCGATCCGCAGAACCCCAGTCGTTCATTGGCCGACTTTAAGCAGACAGTCAAGCTGTGGCGTGGTCGTCCGGTGATCGAAGTCGAGTTCGACATCACCCCCGCGAAACCGCTCGATGGCGAGCCGTGGACCAACTACTACGCAGCACGCTGGGCTTGGAAGAATGAGGACGCCGCCATCACCAAGGGAGTGCTGCAAGCCGCCCAGCCGGTCAGCGGCGAGCGGTTCGAAGCCCCCGACTATGTCGAGATCGCCGACGCGACCCAGCGCGTCGCGCTGCTGACCCACGGGTTGCCGTTCCATCGCCGGACCGGTCCGCGGATGCTCGACACTCTGCTGCTGGTCGCGGGCGAACCGAGCGGGCCACGCACGCTGCGGATCGTCTTCGACCAGCCGTTTCCGATGCAGGCGGCGCTCTCGGTCGCGACTCCGCCGGTGGTCGTGCCGGTGGAGCGCGGGCCATCGTCGTCGGGGGCCTCGGGCTGGTTGTTCCACATCGGGGCGAAGAATGTCGTGCTGCGTAAGATCCTTCCACTTGGCGAGGAGCAGACCAAGACGCGTAGCGGGTGCGTCGTGCGACTGATCGAGACCGAAGGCCGGGCGGCGACCTTCAAGCTGTTGGCGTTCCGCACGCCGGTCCAGGCGAGGCAGCGCGACTTCACGGGCCAGACGATCAGCACACTGGGGATCGATCCCGACGGCGGCGTGATCGTGGAGATGGGGGCGTTTGAGGTGTGTGAGGTGGAATTGATTTGGACGTAGTGTGGGCTTTAGCCCACGCCTCTGCTTCGATCAATCACTTCATAATCTCGCGTGGGCTAAAGCCCACACTACGAAGCGCTCGCTGCGTCGCCACCTCAGATCATCAATCCCGCAATGGCCCCTGTCATGGCCGAGGCCAGTGCCCCGCCGATCATGGCCTTCATGGCCAGTTGGGAGATCTCAGCCTTGCGCTCCGGGGCCATCGCCCCGATCCCGCCGACCTGTATTCCGACCGACGCGAAGTTGGCGAACCCGCACAGGGCGTACGCGGCGATGCGGGCGGTGCGCGGGCTGAGCTGGGCCATCGTCTCCGGCTTGGAGAGATCGGTGTAGGCGATCAACTCCGTGAGTACGAGCTTCTCACCCAGCAGCGTGCCGACGACTCGCGACTCTTCCCAGTTGGCCCCGAGAGTCCAGGCGATCGGACGAAACGCCCAGCCGAAGATCTCCTGCATCGAGGTCGCGGGCACTTTCACTCCCAGACCAGGAATCGTCGGCCCCCACCCGAGCAGGGCGTTCAGCATCTCCATCGCGGCGATGAACGCGATCAGCATCGCACACACGCTCAGTGTCAGCTTCATTCCCTCATTCGCACCGTCGCCGAACGCCTCGATCACGTTATGCGTCTGGCGCGGGAGCGAGACCTTCAGGTCACCGAGGGTCTCGGGCGTTTCGGTTTCCGGGACCATGATCTTGGCGAACACGATCGCTGCCGGAGCCCCCATCACCGACGACGCAATCAGATGACCAGCGATGTCGGGCAGGACCCCCTTCAGCATTCCGACATACAGCGCCAGCACCCCCCCCGCGATGGTCGCGAACCCCGCTAGCATAATCGTCATCAATTCGCTGCGGGTCATCTTGGCCAGAAACGGCTGCACGAGCAGAGGAGCTTCGGTCTGGCCGACAAAGATATTGGCCGCCACGCTGAACGTCTCGGCCCCACTGGTGCCCATCGTCTTGACCATCACCCACGCAATGATTCGCACGATGAACTGCATGACTCCCAGGTGATACAGCACCGCCATGATCGCCGAAAAGAAGATGATCGATGGCAGCACTCGAAACGCCAGATTGACCAGCGGCCCTTCGAGGTGTTGCTCCCGGCTGCTCAGTTGACTGAGATGCTTGAAGAGGAAGTCGGTGCCTCGGTCGCAGAAGCCGAGCAGGGTGTTGATGGCTCCGCCACAGGCGTCAAAGAACGGCTGGCCCCACGGCGTCTTCAGAATGAACGCGGCGAACAGCACCTGTAACGCCAAACCGACCAGGACCGGTCGCCAGACGATCTTGCGGCGATTCTCCGAGAGCAATACCGCAATCGCCATCAGCGTGACGATCCCGATCAGACCTTGGTACTGCTGCATGGGGACACCATTGGGAACAAGGAATGTCGATCACCGACCCTAGGAAATGATGAAAAGAGTCACGTGAGTCTGCAACTAAGCCGCGTAGCAGGGATGATAAACACGTTTCCCCGGTGGAGCGAATGCATGATCGACACTGTATGAATTTGGACACTCAGTCGAAGGCGGTGCTGGCGTACTGGTGATTGGCCATTCTACGATGTCTCTGCGATGATAAAGACTCACGGCAGCGGGGGCATGCAGACCCACGCCGTTGCGACGGCACAGTCATGAGGATGAGTTCATTTGAACACGGGGCGAACTCTGGCGATTGGCGACATCCACGGGTGCGATACCGCACTGGAGGTGCTGCTGCGCGAACTGAACCTGACCCCCGAGGACACCGTCATCGTTCTGGGTGATGTGATCGATCGTGGCCCAGACTCCAAGCGGTGCATCAATCTGCTGCTGGAGTTGAAGACCCGCTGCCAGCTTCGACACATCATGGGCAACCATGAAGAGATGATGCTCGACGCCCTGTACGGCGGCGAGTGGGCCGACGCCTGGCCGCGATACGGCGGGATGGAGATGCTGCACTCCTATGGCGGCAGCTTCTCCGGCATCCCGGACGAACACCTCGACTTCATGCGCAACGGACAGCCGTACATCGAGACCGACACCACCATTTTCTCCCATGCTTCGATCCGGGGCGAGTACCCGTTAGAGATGCAGGACAAGCACTGGCTGCGCTGGAGTCGCATTGGTCGCCACTGTGTGCCACACTTTTCGGGCAAGCGGGTGATCTGCGGCCATTCGGCTCAGGAGTCGGGATTGCCGCTGATCCTGCCGGGATGGGTCTGCATCGACACGTGTGTCTATGGGGATGGCGGGGCCTTGACGGCGATCGATGTCGACAACGATCTGATCTATCAATCGGAACAGTCGGGTATATTTCGCGGCTGCCATCCCCTGGAGGACTACATCGGGTGAACAGTCACAAACACAATCCGCCGAAACGTAAGAAGCTGTTCCGTCGCTCGGAGGTGCAAGCCTCGGGTGCCGCGACGCCGCCCCCTGTCGATCAGCCGGTCTCGGCGGTGCGAGTGACAGCGATGCGGTACTCGCCCACCGAACTCCAGGAGCGGGATCTCAAGTCGCCGCATGAGGTCGCTGCGTTGCGTCAACCGGGCTCGATCCTGTGGGTCAATATCGACGGCATCAGCGACCCGCGCTGGTTGCAGACAGTGGGCGAGGTATTCGGCCTCCACCCACTCGCGCTGGAAGATGCCGTGCATGTCCACCAGCGGGCCAAGGTCGACGAATACGGCGACCACTTGTTTATCGTGGTGCGGATGGCCGATGCCGCTGACCGACTCTCTACGGAGCAGGTCAGTCTGTTCCTGGGCCAGGACTTCATCATCACGGTTCAGGAACTGCCTGGTGGCGACTGCCTCGATCCGGTCCGCCAGCGACTCCGCATCAACCAGGGACGCATCCGCCGCAGCGGGCCGGACTATCTGTCCTACTGCTTGATCGACGCCGTCATCGACAGCTATTTCCCCGTGCTGGAGAAGTACGGCGAGGATCTGGATGTACTCGACGCCAGCGCGGACGGGAAGTCGCCGGTTGTCCTAGATCGCCTGCATGCCATCCGCCGGGAGTTGCTTCAGCTGCGCCGCGCGGCGTGGCCGCATCGAGATGCGCTCAATGCGCTGCAGCGGCACGAGTCAGACCTGATCGCTCCGGAGACGAAGGTCTTCTTGCGCGACTGCTACGACCACTCGGTACAGATCATCGACGTGCTGGAAACTCAGCGAGAGATGTGTGCTGATCTGCGCGATCTCGTCCTGACCATGGTCGGACACCGCACCAACGAAATCATGCGCGTGCTGACGATCATGTCGAGCATCTTCATCCCGCTGAGCTTCATCGCTGGGGTGTACGGGATGAACTTCGACACACAGGCCTCGGTGTGGAACATGCCGGAACTGAGTTGGCCGTTTGGATACTTGTTCTCGCTCTCACTAATGGCGGGCACTGCCGGAGTGTTGATGATCTTCTTCTATCGCAAGGGCTGGCTGACGAGTCCCAAGGCCGCAGCGGAGAGAGAGCCAGTCTGAGGGGAGTCGCAAATACGCTCCCCGCATTGAGGCCCGTGCCTTGGCGATCCGGCGCGAATTACTCGCCGGGAAACAGCTCTCCAGCGAGTTCGTCAATCGTCGTTCTAAAGTGTTCAGCAACACTGGCTAGAATGGAGCGCAGTGTCCCGACTCGCAACGAATCATGATCGGGAATCGTCAGATGATGCTCGCCATGACGCATCGTTGTCAGACGCATATGCGACCCCTTTTGGCGGGTGACGAGATACCCCAGCGTACCCAGACGCTTCACCAGCTGGCGTCCAGAGAGGTCGCGAGGCAGCCTCATACCGTGAGTACCTCGTCGCGCACGATATGCAGCCGGATGAGCTTCGGGGTGGCTCCCTCCTCGAAATGGCACTCGACTGCTTCTCGGACGTTCTGCCGCAACTCGTCGAGCGTATCCGCCTCGGTGACGATGGAGTAAGCCACCGCAGAGGCTGTCAGCCCTCCTTCGGGAGCTTCGATGACGGTAAACAGGATTTCGGTCATGTTGCATGCTCCCTGAAGACTTTCTGCTGAGGGAGTTTACCATTGTTCTGAATTTCGGGCGAGTGCCCGCGTTTCAATCTATTCTTGGTTTACCAACGACTTCGCCTCGCGGTTAGGCTTCCAACCTTGATCCGCTTGGTGGGCTGAGGCTGGTCGTTTACCATGTGGGTGATGCGGCTCACACACTCTGACACAACATCGAACCCCATGATCTCTCGCACACCGTCCAGCATTGAACGCATCCTCGACAAGGCCGTCGCGGGAGAACGCCTGACGCCTGCCGAAGGGGTCGAGTTGCTGCAATCCCACGACCTGACCGCCATCGGGGCCGCTGCTGACGCAGTGACGAAGCGGCTGCATCCGGGGCCGGTGCGGACATACAACATTGACCGGAACATCAACTACTCGAACGTCTGCGCGGCGGTGTGCGACTTCTGTGCGTTCTACCGACCGGTCGACCATGTCGAGGCGTACGTGCTGCCGCTGGAGACCTTGTACGAGAAGATCGCGGAGACGGTCGCCCTCGGCGGGGATCAGATCCTGATGCAGGGCGGCTTGCATCCGAAGTTACCGCTGGAGTGGTACGAGGACACGCTCCGTGCCCTCAAGGCCAAGTTCCCGCAGGTGAACATCCACGGGTTCAGCCCGCCGGAGATCTACCACTTCCACAAGTTGACCAAGCTGCCGTTGGAGACGGTGCTCGGGCGGCTCAAGGCTGCGGGCCTCGGTAGCCTGCCGGGCGGTGGCGGCGAGATCCTCGTCGACCGCGTGCGCAAACTCATCACGCGCGGCAAGGTGCTGACCGATGGCTGGCTCGACGTGAACCGAGTTTGGCACCAGATGGGCGGCGTCAGTTCCTGCACAATGATGTTCGGGCATGTGGAGACCCTCGAAGAGCGAATCGAGCATCTTGACCGGCTCAGACAGTTGCAGGACGAGACCCACGGGTTCACGGCGTTCATCTGTTGGACGCACCAGTCGCCGAAGGTCGCCCCGTGGTTCGGGAAGGACGCCGAAGAGGGCCGCAAGGGGGGCGTCGATATGTCGCACATGCCCGAGGTCGGAGCATTCGAGTACCTCAAGACGCAGGCGGTCGCGCGGCTGTACCTAGACAACATCCCGAACATTCAGTCGTCGTGGGTGACTCAAGGCGAGAAGATCGGCCAGATGGCGCTGATGTTCGGAGCCAACGACATGGGGAGTCTGATGATCGAGGAGAACGTCGTGGCCCAGGCCGGAACGGTGTTCCACCTTTCGCTCGATACCATCAAACGCTGTATCAGCGATGCGGGGTACGAGCCAAGGCAGCGGAATGTGCGGTATGAGTTGCTGCCTGAACGCACCGCCTCTACGGCACCAGCCTCAGTGCAGCTGCCTCTTCTCCGTTCCTGACGAAGAGCGTCTGCCCGGCGATGATGGGGTGGTTCCAGGTCTTGCCTTCGATGGCCGGAAACCGCCCGAGTTCACGATGAGCTGTGGGATCGGCGGCGAGGAGGACGCACTCGCCAAACTCGGAGATGACGATAATCTGGTCGACCTCGGGTAGAAGCAACATCTGGCCAAACCCGTAGCGGCCTTTCTTCCATTTCCGCTGTCCGGTCTGGGCGTCGAGGCAGACCAGAATATTCTGGTCGAACCCGTAGAGGTGCCCCTTGTGATAGACCATATCGTTGAACGAGGGTTTCAGTTGGTTGGAGGTCCAGACCTCTTTCACGGAGAATTCTCCTTGAAAATGCGGATCGAGCCCCAGAATGTGAATATCGGGATGAAATTCATACTTCAATTCCAGCCGGGCAACTCCGATCCCGTCACCGAGTGTGACGATCAGGCTGTCTTCCTTGATCTGCGCGCCGATCGACAAATAACCACCATCCTTCAGCATCAGTTTTTGTCCTTCGTTTTCTCTGGATACGTTGCCGTGAATAGTCCGCCTTTCCAGAATCTGAAGCGGCTGGCAGACCGCTGGCCCCTTCCACTCAGACGGACGAAACCGCCAGAGTATTCTGCCTTTCGACGGATCGACCGCGAAGAGCCCCTGCTGATCACCGAACACGACTATTTGCTTGCCTTGCCACAGCATCGGCTGTGCAGAGCTAAAATTCATTCCCATTGAGGCGATTGCCCAGTCCGTCTTCCCGGTGTGCCGGTCCAGGGCTATCAGTCCGTTGTCCCCCGAGCCACCCGCATAGATGATGACTCGGTTGCCAATCACAATGGGTGAGCCGGAAAAGCCCCACATGGGGAGTTGGGCGTCGACCTCTTTCATCAGGTCGCGTTGCCAGATCACCCGACCGTTGTCCGCATCGTGACAGGTGAGTAGTCCCTTGGCCCCGAACGTGAACAGCTGGCCTCGGTCGTAGGTCGGCGTCGCTCGCGGCCCGGCCCCGGAGACCACTTCCGAGAACCGCGTGGGGTGAGCCGATTGCCAAACGGGCTGGCCGGTGGCTGAGTCGTAGCAGGAGACCAGTTCCTGCTCCCCGCGCTGTTCCTGGGTGTACAGCTTCCCGGCCACGAAAATGAACGACGACCAGCCGGGACCGATGGGCTGTTTCCAGAGTACGGTCGGCGGATGTTTTTCCCAGTCGAGTGGTTCCTGGATACTCTCCGCTCGGCCTTGCAGCAGAGACCCCCGAAAGTTCGGCCAGTCATTCGCATGGATCGAGAGAGATTCGGCGAGATTCTCAGAGTGGATCGCCTTGGGGGCCGTCACCCCGGCCTCAGCCACCGGAGTGGTCGGTGGTATCACCGCCGGAGCGAGTAGCGACTCCTTTGTTGGAGTCCACCGCCAAGTCAACTCCGGCAGGTAGTCCCCTCGAAACCCATCGTTCCGCAGGAAGGGCAGCCAGCCCCAGGCGACAACCAGCAATGCTGCGACGAGCCCGATACGGGGTCGCTCCCGCCTGCTTCTCCACAGAGTCTCTCCAAAAGTGATGGCCGCCAATGCCAATGGGACTCCGTAAATCCAGACGGTAACGCCCATGCCCTCAAAGGAGATTTGCCAGGCCACGATCCCCAAGGCGATCGCCATCCACGTCACCGAAACACGCTCGCGCCACCCCAGGCGACTGAACCCCAACACCCATACCGCAGAGAGTACGGCCCCCGCCAGCGGTCCCACCATCATGACGATGAACCGGGTCAGGTTGTTGATCGCGGGCGTCACCGAAATCACCCACGCGATGCCCGTCAACGCGAGAATCACCCACGCGGGCCACAGCCGTGCGAGTGAGGGACGAGCCTCTGCCACAGGCTCGGTCAACACAGTGGAGGGAGTCGAAATGTCAGTCGGTTCAGTCACAAGGGAGCCTTTACTCGAGCGGCCAGTGATGGTTGACCAGTAGAACGGACCCCGAGGTCCGTTCCGCCCGGACCTCGGGGTCCAGGCGACGGGAAGTTTCCACTGGCCGCTCGCCTTTACGATCAGGATGGTCCCATCGCAGTTTATCGGAGCTTGACCCGTGGAGGCCATGATCGCCCCCCAGACCGCGTGTGTGCCCAGAGTCAACGACACACCTTCTCCAGACCAGAAGGCCATGTCACCGGGAACTCTCTCGCCGTGCAAATCCGAGGTATTACGGCCCGGCTATTCTGTTCGAGCGAGGTGAGTGGAGGTCTGAATGGCAGTCATTCAGCTAGGAATATTCAACTCAGGGCGAGGACAGCTCGACCAGCCTGCAACGTCAGTCCAGCTCTCGCCGAAACAGAGTGCCATTCCATTGAGCTTGCTTCGCGGGGCTGGATTCGACACAACGTATTCGTGAGATCATGAGTCGCCAGGTTCCCGTGTCATGAACAGATTCCATCAACCGCAAACTTGGCGGGGCAAATTCGCTGCGGCATTCTCTGGATTGTTCCACACCTGTCGCACGCAATCGAGCATGCGGGTTCACGGCACTTGTACCAGCCTGGTCGTGGGTCTGGCCTGCGTGAGCGGGCTGGCTCCGCTCGAATGGGCGGTATTGCTCTTGGCGATCGGACTGGTCATTGGACTGGAGTTGGCCAATACATCGATCGAAGCCATCGTCGACAAGGTCAGTCCGGAGTATTCGGAGCTGGCCCGTGTGGCCAAGGACACGGCAGCAGCTGCGGTTCTGGTCGGAGCCATGACGGCGATTGGAGTGGGCGGATGCGTGTTGGTTCCCCACTGGAGAGCCTGGTTCGGTCTCTGAGGGCGAACGTTCGGCACGAACCGTTTCCCGAACATTTTGCACAGGCACCTGTTTCAGGTTCTTGACATATTTCCCCCCGGCTCCGGGATTACGGCCGCCGAAACCAGTTAAACCGCACAGATCGGCGTTTTCCAGAAGACTGGCACGCCAGGTGCTTCTCCGTTTCTCGGCCACACGAGGCCCCTCCCCTTCCCAGTGATGTACTCCTCGTGCGATTGGTCTCCGGATGTGTGTGGATCGTGTGAACCGCTGATCGAAGGCGATGCGCCTTCAGGTTGACGCGATCCGATGTTCCCAGAGTCCGTGAGTACCTGTTTCAGGGGAGTGAAGAGATGTTGAAGACATTGTTGAGTGACGAAGCCGGTTTCATTATTTCGGCAGAGTTGGTTCTGGTCGCCACGCTGCTGGTGATCGGCCTGATCGTCGGTCTGAGCGAAGTTCAGCACGCTGTAGTCAGCGAACTGAACGATGTCGCTGATGCGATCGGTGAACTGAACCAAGCCTACAGCTTCAGCGGGTTTAATAAGTGCGACAACGGCGGTCGGATCCACGCGGTCACTTACGGTTCGAATTTCTCCGACACCATGGATGACTGCGACGCCAACCAGTGCCAGATCGCTTGCGATGCACCGGCCAACGAGACTGCCAAGTACTAGTCTGATCGCGATCAAATCGATCGATGTGGAATGAACACTTGTGAGACGCATGAAGAAGCCCATGGGTTGCAACCCTTGGGCTTTTTTCATTGTCGCAAGTCAGCTCAATCCCACTTCAAGTCGAGCTCGACGGTCAACTCGATCTTCTTCCCGTCTCGAAGTAGTTCGACCTGCACCTCATCACCGGGCAGCTTGTCTCCGACCTGCTCAATCAGCTGGCTCATGTCGGTGATGCGTTTGGCGTCGAGTGTTACCAGAAGATCGCCGACCCGGATTCCGGCCCAGGCGGCGGGCTCGTCTTCGTAGACCTTGGTGATTTTCAATCCGGCGGTGTCGGATTGCCCCGAGAGTCCCAGCAACGCTCCGTGGCGGCCGTCCCCATCCAAGTCTTCGGTGCCTTCGAGATCCTTCGCCTGCGTCAAACTGTCCCACTCCTGTTGAAAGGCACGAGTTGGCACATGGAAGTTGAAGTCGAGCCCCGCCCCGATGCGGCTGTTGATCCCGATCACCTCGCCACGCATATTGAACAGCGGCCCGCCCGAGTCGCCGCCCACCAGTTCACAATCGGTCTGCATCAGGCGGTGCATCAAGACGATCACTCGCCCGAGCCGGACGGGTGCCGTACGCCCCTCTTGGTATCCTCCGGGATGGCCGAGCGAGAGACACCAGTCTCCCAGCTGTGGCGCTGACTTCGTCTCGGTGCGTGAGACCAGTTCGCAGAACGGCCAGTCGGTTCGATCTCCATCAATCTGAATCAGTCCGGTGTCGAGGATCCGATTGCGACCCAGCGTGCGTCCTTTGACCTTCTTGCCATCAGCCAGAGTGACTTCCACGTCTCGCCCCGGCCTTCCCGACACATGCCCGGCAGTCATGATCAGCCCCTGACCCGAAACGATCAATCCGCTTCCATGAGCCTCCCGAACCTGAACCGCTACCGTGGCCGCGCTCAGCTTGGGCATCAGCTGCAGAATGTGGGTCTCCAGAGCCTTGAGTTCGGCCACCGATTCCGGAACGGATTTGGAGAACACCTCGGGGAGCAACTGGTCCGTCGAAGGCTTCGCCACCGTGACCGGCTCATCGGCCCGTGCCGAGAGCAAACCGAGACTGAGTCCGAGGGCCCACCCACCCACCCAACTCCGATGGAACGGGACATTCATCGTCCACTCCTCGCGATCAATACTGTCGCTAGCCTCGACATGGCTGGTTTTCTGGGCACAATCCGTCGATCCGGTCAGTCCGGCGAGGCGGATCACTCCCTGTACGTTAGGCAGGAATCGACGGAACGCCAGCAGTTCTTTGCCGAACTTCGACAAGGATAACCGACTCTCGGGGATGCGAGAAAGTCGCTATGCTGTCCCCCGAGTATTCGGGAGCCTAGCCCCTCACCCGTCGGCAGGATTCGCCACCGGGCACCCGACGTTCGCTCCAGAAACTCGCTCCGCTGCGAAGACTTCGCGTCGCGGCTAAACATCCGACTCCCGACTCCCGACTCCCGACCCCCGACTTGTCATGAAGTACGTCCTCATCATTCCCGACGGTTGTGCCGATGAGCCGCAGCCGTCCCTCGGCAATCTGACTCCACTCCAGGCCGCCCGCGTGCCGGAGATGGATCGTGTGGCCCAGCGCGGCCTGTCGGGCCTGTCGCTGAACGTCCCGGATTGCCTCCCCAGCGGCAGCGATGTCGGCACGATGAGCCTGTTTGGCTACAGCCCCCTCGAATTCCACACCGGACGCGCCCCGATCGAGGCCGCTGCCCAGGAAATCGCCCTCGGCCCCGAAGACTGGGCCATCCGCTGCAATTTCGTCACCGTCGCCGACGAGCGGATGAAGAGCTTCACCGCCGGACAGATCCCCAATGAGGTCGGAGCTTCGCTGATTCGCGACCTGCAACACGCCTACTGCGGCGACGAGCACATCAAGTTCCACACCGGAGTCAGCTACCGCAACCTCTTGCTTTGGCGGGCCCGTGATCGCCAGGCCCCCTTCAGCAGCGATACCTACACCATCCCGCCGCACGACATCACCGATCAACTGATTGCCGAACACCTGCCGCTCGGCAGCGGGGCGTGCGACCTCCGAGCGATCATGGAGAAGAGCCGGGCAATCCTCGCGGCGAATGCCCTGAATGCCGCGCGCGGGGAACTGGCCGCGACGCAGTGTTGGCTTTGGGGACAAGGGAAGGCCCCCGCTCTGCGACTGTTCAAGGACCGGTACGGAGTGCAGGGAGCCGTCATCACAGCTGTCGATCTGCTGCGCGGGCTGGGGAAGCTGCTGGGCTGGGATGTCGTCGAAGTGCCGGGGGCGACGGGCTACCTCGATACCGACTACGCGGCTAAGGGGCGGTACGCGATTCAGACGCTGAAGGACGGAATCGACTTCGTCGTGGTTCACGTCGAGGCGACTGATGAGGCCAGCCACGAGGGACACGCCGACGAGAAGGTCAAGGCCCTCGAAGCGATCGACCACCACATCGTCGGCCCGGTGCATGAGTACCTGCGCTCGCAAGGCGACTACCGCGTCCTGATCTCGCCCGACCACCCGACCTTCCTCCGCACCAAAACCCACAGCCACGGGTTCACGCCATTCACCATGGCCGGAAATGGACTGGTGCCGAATGGATCGCGGTCCTACGACGAGGTCGCCGCGAGTCAAACGGGAGTACGACTGCCGAAAGGTTGGGACCTGATGGGGCGGTTCATCGGGACGGAAAGTTGAGCGAGGTAGGTATCAGCCTGTCGAAATGGAACCACCAGATCGCCTCCGAACTTGCCCTCGGAGATGTCTGTCCTGAGCAGTGGCGATTGCTGGTGCCATCCCCCGATTGGCAAGACAGGCGATCCCTCAGAGAATGCTGACGATGTTGAGGCTGCTCTTCTTTCTCCGGTCAGTGATGTTTCCCGCTGTGATCGGGGGGATCATTTTCGTATCAGCTGGCCGATGTGATTTCCCGTTTGTTTGGATGATTTTAGCGGTTATGGTCACTTGGTATGGACTCTTGGCCGCCTTTGCAGATGCCGGATTGATGCAAGAACGGCAGACGCCCGGAGCAGGCAATCAAGATCGCCTGACGCGAGGACTGGGAGGTCTCCTGTTAATGGCCCACTGGGTGCTGGCTGGCCTCGATATTGGACGGTTCCATTGGAGTTCGGTGTCATCATCAGTGCAGATCGCGGGAGTGGTCGGCTATGGCCTGGCCCTGAGCGTCAATTTCTGGGCGTTGCAGGCCAACCGGTTCTACTCATCCGTGGTCCGAATCCAGAGTGATCGAGGTCAGGTGGTCATCGACGGCGGTCCTTACCGTTTTGTCAGGCATCCCGGCTATTCAGCCACTCTGTGTGCCATGTTTGCTGGAGGAATCGCCTTGGGGTCGTGGCTGGCCATGCTGACGGTCCTAGGATTTGCAGCCCTTTTTCTCCGTCGGACATTGATCGAGGATCGGCTGCTACTGGCCGAGCTTCCGGGATATCGCGAGTACGCACTGCGGGTGCGTCATCGGCTGGTTCCCGGTGTGTTCTGAGATTGACATCTCCCTCAAGGCTCTTCCTAATGGCTTGGCGCGACACTCTGCTGAAATCCTTCGGCCCCGGTATGTTGGGTGGGGTGATGTTCGGGCAGTGTCCAGCAGTAGGGTGCGAGGCGATGTCCTCGCCCTCTACCCTCACCGATCCCTCCCCGTCCTTGCTCCGCTCTGGCGACTGGCGTATCCTTACCCTAAGCATCGGGAGAGGTGCATTCGTTGAGTTCGCTAGTGGCATTCCACTCTTCGCGAAGTCGCTCGTCGTGGATTCCGTCAGGAGTTTCGCGGACATGATGGATGCCCTCCCCCATCCACCTCCCCCTTGATGAATTCCTCCTGGATGAGCCCACTCATGCTGCCGCGTCGATTGCCATGCGTTCTGGCCCTGCTATGCGCCGCATTTGCCACATCTCTGCTTCCAGCTGCGGACTGGCCGTTCTGGCGCGGTCCCAACATGGACGGGATCTCTCCCGAGACGAATCTCCCGGACAGCTGGGATCCCTCGGCGGAGGGAGAGGCGGGGAACATCCTGTGGAAGACGGCGGCCAACTGCCGGTCGACACCGATCCTGCTGAACAATCGACTGTATTATACGGCTCGTGACCGGGAAGAGACGCCGAGCGAAGAGGGCGAGAAGGTCGTGTGCCTCGACGCCAAGACCGGCAAGATGCTGTGGGAGACGCGATTCAATGTTTACCTGTCGGACGTTCCCGTGGAGCGCGTCGGCTGGTCGAGCGTGGTCGGCGACCGCGAGACCGGGGACGTGTTTGCCTTGGGAGTCTGCGGCCTATTTCAGTGCTTGGATGGTAAGACGGGGGCGGTCAAGTGGTCACACTCCATGCACGAAGAGTACGGGCTGCTCAGCACCTATGGGGGCCGGACCAACTTCCCAATCGTCCATGAAGACCGCGTGATTATCAGTGCGGTGTTCGTAAATTTCGGCGAGTATTCCCAGCCGACCCACCGCTTCATGGCGTTTGATAAACGGAACGGTCTGCCCGTCTGGTTCACCGGCACGCGGGTTCGGCCCGAAGACACGACCTATAGCTCGCCCGTGCTGACCACTGTCAACGGCGAACTGCAAATGATTTTCGGTTCCGGGGACGGGGCGTTGTGGGCCTTTCAGCCTCGCACCGGGAAGCCCCTGTGGAACTACTACACTTCGATCCACGGTCTGAATCACACACCGCTCGTTTCGGGTGGCAAGATCTACTCGGGTGTGGGTGAAGAACTCCTGGATGATAAGGGGCTGGCCGACTCGCTGACGGGGTCGCTGTATTGCCTCGATCCCTCGAAGGCCAAGCCAGGTGATCTCGACCTCAAGAAAGCAGGCGGCCAACTCTGGGTCCAGAAAGAGTGGACGGTCAGTCGCTCCTCGCCAGTGATGATCGGCAAGACACTCTACGTCGCGACCGACAACGGCAAGCTGTATGTCATCAATTCCGAGACCGGTGAGAAGATTGCCGAGAAGCCCTTGGGCCGGATGATGAGGGCTAGTCTGCTCTACGCGGACGGCAAGATTTGGGCCAACGAAGTCAACGGCAACTGCTATGTTCTGAAGCCCACCGAAACGGGCGTCGAGGTTCTGCACAAGCTCAAGCTCCCCACGGGCGAAGACTGCCACGGTTCGCCGATCGCCGCCAACGGGTGCGTCTACATGCCGACGACCGCTGCCATTTACTGCGTCGGAAAGAAGGACAACGAAGCTTATGCAGAAGCAGCCCCTAGCCTGCTGGAAGAAACCCCTCGCGAGGAGGACAACACTCCCACTCAGCTGCAAATCGTGCCCGCCGAGACCCTGTTGCGTCCCGGTTCGAAGCAGGCGTTCCACTTCCGCCTGTACAACGCCAAGGGGCAGTACCTGCGGAACGCGAACTCGGACGAGGTCAAGGTCGCGATCACCGGGCCGGGCGTGGTGACCGAACGCGGCGAATATGAAATCGGCATGGAGATCACCAAACCCAACCCCACCGAGGGCGGCCCCGAGATCAAGGTTCCCTTCGGCGAGCATGCTCCAGTGATCGTCACCGCCACTCTGGGCGACCTGACCGCCAAGGCCCGCATCCGCGTGGTGCCCGAACTGAAGTGGTCGTTCAACTTTGACAACGGCAAGGTGCCGAGTACCTGGGTCGGTGCCGCCTACCGCCACATTGTCCTCGACTGGGATCTGCTAACCCAGTTGAAGGAGAAAGACCCGCAGGCTGCACTGCTCTATATCTATCTGCAAAGCGGTATCACCAACAGCCCGCCGAAGCCGAAAGATGCCCCTCCGGGACCGGTCACGCTGACCGTGGATGACTCGACCCCCCAGCAGCAATGGACAGCCTTGCTCCGGTTTGTCAATTTGGCGAACTCCGAACTCAAGCCGAAGACCAAGGAAGATGCGGAGGCCCGCTTGGGGGCATCTCTGAAACTGCTCGTCGACGAGAAAGTCCTCGGCTCGGTCGAGTGGTCGACGTGGGATCGCGCGACGGGTGAGGGCGACGCGAAGGTGGCTGAGCCCCGCCTGAAGGTGACGAAGGGCGACCGCCCGCCCACCGGCAACGGCGTGATGTGCAAGATTACAACCATTCCCCGGGGCCAGCGCAGCCAGGCGTGGTTCGGCCACACCGACCTCCACGACTACACCATTCAGTCGGATGTGCTGGCCTTCGAGAAGGACGGCAAGCTGCCCGACATCGGCCTCACCAATCAGCGTTACACGCTGGTCCTGATGGGGCAGTCACAGCAATTGCAGATTCGCACGTGGGCCACTCAACTGTCTCGCATGGAGTTCAAGGTTCCGTTCACGGTGGAGTCGAACGTCTGGTACACGATGAAGTTCCAGGGTTCGATCGAAGGCGGGAAGGCGATCCTCAAGGGGAAGGTCTGGAAGAGGGGTGAAGCCGAGCCCGCCGACTGGTCGATCACCGGCGAGGACGCCGCAGCTGTCTCGAATCTCAGCGGCAGCCCCGGCCTGTTCGCCGACGCGAAGAACGCGGAAGTGTTCTACGACAACCTGACGGTGACGCCGAACGAGGCTCCGGCAGCCACCCCCGCCAAGCCGTAGACTTCCGAAGTCTTCCGAGACTTCGGAAGTCTGGTCCTGTTTGTCGTCTTTCGCTCCGCGAAAGAACGTCCTTTCGCGGAGCGAAAGGCGACAATCCCCCACCCCACCCCTCCGCTCGGAGTTTTCCTCATGCGTTTAACGCTTTCCCTCGCCGCTTTGTGTGCGGCTCTGGTCCCTGCGATAATTGGTGCCGCCGAAGATCCGACGGCTGCGTTGCAAGCCGAGATCAAGACCCGCAAGGTCGGCCCGAAGGACTGGCCCATGCTGGGCGGGTGGACCCATCGCAACAACACTCCGGAGGGGACGGGGATTCCGGAAACATGGAATGTCAAGAAGGGGGAGAACATCCTCTGGTCGACCCCACTCGGTTCCCAAACCTATGGGAATGCGGTCGTGGCGAACGGCAAGATTTACATTGGGACCAATAACTATCATGGCTACCTGAAGCGGTATCCCAAGAGCATCGACTTGGGCGTGTTACTCTGTTTGGATGAAAAGACCGGCAAGTTCTTGTGGCAGCATTCCAGCCAGAAGTTGTCGACCGGCTTGGCTCAGGATTATCCCGATCAGGGAATCTGCTGCTCTCCGTTCTGTGAAGGCGACCGACTCTGGTACGTGACTAGTCGCGGCGAAGTGGTCTGCCTTGATTCCGAAGGGTTCTTGGACAACGAGAACGACAGCCCATTCACTTCGGAAGAGAACGAGAACAAGGACGAAGCCGATGTCGTCTGGAAGTATGACATGATGGGCCAACTCGGCACCTCGCAGCACAACATGTGCAGCTGCTCGCTGACCTGCGTCGAGAATGTGCTGTATGTCTGCACATCGAACGGGGTTGATGAGACGCACGTGAATATTCCCTCCCCCAAGGCGGCCAGTTTCTTCGCGATCGATCGCAACACCGGCAAAGTCCTGTGGACCGATTCGACTCCCGGTAAGAACATCCTCCACGGCCAGTGGTCATCTCCGGCGTACTCCGTCATCGCTGGTCAGGCACAGATTCTCTTCGGCGGCGGTGACGGCTGGATGTACAGCTTCGACCCAGCTGGCGATGGGGCGGGCAAGTCCAAGCTCCTATGGAAGTTCGACTGCAACCCCAAGGCCGCGAAGTATTCCGTCAATGGCAAGAGCGAGCGGAACCACCTGATCGGCACCCCCGTGGTCTACGACAATCACGTCTACATCGCAGTCGGCGAAGACCCTGAACACGGCGAAGGGAATGGCCATCTGTGGTGCATTGACGCCACCAAGCGAGGCGACATCAGTGCGGAACTGGCCGTCGACAAGGACGGTAAAGAAATCGTCGATGCCCGAGACGGATCTCGCCGGTTGCAGGCGATCCAGCCCGACAACGGTGAGAAGACGATGCCAAATCCGAACTCGGGAGCCGTCTGGCACTTCGTCGGCGAAGACCTGAACGGCAACAAGAAGCTCGACTTCGAAGAAGAAATGCACCGCACGATGGGCACCTGTGCGATCAAGGATGACCTGCTGTATGTCGTCGATTCCAGTGGCGGGGTCCACTGTCTCGATGCCAAAACCGGCCAGGCACACTGGAATCACGACATGTATGCCGCCTCGTGGGGCTCCCCTTTGATTGTCGAGGGCAAGGTCTACTGCGGTGATGAAGATGGCGACGTAATCGTCTTCAAGCATGGCCTGGTCATGGAAGAGATCGCCACCAACAGCTGCGGGAATTCGGTCTACAGCACTCCGATCGTGGCGAACGATGTGCTGTATATCAGCAACAAGACGACGCTGTTTGCGATCGGGAAGAAGAAGTAGCGGAAGTCGTCAGACTTCTGCTGTCAGAGTTTCACAACGAAAGCCCAGTGGTGGCAACCACTGGGCTTTTCACACACACACTGGAGCGCTCACATGTGGAATCGTCGTTTGACCGTGGCCGCTCTGGCAGTGTCGCTGCTGGCAGGCGGAGCCTCGATCTCGCTCTCCCAATCGAAGAAGCCCAAGGAGAAAGAGAAGAAGCCTCCCAACGTCACCGAGGTGCGGAACCTGGAGACTCAAGCCGAGAAGGCCAAGGACGACTACGTCAAAGGTTTGGCGGTCGTCGCCCAGGGCTTTGAAGAGCAGGGACTGACCGACAAACTCAAGGCGACGCTTTACGATCTGTTGCAAGTGGCCCCCGAGAATGAAGCCGCTCGAACGAAGCTGAAGGAGATCGAAGAAGCGGTCTTCGAGGAGAATAGTCTACTCGTCGAAGTTGATGCGACGAAGGGGTGGACCGTCAGCGTGGCCGTGGCCAAGGACAAGCCGGTTCGCCTCCAAGCCGAAGGAACCCTCCGCGTTCTGGTGAACGAAACAGTCGACCCCGACGGACTGGTCTCCGATGATCCACTGTTGCATCAGATCGTCGGAATTCCCACGGGGGCCTTGATGGGAGTGGTCCGTGATCCCAAGAACGCGCCGCGTGACGAAAAGATCAGCCCCTTCACCATCGGCCACGAGTTGGAACTCACTCCCAAGTCCAATGGCATCCTGTTCCTGAAACTGAACCTGCCCGCGAATAGCCAGTCCAAGGGCAAAATCCGCGTCACGATCAGTGGCAACTTTCAAAAGATCAACGGGGCAACGGGGTCTTAGTACCTTATCGGCCAAGATTTGGGGTTGTGGGATACGGAGTGGGGAGGGCGAAGCTCCTGCTGAGCCGCGAGCCAGGGAACACGCCCAATCGCATTCGCGGCTCGGCAGGAGCCTCGCCCTCCCGAGGGAAGTGACCCACAAAATCCCACCTTGACGGGGCACTCGTGAAGCCGCATCTCAGCGGCTTCAATGATCTGAGGTGCGATACCCGAACCGAGTGCCTCCTCCCACCTCCCCTCCGGTCGATAAACCATAAACCATAAACCCTCCCCCTCCGTGCCATGCTCTTTACCATCGGCCACTCGACGCATCCGTTTTCGCATTTCGCGAACTTGCTGCGGATGAACGGTATCACAGCGATCGCCGATGTGCGGTCGGCTCCGTATAGTCGGTATAACCCCCAGTACAATCGCGAGGCACTCAAAGCGGCCCTCGATTCGGTCGGTATTGCCTACTCGCACCTCGGACCGCAACTGGGGGCACATCGCGAAGAGCCGGAGTCCTACGGTCCCGGGGGCCGCGTCGACTTCTCCCGCACGGCGCTGACACCGGCTTTCCGAGAAGGGATTCAGCGGGTGAAGACCGGCCTGCACAAATACTCGATCGCGATGATGTGTGCCGAGCGTGACCCGCTCACTTGCCACCGCAACCTGCTCATCAGCCGGTTCGTCCGCGAAGAACTGGGTGGCATCTCCCACGTCCGGGCCGATGGGTCACAGGAGTCTCACGAGCAACTCGAATCGCGTTTACTCACCGAGTGCAAACTCCCCGAACGCGACCTCTTCCGCTCGCGTGAAGAACTCGTGCTGCTCGCCTATGAGACTCTGGCGCGTGAGAACTCTTACGTGCGCGGCGAGGAGCCGGAACCGCTCACGGATTGAGAGTGGCCCCAGTGCCCCGTCAAGACTTGGAATTGGGGTTGAGCTCGGCCCGCCGGGAGGGCGAAGCTCCTGCTGAGCCGCGAGCCAGGGGACACGCTGTCTGGTGGATGCGGCTCGGCAGGAGCCTCGCCCTCCCGAGGGAAGCGAACTCCAAAATCAAGACTTGACGTGGCCCTAGGTCGCCTAATGACCCCCGCGTGCTTTCTGCACCGGCAGGTCAGGCACATAACTCATTTCCCCGTGGCGAATCGCATTCGATAGGAACAGACACAACGCCGCCGCCAATCCCCCCTCCACCAGATGCGTCAGCGTGCGCGGATAGCCCGCCATCCCCAGTCCGAGTGAGTAGCACCCCGCCAGAAATACCCCGACCACCGCAGCCGCACCCGCAGCTTGGCGCGTGCGGTTCAGCAGCAGTGCTAACCCGACACCCAGTTGGATCGCGCTGGCGATGGCGAGCGCAGTTTTGGCGTCCGCCGGGCTGGGAGTCTGCCGCGTGAACTTCTCGACAGCCCCTGTGGCCACTCGGACGAGGTCGCCTCCCTGGTGGCTCTCGATCAGCCCTCCCAGCCCGTTGCCAATGCAGCTCGCGCAGACCGCGATGTGCATCATGGCTGCGATCGCGATCCAGAACCCGAGAGAGAATTTCCGTCGACCAGGCCAGAAGTCGGCACAGCCCAGAATCAGAGGCGATAGCACGATGGCTGCATGCCGGGCTGCGATGATCGCGGGATGGCCTCCCTCGCCCAGGAATGCCTTCGAGCCGACAAACACCACCTCGCCCAAAAACAGTCCGAGCAACACCGGCCAAGCGGGCCGCAGCAGACACATCATCCCGCATGCGGCGAGACAAATCGCGGCCCCTTGGTCGACGAGAGCGGTGTCTCCCGCAGACAGATAGAACTCCTGCTCCAGCACACGGGCCAGTGCCGACTTAGCCCCGAAATGCAAATGAGCGGCGGCATACCCCCAGCATTGCAGCGCGACGAAGACGCGCAGCGTGGCCTGCACGGAACCAAGTCCGCGCAGAGGCGGCGAATCGTACGGATCGTGAGAGTTGTGAACCATGTCGCGGTCAGGCAAGACGAACGGGGCCAACGGGCCTCGCTGCCGAGGCCGCCCGTGCTGTACATCGTCAGACGATACCGAGGCTCGCGGGGTGTTCAGCCGAAACTGCCGAAATGAGGCGGAATCCGGTCGCACTCGCCAACCTGCGCCTTACGACCCTACGACTCAAGTGCATTCGCCCAGTGGTGGTGCTCCGTCGTCTCTGCTCCCTCTCCCCCACAGTCGATGTGACTTTCGAAGAGGACTCCACTGTGGGGAGAGGGCCGGGGTGAGGGGCACAGAGCGAGCCGTGTGGCCCCCTCACCCCGACCCTCTGATATGGAAGGACCAGTCAAGGGGGGAGTTTTGGATTTCTTCGACGGGGACATTTCGGGAAGTCGTCAGGTCATGGTCGTCGGCTCCTGGGGTCGTGAATGGCGAAAGCGGAAGGGGCCGAAGGCACTCTGAGAGGCGCGGGTTGGATACCGCAGTCCAGGGTTTCGTCTTCGAGAAGCGAGCCTCAGTCTCCCGGCGAGCGTGCCGGACGAAGTGAATCGTTCGATGCTCAAGAGGGTGGCGAGGGTTCTCCCGATGGTCTTGGCCGTCATCCGCTGTCGCTCAGTCGCAGCTCCGTTGAGGGTTGAGAGTTGAGGGTTGAGAGTTGAGGGTTGAGAGTTGAGGGTTGAGGGTTGAGGGTTGAGGGTTGAGGGTTGAGGGTTGAGGGTTGAGGGTTGAGGGTTGAGCGACGGAGCGGAAAGCCCAGGGGTTGCAACCCCTGGGCTTGGGGTGGCAGTGCATCAACTCAGTTGCGATTCCGGCAGTGCCAACACCAGATGTGCCGCCAGACGCGCCAGCCGGGCCTGGTTCTCGCGCCGCGCGAATGGACGATCATTTGCACTCTCCATCTCGGTTCGCAACTGAGCCACGATCTGCGCGCGGGCCGGGGAGTCGGTGTTCTGAACGAACATGTTGAGGAATAGATCGGCAATCTGCTCCGGGGTTCTCGCCTCGTACTTGACGGCCCAGCGCGCGGGGTCGAGGCGTACGGCCTCGTCGCGGCCCTTGGTGATCTCGAAGGCCACGTTCTGCCTCAACAGCAGCGTCGTCGAGCTGATCCACTCCCGCCCGCCGTCCCAGCCCTTCACGTTCGGCGGGAAGTACAGGCTCTGGCCCAGTTGTCCGCAGACATCCGCAGCCTGCAGCGGACTGACCGTGCCGCCGAGGGAACGCACCGTGCCGACTAAGTACTCCACCGGCGACTTGATCCGCTGGTGAATCGCCGCGTCTGAGTAGAACAGCCAGCTCGACAGCATCCGCTGCACCAGCCAGCCGGTGTCGTAGTCTCGCAGTCGATACTCAGCAGCGAGAGGCTCGAGCAGTGCCTCCGGCGGAGTCGCGCTGTCGTTGATGAACTCCCGAAACAGCTTGCGAACGATGAACCGCGAACAGGCCGGTTGCCCCAAGGCCAGCCGCACCACATCGCCTGCCGCGAAGGCCTCGGTCTGGCCGAAGATGGTCTTCGCGGTCGGATCGTACTCTGCCGGGTTGAAGAACGGTTGTTCGTCTTTGGTGCTCCAGCCGGTGAGAGCGCGGGCGGCTTCTTTAATATCCTGTTCGGTGTAGTGGCCGGGGCTGAGTGAAAACAGTTCGAACACCTCGCGGGCATAGTTCTCGTTGGGGGCTCCCTTGCGATTCGTGTTCGAGTCGAGCCAGATCAGCATCGCCGGGTCGAACGTCATCTCCCGCAGTAGACCCGCGAAGCTCCCCAATGAATACCGCCGCAGCGTCTCGTTCTGCCGGTGCATCAGCCGCCCCGATGTCACCTTGGCGTGCGACGTCGCAAAGTGGTTGTGCCAGAACAGCGTCAACTTCTCTTGCAACGGATGCGGCGAGTTCAGCAGCCGGTACATCCACAGCCCCTGCAACTCGCGGCGGTCATTGCTGGCCAGAGTGCCGGGGGTCAGTCGCTCGACATCATTCTCGAACCGCTGCAAGCCATCGAGCCCTCGCACCAACCGTTGGACCACCTCCAGCGGGTTCGAGGCCGCTGCGGCTACGATCACATCCCACGGAGCGCCAAAAGCCGCGCGGCGGAAGAGGTGCGCAGCCTTCCCCACGTCCCAGCGACTCCTGCGCGTCGGGGTGAACGGCTCCCACGCGAGTTCGGGGCGGAGGGAGTTCAGCAGGTCTTGGGCAGAAGGCATGGGGAGGGTTGATGGTTAATGGTTGATCGACTGAGAAGAAAGCCCAGGGGTTGCAACCCCTGGGCTTTGAGCGGCTACTCCGTTTCGGATTTCAAACTTTGTGTTTCGGATTTCTCCCCAATCACGATCTCGATTCCGAACCCGTCCGCATCATCGCCGAGTTGCACGTGCGCCTCGCCGAGAGAGGCCAACAATCCGAGGGCCACCTGGTACTCGTGCTCGGCTTTCTCGACAGTCCAACCCGTGCTCAGGACGATCTTGCGGGTGGCGCTCGACTGCATCCGGCCCAGTTGGCGGGCGAGGCTCGGGAAGCTGATGTGTTGGCGTTCGGTGAAGGCTCCGGCATCGGGCTGGGCGTCGCGCGGCTGGTCGAG
>JAYTCW010000462.1:0-9458 GCA_043736295.1 Planctomycetota bacterium | reverse complement strand
TGAGGAAAAAGCCACGAAGTCGGTCCTCGATGGTCGGCCAGCCAACGCTGATTTTTCGACTTGACGATCCGGAAAAAACTTGCAGCCCCCTCATAAGTCACTATTCATAAGGACTTATGACTTCCAATCATGTTCACAGCACTGGGGCGAGGCTCCTGCCGAGCCGCATCCACCAGACAGCGCGTCCACTGGCTCGCGGCTCAGCAGGAGCTTCGCCCTCCCGTCGGTCTTGGCTCAACCCCAACTCTGAGCCTTGACGGGGCAACTAGCGTCTGGCCGCTCACTTCAGTCAGCGCCCGACCTTTGGTTCTGGTTTTGATCGCCTCTGCACGGCGGAACAGACGAATTCTGGCAGTTGCAACGACTGTTACCGGGTCAGATCGCCCAATCAAGGGCGGGGCAGTCAAAGTCATTCCACTCCTGACCGATCCCCGTCGATGGCGCTCTCGGGCGTGCCGGGTTCTCGCCCACTCCTGTTCCACTGAGTCGTTTGATGTCGCAATCCCGCCAGATGCTGGCCTCGCTGATCTGCGCACTGCTGTGCGTGGGGCTGCTAATGGTCTATAGCGCCAGCATGACGGCCCGTCCATCTGATGCGGAAGAGTTTTATCTGACGAAGCAGGCATTCTTTCTGCTGTTTGGGCTGGGGCTGGGTGGTGTCGCAAGCCTTCTGCCTGCGAGGTTCTGGAGAGAATCGGCTCCGTGGATTTTCGGGCTGGGCGTTTGCTTACTCATCTTGGTTCTGATCACCGGCATCGGGACACAGGTGAAAGGCTCGCGCCGCTGGCTCCGGCTGGCGGGGATCTCGCTACAACCGTCCGAGTTCATGAAGGTGGCCACCACACTGCTGCTCGCATGGGGAATGGAGCGGCATTGGCACCGGCGGCACGAATTCGTCCGAGGGACGGTGGTGCTGCTCGTCCCCGTGGCGATCGCGGGGTTCCTAGTCGTCATCGAGCCCGATTTGGGAGCGTCCGTGTTCCTGATGATGACGGTGTTGCTCACTCTGTTTATCCGCGGCTGGCCGCTGGGGCGATTGGTCGCGGTAGGGGCTGTCTTGGTTCCGCTGGCATCCGTCTGGCTGGCCCTGAAGCCGTATCAGCTGCGGCGGTTGCAGGGGTTCCTGGCGACCTGGACTGACTTCGAGCAAGCTCCGTATCAGGTGCAGCAATCGCTGACGACACTGGGAGTGGGCGGTCTGACGGGGACCGGCCTGGGTGAGGGCACGCAGAAGCTCAGCTTCCTCCCCGAGGCGAACACCGACTTTGTGTTCTCGGTCGTGGGTGAGGAACTCGGATTGGTCGGCACACTGGGGATTTCGGCGTTGTGGCTCACGCTGTTGTGGGTGGGATCCCGAGTGATTCACCAACTGCGCCGCGACTCGTTCGAGTACACGGTCGGGTTCGTGTTGCTGAGCCAACTGGTCATTCAAGCGGCGATGAACGTGGCCGTGACGACCGCGATGCTGCCCCCCAAAGGGATCGCCCACCCGCTGATCAGCTACGGCGGCAGTTCGCTCTGCACATCGCTGCTGTCGATGGGGATCCTATTGAGCGTGTCGCGGGTCGAAAGACCGGGAGCCATCTCAAATCCGACGACCTCCTCAGCGAGTGCGATTTCCCAGCGACCGCGAACCGCCGAGAATCCAGTCCATCTCAAGGCGAGATGACGGTAGAAACGGGGGCCGTTGTCACAAAAAAACCACGCCGAACTTCGGCGTGGTTTTATCTTTGGCAGCGACTTATCCCGGCAAAATCAGTCGTTGTAGTTCACCACAACATCGCGACGACGCGAGGTGACATCGACAGAGTAATTGCCGTAGCAGAACCGCAGGCTATCACCGTCGCGGTAGCAGCGTACAGTCTCGTTCTGGCAAGGGGGCACGCAGATCTCGATGTTCACGCGGCAGCACTTGTCGCAAGGATCGGGAATCGAAACGATCTTCTTCACGGCACAAGGATGCACGTTCTTCAGATCCCGGACTCGGACGTTCTGGTAGATGTGAATGACCTGCACCGGTTGCTCGACGAGGTATCCGGAGTAGGGGACCGGGGTTCCCTGTTCTTCAGCGACCGGCAACAGCAGCGTCGGCTCTGGGGCCAAGGCCAGTTCGTCTCCGGCGGGAACCCGCAATGGCTCACGCGCAGACAGATCGGCACCAAGCAGGGCCAGCACACCAAGGATCAGCAACTTCTTCATCTTCGACTCCTTTTCGGAGGGAACTTACTCCCTCAACTCCAGTTGACTCTGCCGACACTCCATGTGGCTCTGGGGAATGACAACCCAGAAGCGAAACAGGGTGACTTGGCGAGTTGATCTGCTTCTTCCGGTACGACGTTGAGAATCGGTCATACGGCCCCTGTCGGATTCTGCAATACGCAAGGATTTTACGGGTTCCGACGGAACATCAAAGCGGTACTCGACTCAAACTTCTCATTTTCCCAAAGCCCGATATGCCATTGTGGCACTTGTGACACAGGGGCACACACGCGACAAAATCTGCCATAACGGCACTGGTCACTTCTACCCCGATTCGGGCATGGCCGCTATTCAATTGAGAGTCCTGTGTTAGGGATAATGGCACGACCTTTGCCTCTCTCCACGTCTGAGCGGCCAATGTTGCACGACGAGATTCCCATCAATTCCGCTGGATGTCAGAGGTCAGCATGTCCTATCGCCCCGATAAGTTCACCGTCAAGTCTCAAGAAGCGGTTCAAGCGGCCCAACAGTATGCCGAATCGAAGGGCCACCGCCAACTGATGCCGCTTCATTTGCTGCATGCATTACTCGCCGAAGCGGACGGAGTGCCGCGGGCTCTGCTCCAGAAAATCGGCGTCAACTTCGCCCAATTAACCAAGACCCTCGACTCCGAGATGGGTCGCCTGCCCTCTTCGTCGGGGTCGAATGTTCCGTTGGCTGGCTCGTCCGAGATCATGCAGGTCTTCGACGCTGCCCAAAAGCTGGCGACGCAGATGCAGGATTCATTCGTTTCGACCGAGCATCTGTTCCTGGCCCTGACCAAGATCGAAGACCCAGCCAAGAAGCTCCTGACGCTCAACGGGATCGAAGAATCCGATGTGCTCAGTGCGCTGCAAGCTGTGCGGGGTGGCGCGCAGGTGACCGATCAGAACCCGGAAGAGAAGTACCAAGCCCTCAAGAAGTACGGCAAGGATTTGGTGGAACTCGCTCGCCAGGGGAAGATTGATCCGGTCATCGGTCGAGACACTGAAATCCGGCGAGTGATCCAGGTGCTCTCCCGCCGCCGGAAGAATAATCCGGTCTTGATCGGCGAACCTGGTGTCGGCAAGACGGCGATTGTCGAGGGTCTCGCTGACCGCATCGTCAAGGGGGACGTGCCGACGAATCTCAAGGACAAGTCGGTCATTTCACTCGATATGGGAGCGCTCATCGCCGGGGCCAAGTATCGCGGCGAGTTCGAAGACCGCCTCAAAGCCGTCCTGAAAGAGGTCGAACAAGCCCAAGGCCGAGTGATCCTCTTCATTGACGAACTCCATACCGTCGTCGGAGCGGGAGCCGCTGAGGGGGCCATGGACGCCTCGAACCTGCTCAAGCCAGCCCTCGCTCGTGGCGAACTGCACTGCGTCGGAGCCACCACCCTCGACGAGTACCGCAAGCACATCGAGAAGGATGCCGCCCTCGAGCGCCGATTCCAACCGGTCATGGTCCAGGAACCGAACGTCGAGGACACGATCTCAATCCTGCGCGGCCTCAAGGAGCGCTACGAGTCACACCACGGGGTCCGCATCACCGACGACGCCCTCATCTCCGCAGCCACGCTCTCCGAACGTTACATCAACGACCGCTTCCTCCCCGACAAGGCGATCGATCTCGTCGACGAGGCCGCCTCGCATCTCCGCATGGAGATCGACTCCATGCCGACCGAGATCGACGAAGCCTCGCGCCAGCTGACCCGCATGCAGATCGAAGCCGCCGCCCTCGCCACCGAGAAGAGTGCCGAATCACGCGACCGCCACGAACAACTCAAACGCGAGATCGCCGACCGCGAAGAGTCGGTCAACGCCCTCAAGGGGAAATGGCAAGCCGAGAAAGAGATTCTCTCGGGCTTCAAGCCGCTCCAGGAGGAACTCGACAAGATCCGCCAGGAGTACGACCTCGCGTTCTCGAAGGCCCGCCAGACGAACTCGAACGACGACTACGCCAAGGCGTTCACCGCCAAGCAGGCTCTCGATGCAGCCGAGTTGAAACTCGCCTCCGTCAAGACGCGCTTCGACGAACTCAACGCCAGCGGGGGCGAACGTCTGCTCCGCGAAGAAGTCACTCCGGAGGACATCGCCAAGGTCGTCAGCCAGTGGACCGGTATCCCCGTCGCCCGCATGCTGCAAGCCGAACGCGACAAGCTCCTCCGCATGGAAGACGAAATCCATCGCCGCATGATTAACCAAGAGGAAGCCGTCACAGCTGTGTCGAACGCGGTGCGACGGTCGCGGTCGGGGTTGCAGGACAAGAACCGTCCGATCGGGTCGTTCATCTTCCTCGGCCCGACCGGCGTGGGAAAGACCGAGCTTTGCAAAGCGCTGGCGTGGTTCCTGTTCGATGACGAGAAGGCAATGATCCGCATCGACATGAGCGAGTTCATGGAGCAGCACTCCGTGGCCCGGCTGATCGGTGCCCCTCCGGGCTATGTGGGATATGAAGAAGGCGGCCGCCTGACCGAAGCGGTCCGCCGCCAGCCGTACTGTGTGATCCTGCTCGATGAAGTCGAGAAGGCCCATCGCGATGTCTTCAACGTGCTGTTGCAAGTGCTCGACGATGGCCGCCTGACCGATGGGCATGGCCGCACAGTCGACTTCACGAACTCGATCGTCGTTATGACTTCCAACGTCGGGTCGCAGATCATCACCGAGCTGACCGGCACCGATGAAGAGTCGTCGATCCGCGAGCAAGTCCTCGATCAACTCAAGCACCGCTTCCTGCCCGAGTTCCTCAACCGCATCGACGAGATCATCGTCTTCGAGCCCCTCGACCGCCACGACATCCGCAAGATCGTCGACCTCCAGCTGACCAAGCTCATCGCCCAAATGGCGACGCACGGCTACACGTTGGAGGTCTCGGACCCCGTGCGAGTGCTGCTAGCCCACGAAGGTTTTGACCCGATCTACGGCGCGAGACCTCTCCGCCGCGTCATCCAGAACCGCCTGCAAAACGCGTTGGCCAACGCCCTCCTCGGCGGGGAGTTCGTGGCTGGTGCTACCATCCGCGTCAACGAGCAGCACGGGGAACTGACGTTCGATGCCGGGTGATTGTGGAACGGGCACATTTGCCCGTCCGTGAATCCGCCGGGTGGCCCCGGCTGCCGCTTTGGGCTATCGGAGCGGCGCAGCCGAGAGAGGTTCTGACACCGAGCGGTCTATCACGGCGAACCTCTTGTGCCAAGGCACAGCGGTAGGCCCCCAAGCGGGCCAACCGGGGCTACCCTGCCAAACTGGAGCTTGGTCACAAGAGCCGAATTGCTCTGGGCCGCGAGAGCGGCAGCAGCATGTAGCCGTGGGCGCAGCGGCGATAGCCGCCAGCCCACGGACCCAAAGCCTACTGGCACGTTCAAGCCGCGAAGCGGCGACAGGACTACCCGTGGTACTCTCCCTCGAACAGGAACCGTGGGTCGAACGCGATCTCGTGCCGGTTCAAGAGCGCCACGTATTCCTCTTCAAACGTCTGCTGCTTGTGATGCGTCTCCTGATTCCGAAGATAGCGCCGCACCGCCTCGATCTGAGAGTGACTCACCGTGAAGGCTGCGTACCCCTTTTGCCATTCAAACTGGGAGAGCGTTCCGGGGAGTTCATTGACCCATTTCGAGGCCCCAGCCTTGATGTCGCGAATCGCGTCGGAGAGGGCGAGCGTGGGTGGGATGGCGGTCAGCAGATGCACATGATCTTCGACACCACCGATCTCGATCAAATGGCCCTTCATCCCGCGAATCGTGCCGCCGACATACTCGTACAACCGGTCTCGGAATTCATGGTGGATGAGGGGCTGGCGATACTTGGTACTGAAGACGATGTGATAGGCGAGTTTGGTGAATGCTCCCAAAACGCACTCCTGCCGCCGCTCTCGCGGCTGGTTCTGTGTTGGCGATCAGGTTCCGTGGGCTGGCGGCTGCCGCCGCTGCGCCCACGGCTACACGCTGCGGCAGCTTTCGCTGCCAGGAGGAGTTGGCGGACGACAGGCCGCCCAGGCAATCCCTCTGCTTCCTGCGCCAAGCAGACATCGATTTCGATCTCTGCTGGGCGTAGGCACAAGACGGATTCTATGCTGAGAGAGTCTCGCATTCCCACCACCTGACCCGGCCACTCGTCGGGATGATGCGGTCCAGCGTCTCGTTGCATTGTTCTTGGCCGCGAGAGCGGCAGCAGCATGTAGCCGTGAGCGCAGCGGCGATAGCCGCCAGCCCACGGTCCCGATTCACGAAGTTCGTCCCAGCCGCGTAAGCGGCGACAGTGATTACCCGAGTTTGTCGAACGCTCCCACGCCCCATTCCTGCCGCCGCTCTCGCGGCTGGTTCTTTGTTTTCGATCTGGTCCCGTGGGCTGGCGGCTGCCGCCGCTGCGCCCACGGCTACATGCTGCGGCAGCTTTCGCTGCCAAGCGGAGGTTGCGGACGACAGACCGAGCTTGCAATCCCTCTGCTTCCTGTGTCACCCAGACATCCAAAGCGATGTCTGGGCCATGCCGGTGCTACCCGGCATCGATCAACTTTTTGAGTTGACGGTGACAAATCCAAAAATGATACAGATGACCCCAAGAGGGACGCCCACGACTGTCATGCAAGAGAGAACGCCAAAACCAATGCAAAAGAGACCGAAGAGTTTTTTCATGAGACTATACTGCTCCAACGATATCAACCAAATGCTCACCGAGCGCCTCGCCGAGTGTAGCAAGGCTGTCTCCAAGCAACTCCGTCACTGATTCTTGAATGGATGATTCGTGTGCAAGCGGCGCTAGTTCATCGGCAAGCCAAAGAACTCCAGCAGCAGCGTTTGCTGTTGTCCCGATGGTGTTCATAACAGACATACCTTGACAGTGATGGCAGTGATGACCATCCCAGCCGTATGAAGTGTGGCAGTGTGGGCATGCGAACATGATTGGTTCTCCGTTGGATCAGGCGCAGTCTTCAAAGTGAGTGATAATCAATGTTCCCATCGCCTTGATGATCCCGCCCGCAACAGCTGCTTTACCGACAGGAGCAAATGGTCCAAGCAGAATAGTAGCTTCCATTGCGGCGAATTTGCCAGCGAGAGACGCCAAGGAAATCACAGCGATCGTTGCGGTCGCTTCACCCATGGTGAAATTCGTTTTGTAGATGCGACCGATTTGATAGACCATCGTGGTCTCTAACGCTATGAGCGCTGCTGTACCTGCGCCCGGTATCCACCCAGTGACGAACCCCGTGCCAGCGCCGGTTACTACGTAGCCACTCACCCACCCCTCGGCCTTTTGCCTTTTTTCAATGAGATCCGTGTGCTTCTGGGCGTCCGCCAATTGCCTGAGTGCGGCAGCTTTCTCGGCGAGATCGGTCAATGGATCCGACATGAGTTGTACTCCAATGGTTACGGTGAGGTTGCTCATGATGGTGATGGTGATGTCACATGTGTATTCGCTGATGAAGTCAAAATCTTGGCAACAAAATCCACCGAACTGGGAATAGTCAGAATTCGCATGCAGGGTGGCACATGTTACTACTTCGCGACCTGTGAGCCTTCGCACAAGAGGCGACCTCACCAGTGACTGCAACAGCAAGCAGCTCTTCCAGCGATCACCACCTCAGTAGGGTCCAACGGAACACACCCGGATCACCCCGCATAGGGCAAGAGTGTAGGCAATAGCCGACAGACAGTCAAACAGTAGGCAATTACGCTCGCCTGAATGTTAGGCGATGTGTTGCGACAAGCCCGGATCGACGCTGGCTTCACTCAGGAGAAGCTCTCCTTTGAGGCGCATGTGGACCGCACCTACATCAGTGAACTAGAAAATAACCACAAGTCGCCGACGTTGGAAGTGCTATTTCGAATCTGCGACGCCCTCCACGTCCCGGCCTCGAAAATCATTGCTCGCGTCGAGACACTGAAGCAACCTGACAGGAAGAGTCGATAGTCAAGTTGGTTCGGCTTCAGAGGGGTAGCACCGGAGCCGGTACAACACAATCGTAGCCACGTCCAGGTCAAAACTGCCCCGACTTTGGTCGTCCACCGAACACCCCCGACTTACGTCGGAGGCTCGCTACATCACTATCGGGACGATGAGGCGACCGTCTGCTGCAACGATTCGTCCGGCTTTTCGACCTGTCGCCCCGCATTCCGTTCGATCAGCCGCCGAGCTGCGATGAGTGCCTCGTCGTCCTCCAAGTCCCACACCGCACCGGACTCGGGATGACCGGCTGCCATCGCCAGATTGGCGAGCGTTTGACCCAGCCGCCAATCCGGAAACAGCAGGCCCAGCTCCTTCAGTGCATTCAGCAATTCGCCACGAGTCGTTTCGCTGGTCATAGCAATTCTCCAATGGTTGGAAACCTGGCTCCGGGGATCGGCAACGTGTCGATGACCTCCACCGTGACCAAGGTGCCCGGCAGATAGCGGCTGCCCGCGTGGCTCGGGTGACACCGTTGTTGATCACCAACTCACCATCTGTGCCGCGACTCACCTCGATCGCTGGCATTCCAGCAATAGACATCCCGTGTCTCGCGATTTGACGTTGCAACTTGTACGGATCGGCCCCACTTCGGCGACTGCCAGGCACATGCAGTGTTGCCGGATCAACATCCAAGAATTCACGAATCCTCATGGAGTGAGTTTACGTGACGTATTCTGAGAATGCTATACATTTCCAGGGCCTGGCAGGTGGAAACGAGTCGCGACGGAAAGCTGGTTCATGGTTCAGTTCAACGACGCTGCACGGGAACCAACATTCCGCTGCCGCGGGGTGGCCCCGGTTGCCGCTTTGGGCTACCGGAGCGGCGCAGCCGAGAGGGGTTCTGACACCGAGCGGTTTATCACGACGAACCTCTTATGCCAAGGCACACCGGTTGGCTCCCAAGCGAGCCAACCGGCGGTCAACCCGAGCGGCGGGTCGGTCGGATTCCGAATACTGACTTGGTCGCCTCCCGACCGGGTGAATCGATGGATGTCCCAAAGCCCAGCGGTTGCAACCGTTGGATTTCTCGGACTGGCGGATTGATCTTCCTGAGACTCATCTGGACTCAGCTCTCGTGGGCAGTACGATACAGAGGCTTCTACGGAAAGCGTCCATGATTCAGATCGTCCTCACTCCCGACCAAATTCGCCTGTTCAGTGAAGCCACTGAGATGACCGTTTCACAAGTCTCTCCGCAAGGGCATGGTGGTGGGGTGTTGGATGGCTTTTTGCGGTAGGGGCGGGGTGGGTAGAGGAGGCGTTCGAAGGGTTGGGGGCGGGGGTGGACGAAGGC
>JAYTCW010000461.1:0-5489 GCA_043736295.1 Planctomycetota bacterium | reverse complement strand
ATGCGTGAGACAACCTCTGCCCGACGTTCGTTGATCATGGCGATCAATTGACGCACATCGTGGTTGGCAGCCGCCGACATCTCTTTTCGCACACGACGTACTTCGCTGTAGCTATTCATCGTCCGCATCTTCGTTGAGGAGTTCGAGGGGCGTGACTAACGCGGGGTTCCCTAAGCCCAATATACCATTCACACGTCGGATGTGCCCAAATTTGTTCGCGTTCGCAATGTGACGGCAGTTCCACGTCACCAAGAAGTCGCAACGATGGAAGGCTGCAGCCGCCAAATGCAGTGCATCACCGCCGGGGTCATTGGGCATCACGTGATGAGCGATGTAGGCCTCGACAGCCTCTGCAACCGCATCGTTCAAATCGAGCAGTCGAAGCCGCGAAGCCATCTTGAGCATGTCAGACTTGTTCGGAAACTCTCCCGCATTGAGTTCGGCTTCCACCGCGAGGCTCGTCACCAGTTCGTCCGACCCGTTCAGCGCCGCATCGAGCCAACGTCGTGTCCAGTTTTGGCGAGCGATCATCTCCGGCTCCACCCGCGCGTTGTAGTAAAAACTGACCACGGTCGTTTCGATGTAGATTCTGGCCATGTGGTGTTGTCTTGAGCGTTCGATCCGGGGGAGTGTCCCCAGAGACTGCTGGGAGGGCCAAGTGGAGGAACAAGAGGCTACTGAGGACGCGCCGACCTTTCAATCCCTGCGGTTCCAGAGTCACCCTGCCGCTCGGCTCAACCACCGGCTTATTTCTGTGATCCCTCCGGGATGGCTTGAGTCCCTATTCCTGCATGGGCAGCACATATCCATAGGCGTCGAAGATGATCTTGCGAATCCGGGGTGAGTAGAACCAGGCGACGATGGCGTCGTGGCTGTCGTTTGGTGTTTTCCAGCATGAACTGGTGAGTCGTCGAGCCGGGAGGTCACTGGCATTGTCGGTGAAGAAATCAAGCACCGCATCAGTGGAGTGTTCAATTGCATGCAGGTGCGGGCGTACGTCCATGCCGACTCGGTCAATGACTCTCAGCCATGAGTCAAGTCGGTGATGCCAACCAGGAGTGAGCAAAGTGTAAACAATTGCTGAAAGATACTCTTCGAGTGCTTGGTGTTTAATGGTTGCCCATTTGTGTGGTTCAGTCTCATGAATGGCTCGGCCAATGACCTCGACATCTGGCCCCCAGCCACCCTCAGTGGCTATAAGATTGAGGATTTGTGGGAGGAAGTACAAATAATCCTCAGCCGATCCAATTGTGGACATCGCAGACCATGCGTAGATCCCCAATTCCTTTCGGGGGGCGTCGCGAAGCTTCCCACTCAGTAATGATCGAGAGTCCTTATCCGACCAGCAACACGGGCAACCCTCAATGGACTGAGGCTTGCGGACATCCGCAAAGGCGACGTAGAGATTCTCAATGGCGTCGTCGAGACGGCTCATGGTAGGCACTCCACGGCAAGCGAGCTTGTCGGCCAGCGGCAGCAGCAAGGACATTCCGGCGGTGGCCGTTGCTGGCGCAGCGGGCTGGGGCGTGCGGCAGAATTCTCACGAATTCTGCTACAGCACCGAGCGAATCTTCTCCAGGAAGTCCTTGTTGGTCGGGAATCGCTGGAGCGTCTTCACCAGGGTTTCCATGGCCTCGGTGGTGCTGAGGGCGGCGAGGCTGCGGCGGAGCATGGTGATGCCTTCGATGACCTCGGGGGCGAGGATTTTCTCGTCGCGGCGGGTGCCGGAGCGGGAGACATCAATGGCAGGCCAGACGCGGCGTTCGGCGAGGTCGCGACTCAGGACCAGCTCCATGTTCCCGGTCCCCTTGAATTCCAGGAAGATCGAGTCGTCCATGCGGTTGCCGGTTTCGATGAGGGCGGTGGCCACCACGGTCAGCGAGCCTCCCTCTTCAAAGCGGCGGGCGGTGCCGAACATCCGGCGCGGGATTTCGAGGGCGCGGTTATCGAGTCCACCGGTGCCGATCTTGCTGTCGCGTCCGCCGCCGATCCACTTGTTGAACGCACGGGCACAGCGGGTGATGCTGTCCATCAGAATCAGGCAGTGCTTGCCGGATTCGGCCAGCCGCTTGCCGCGCTCGATGACGAGCTGGCTGATGCGGACGTGGCTTTCGACATCGCGGTCCATCGAGGAGGCGACGACCTCGCCCTTGACGTTGCGACGCATGTCAGTGACTTCTTCCGGGCGTTCGTCGACGAGCAGCACGATCAGGTGAATCTCCGGATGGTTCTTGGCTACCGAGTTCGCGATGTCCTGCAACAGCATCGTCTTGCCGCTGCGGGGCGGAGCCACGATCAGCGCGCGAGTTCCCTTGCCAATCGGCGTCAGCAGGTCCATCACCCGCATTGTGATCGGCTGGGTGCCGGTTTCGAGCTTGATTTGCTCGTAGGGATTGATGGGGGTCAGTTCGTCGAAGTTCTTGGTGAGTTCGTAATCTTCGACGGGACCGTCGTTGATCTCCTTGACATCGACCAGGCGCAGGCCCTGCCCTCGCGGGCCCATACCGACATCTCCGAGGATCTTGATCCCCTCTCGCAGCTTGTGCTTCTCAATGAGCGAGCCGGAGACGAAGGCGTCCGACTCTTCGGCACCGTAGTCGTTCTTGGCCAGGCGGAGGAAGCCGTACCCCTTGGGGTGCAGTTCCAGAACGCCGGACATCGGCTCCAACTCACCCACGACATCCCCGGTCGGGAGGGGGGCGTTTTGCAGATATCGGGACTGGCGGTCCCCGGAAGAACTGCTGACGCTGCGACGTTCGCCGCGTCCGCGTCGGCCTTCGGACTGGGGTTGAGATTGAGATTGAGTTTGTTGGGAAGGGCGACCATAGCGGCTAGCGGGAGCGGGTCCGCGATCGGACGGGCCTCGGGAGGAGGACTGTCCGCGGTCGGACTGGCTCCCCCTGTCGGACGGTCCGCGCGAGCTGCCGCCACGGTCACGTCCCGATTGAGGGGTGCGGGAAGGTGCGGGAGCGCGAGCTGCAATGGAACGAGGTCCGCTGGAACGCTGACCGTTGGTGGTCTGGCCCTCACCGCCGCGTCCGCGCCGTCGACGCCGGGGTCGCCGGCTTCCGTCATCGCGATCCTGGCTGGAGGCGTCGCCGCGGTCGCCATCATCGTGAGTTCGTTCGCCGCGATCATCGTCTGCGCGGGGGCGGCGATCGTCATCGTGGGACTGCGACGCCCGTACGGAGGAGTCCCGTTCTGTGTGAGATCGTTCCGGGTGAGATCGTTCCGGGTGAGGTCGTTCAGAGGCTGTCTCGGGTGCCGGGCTGATGACTCGAGGCTTGCTGGCGATGGTGCGGCGACGGCGAGAGCCTTCCTCGGCAGACGCGGCGTCCGCTTGTGGCTCCGCCTTGCGGCCCGAGTCTCGGCTCGGTCCGCGACTGGAGCTGCGCGTGTCGTCGGACAATCCGGCACCGAACTCATTGTCCGAGGCTCGTTCGAACTCGAACGACTGCAACTTGTCACTGGCCGCCCCCTCCCCAGTGGAAGAGCTGGGACTACGAGTGGAACGCTTGGAAGAACTCGGACGATCAGTCGGCATGAAAGATTCCCAAAAGGCACACTCAGCAGCGAGCAAGCAGCAGCCATAACGCGGTCGATTCGACAGCGAGGCACAAAGAGCTTTGAGGCTGGGGGGAGTGGGACAGCATTGAGTGAAGGACACTCATCACAGGGTTTGTGAGAACGAAAAAGGTCAAAACAGGCTTTCTCCGGGATCCGCTGACGGATCGCCGCACACGGAATTCGAGCAGCCCCGATCGAAGTCGGAGTTCAGAGAAACGCAGTCGAGCGAACCCTCGTTCGCCCGCCAGAGTCCCCCGATCCACGTCTGCAACTCGTGCCAGACGCGAATCCTCAGACAGCGAGAAGCTGCCTGTCCACGCGGAAAAAGGAACAGTTCACGAAACGACGCAGGAACAAGACTGCCCAATCCGTGAGATCAGCATCCTGTGTCAACCGGGCAAATCGGTTCCGGGAAGCCCCCGGCCATGTCTTCCAGTGCGGGGCCGTTGCCAGCGAGCCCCGGTTTCCACCGCCAGACCCATGCCCCCGAAGGTTCGAGTGGTTCGCAGTTCAGCGACTCGACGAATAGAACACTTGCTGGGGAGGGGATGATTCAACCCGCCGGAGCAAACATCCCCAATTCGGGAGTTAGCTTTACGAAACAGATGCCGAGCAACGACATCTACCACACAGCACACTTCACCTAAACCGGGGTGGCTCATCGCAGAAATCGATCAGCACCCGCAGCAACCTCAGACAGAATCCTAACTCAGCGAATCGTTCTGTCAAACGAAGTTCAACAAACTATCGGCGATCCGAGCCGGTGAAGTCAAGCCGGGGTCAGCCACAAATCGAGAGAAATCAGCGAATGACTCCGATTCAGCAAGGCGAGGCGACGATCGAGGCGATGGTTCTGCGAGGCACTCAGCCGGGGATGACGATGGAGTGAAGCACCGGAAAACCGGTACGACACTCCAAAATGATCTATCGCCATCGCCTCACTTTGTCCCGCCAGGGACATCCGACACTAGCCCACCGTTTCAGCGGTGGGACCATATTCCCTCGCGACCCCAGCCCCGGCAGGGGCGACAGAAACTCGCCGCGTAGCCCATCGCCGACTGCTCGTCTGCTCGTCGCCTCGGTGATCGCCAGCATCTGCCGTCCCTTATAGGATTAACCCGCTGGTTGGGATTGGTGCCGCTCCGGCAGTGGGGACTTCCGACCATCCCGGCGGACGGAGCGGCGGCGGACCAATCCCGCGCGCGGAATTTGGATGCTTCTGGAATTGCGGCGTTGTCTACGGCACGCATCATTGTTCCTCTCCACGGAGGGGGGATGAACCGAAACTGATCTGTCGCGCGGTTCCTTCCAACCTTGATCATGCAGTCGGCACGCTCGCCCGGCTACGAATTTAACGTCCCATTCGGAAACGAATTCCGTCAGAGTTTCGGGCCGGGCGAGTCGTCGAACCAAAAACGAATCACTCTGTATTAATTATTTTCGTGGCTGTCCGTCTCAGGACTCGTCGATAAGGTCTTCGCCGGTTCGGCACGCGTGCCATCTTCTCATCCCATTCTGTCTCAGGAATCGCACCGCATGCAACCCGCATCCACATCATCCACTGCCGAACCGTCGACGCTCGTCGCACCCGATCCACCGCTGCGGCCCGTGTTCATCGGCATCGACTGGGCTGACCAGGCCCATGCCATTTGCCTCATCGATCCCGAACGACCCACGCCTCAACACTGCTCGCTCAACCACAAGCCCGAGGCCATCGCGGCTTGGGCCGAAATGCTCTACAAGAAGTACGTCGGGCGCGAGCTGTGCCTCATCATCGAGACCTCGAAGGGAGCGCTCATCACCGCCCTGGTCGAGGTCGGCGGGTTCACGATTTATCCCATCAATCCCAAGCAGGCCGCCCGCTTTCGCGAGGCCCTGCACCCCACCGGCAGCAAGAGCGACCCCGCCGATGCCGAGCTGCT
>JAYTCW010000460.1:0-8081 GCA_043736295.1 Planctomycetota bacterium | reverse complement strand
ACCACATTCAACTGTCCCCACAAATGGTGGGCCTGCGCCCAGAGCGGCTGGTCCCACCCTACGGCTGCGGAGATGTGAAAGTGAATTATTCGCCTGATGTCTCGGGAGCGATCTCGCCAGTGGTCACCGCCTGCCAAGCGACCAGGGCATCATGCAAGAGAGCCACATCATGCACACGGAGCAGCTCGACTCCCTGCGCCGCCAGGGCCAGTGCGACCCCCAGCGTCCCGGAGGAGCGTTCGTCGACCTCGCGACCCAGCAACCGCTTGAGGAATCGCTTGCGGGAATGCCCGACCAAAAGCGGTCGTTCGCCGACTCGCAGCTGGGCCAGATGCGAGAGGAGTTGCAGATTATGCTCGGCGGTTTTCCCGAAGCCGATGCCGGGGTCGAACATGATCCGCTCGGCGGCGATCCCCGCAGCGGTCAGTTCACGGAGCCGGGACTCGAAGAAGGCGTGGACCTCGGCCAAGACATCGGTGTAGGTCGGGGCCAGCTGCATGGTGAGCGGTGTGCCTTGCCGGTGCATCACGATGACGCCGCAGTCGCTGTCCGCACAGACTGACTCCATCTCGGGATCGGCGAGGAGGCCGGAAACATCGTTGACGACCGACGCCCCGGCTTGCAGTGCTTCACGGGCGACGCGGGCCTTCATCGTGTCGATCGACAGGGGGACCGAGACTTCGCGAGCGAGTGCCTCGATGACCGGGATCACGCGCCGCAGTTCTTCGGCCTCGGAAACCGGTTCGGCCCCCGGGCGAGTCGACTCGCCACCGATATCGAGCATCGCAGCTCCATCGGCCACAAGTTGGACTCCCTGTGCCACTGCCGCTGCCGGGTCGAGATACTTCCCCCCATCCGAGAAGCTGTCGGGAGTGACATTCACGATCCCCATGATGCGGGGCAGTTGGCGAGGTTGCCAGACATGCGAACCGAAATGCCAAACAGATTTTATCATGAGGGATCACGCGATGAGGCGGAGCGGCACTGCGGGACGGGGCATCGAAGTGTGTCGTCTTTCGCTTCGCGAAAGAACGTTCTTTCGCGGAGCGAAAGGCGACAATCAAGCCCCAGTATCGGTAGTCCCCATTTGCCGGACACGCTGGGCAGCGGCTTCCGCTGTCTGCCGAAGCTTCTTGAGCCAGACTCTGGCCCATACGAACTCCAGCGACAGAATCCCCAGCCCAATCGGAATTACGACGAACGCCGGTCCGGGCAGCACCAGCAAGGCGATCCCGAAGGCCAGCACCGTCAGGCCGACCACCAGAACCACCAACCGCCGAGCCTGACGCCAGGCGACCATGAAGGTGTTCAAGATGAGTTGCATGCGAAATCTCCTGGGAAGCGAGAATCATCTCGCTTCTGGCATCATAACGGGTATGAGTTGTGTGCGGATCAAAAAAAAGGGATGCTTTGCAGAAGCTGTCAGCGATCAGCTGTCAGCAATCAGCCAGATTCAAGCCCACCGGTTGCAACCGGTGGGCTTTCCCGACTCCCGACTTCCTACTCCCCATGACCTCACCGCGACACGACCAACGCCTGCCCGATCAAATGCGACCGATTTCGGTGGAGCGGCCCTATTATGGGGCGGCCGCTGGGCGAGTGCTCATCCGGGCAGGACGGACGACGGTGCTGTGTACCGCGAGCGTGGACGAGTCGGTGCCTCCGTGGAAGATGCGCGAGAAGGTGCCCTCGGGCTGGGTGACGGCCGAGTACAGCATGCTGCCGGGCAGTACGGCTCCTCGCAAGTCCCGCGACCGCAGCGGCAAAATCGATGGCCGCTCGACCGAAATTCAGCGGCTGATCGGTCGCAGCTTGCGGGCCGTCATCGAACACGAGGCCCTCGGCCCGCGCACGATCTCGATCGATTGCGACGTGCTGGAGGCCGATGGCGGCACGCGGACGCTGAGCATCACCGGCGGTTTTATCGCCTTGGTCGATGCGGTGCAGTCGCTGGTGCCGCTCGGTGTCGATCCGAGCAAGGTCTTCACACAGAGTGTGGCGGCCATCAGTGTCGGCATCGTGGACGGGCGACCGGTTCTCGACCTCGACTATGTCGAAGATGTCCGGGCGGGTGTCGACTTCAACGTCGTCATGACGGGCGATGGCCGCTTCGTGGAAGTGCAGGGCACAGCGGAACATGGGACGTTTAGCCATGACGAACTGCTCGCCCTGCTGGCAGTGGCTCGCGGTGGATTGAATGATTTGCAAGCTCTGCAAAAGAGCATCCTCGGGGCGAAATGGCCTCTCGACAGAACGGTCTGATTGATTTAGAAAACGGCCATCGGCTCACTTCTGTCGCCTGCGTCCCTCCTCGGGCAGTTCTTGCCCCTTGCAGGCGGCGGTGCCGATCCCTGCCCGTCACCGGGGTTGTCTGCGGACAATCCACGGTCCCGTCTCTCCCGCGAACTCCCTTCACAGGAGGCTGCGTCATGCGCTGCTTCACTCAATTGGCATTTGGTATGACCTTGCTGTGCGGTCTCGTCTGCACCACCGCGGTTCAGGCGGAGATCAAACTCCTGGCGAAGATGACCAGCAAGATCGAGGCGGACCCCTCGAAGACGTACACGCTCGACAAGGTCCACGGGCCGTGGATGATCATGGTGGCGAGCTTTCAACAGTGGGGGACCAATACCGAGGAGAAAACCGGCAGCACCCCGATCGAGGCGGCCCAAGCCTTAGTCCTCGAACTCAGGCAGACGAAAATCCCCGCCTACATTTATGAGGTCAAAGCCAAAAACGAGTCCGTCAAATCACAAGACTTGCTCGGTCGCGAACAGCGGATGAAGAATATGCGTGTGGTCGATTCGGTCTGTGTCGTGGCCGGAAATTACCCGACGATTGATGATGCGAAGGCTCAACAGACGCTGAAATATATCAAGCAATTGCACCCGAAGTCTTTCGCGAAGGGCGTCGTCTATGGGAAATCCCCCGGTCGCCCCGGTCCGCTCAGCAAAGCCTTCCTGACTCCCAACCCGCTGCTGACATTCGAAGAACTGGAAGCGGCTAAGCAGGCCAGCGACCCACTCCTGGTCAGCCTCAACAATGGCGAGCAGTTCAGCCTGTATGAGAACACTGGGAAGTTCACGCTGGTGATTGCCAGGTTCTCGGGCAAGACGATCAACGTGGTCAACGAGTCGATGGAGAAAGCCGAGAGCTACTTCACCGATGGCGGTAACGACCTCGACCAGGCAGGCGACTCCGCGTGTGACCTGGTGATCGCCCTGCGAAGTCGTGAACCACTGTCCAAGTTTGACCATCCCGACTTCGCTGATTTTGCCGCTTACAGCCGCGTCGATGCCTACGTCTGGCATGATCGTACCAGTTCCATTGTCACAGTCGGCTCTTTCGAGTCCCCCAATGACCCGGCCATTCGCAAGTACATGGACCTTTTCGGTCCCCGAAGCCAAGTCTCCGCAGCTGGACAACAGCAAGCAGGTCTGCGGTATCTGCCAGTCAAACAAAGCGAGGGAGGCTTTACCTACATCCCCTTCGAGCCCACACCGCAATTGATGGCCGTCCCCCACGGCAAGAAGTAACGCGAACTGGCCAGTGAAAGCAGCCCGCCAGACTTCCGAAGTCTTTTGTGAAGCGAAGTCTGGCCGTCCGCCTTGTCAGCGAAATCTTCAGTTCACTCCCACAAAGTCCACACATTACCCCGCCCCATGTTCCACCACCTCATCACCCTCAACGAGTTCCAACTCAGCCTGTTTTCCCGCATTGTCGCGGACATTCCGGAGGATCAGCTATTTGCTCCGGGGGCCGGGCACGGGCATCCGCCGGTTTGGATTCTGGGGCATTTGGCGATCACGGCGGAACTCGGGCACCGGCTGCTCGGTGGGACGATCGCGCACATCCAATGGCTCAAACTCTTTGGACCAGGCTCTTCAGACCGGATCACCGATGACGGGGCGCTCACCAAGGACCAACTCGTCACCGCCGTCATCAGCGGCTATCAGCAACTGCGGGAACTCGCCGCGCAGGCCGATCCGGTGCAGATGGAACAACCGCACGGTGCCGAGATCCTGAAAGGGACACTAATCCAGACTAAGGGCCAGCTGATCGCTCACCTGCTCTCCAGCCACTTCGGATTCCACGCGTCCCAGCTCTCCAGCTGTCGCCGGGCCCAAGGGCATCAGGCTTTGTTTTAGCGACTCGCCAAGGCGAGGTCTGGGGGTAGCCGCCTACCCAGACGGGAGGGCGAAGCTCCTGCTGAGCCGCGAGCTAGGGGACGCGTCGACTCGCATTCGCGGCTCGGCAGGAGCCTTGCCCTCCCAACGGCAGTTACCCCACCATTCAGCATTGAGAAGATAGAGGACTCCCAATTCACGAATTGTTGAGAGCGTCTTGCCTTTCAGCCATCGTCCCAGGTTGGCTCCCGCCTGCTCGTCCGCGTACACTGATCGTAATCTGCGGATCGCACGATGCGGATCGTCACGCCGTGCGAATCGTCGAGCGGAACAGCGGGAGTACACGCCATGTCAAACTTTCCCTCTCTGTATGAGCAGTGCCGGACGTGGGTCAATCGACGGTCGTTTCTGACGCAGTCGACGACCAGCCTGGGGGCGATCGCGCTGGCCTCGCTGATGAACCCCGGCGGGTTGCACTTGAACGCTGCTGAGTCGCAAGTGGGACAGGGCGTCGCCCACCCGCTGCACTTCGCCCCGAAGGCCAAGCGGGTCATTCACCTGTGCATGGCGGGCGGGCCGAGCCACCTCGAAACGCTGGACTACAAACCGAAGCTGGCCGAACTCAATGGCCAGGCGATGCCCGACTCCTTCACCAAGGGACAGCCGATTGCCCAGTTGCAGGGTCAGCAACTGAAGGTTCTCGGCCCGCAGCACAAGTTCCAGAAGTTCGGCGAGTCGGGCCAGGAAATCTGCGAGATGTTCCCGAAGATCGGCGGGATCGCCGACGACATCTGCATCATCCGCTCGCTCAAGACCGAGGCCATCAACCACGACCCGGCCCACACCTTCATGAACACCGGAAGTACCGTCTCCGGCAGGCCCAGCATGGGGTCGTGGTTCTGGTACGGACTGGGGAGCGACAGCGCCGACCTGCCGGGGTTCATCGTCCTCACCAGCACCGGCAAGAGCGGCCAGCAGCAGCCAATCTCCTCTCGCCAATGGCACAGCGGGTTCATCCCCAGCAAGTTTCAGGGGGTCCGCTTCCAGTCCAAGGGGGACGCTGTTCACTACATCAACAATCCGCCCGGCGTCTCCCCAGACATGCAGCGGGAGGTGGTCGACACGATCTCCCAACTCAACCGCCAGCTCGATCAATCGATCGACGACCCCGAGATTGCCACCCGCATCAACCAGTACGAGATGGCCTTCCGCATGCAGACCAGCGTGCCGGAGCTGATGAACTTCTCCAACGAGCCGAAGCATGTGCTGGAGCAGTACGCCTGCACGCAGGGCGACGGGTCGTTCGGGTCGAACTGCCTACTCGCCCGACGGCTGGCCGAGCGCGGGGTGCGGTTCATCCAGCTGTATCACCGCGACTGGGACCATCACGGAGGGGTCAAGGGCGGGATCGAGGTGATCTCGAAGGAGGTCGATCAACCGGCCGCAGCGCTGATCGCGGACCTCAAGCAGCGCGGGATGCTGGACGAGACGCTGGTGATCTGGGGCGGTGAGTTCGGTCGTACGCCAATGGCCCAAGGGAACGGTCGCGACCACCACATCAAGGGGTTCTCGATCTGGATGGCGGGCGGCGGCATCAAGGGCGGCACGTCCTACGGGGCGACCGATGAACTGGGGTACAACGCCGTCGAGAACGTGGTCGAGGTGCATGACCTGCACGCGACAATCCTGCACCAGATGGGGGTCGACCACAAGAAGCTGACCTACCGCTTCCAGGGTCGCGACTACCGACTCACCGATGTGAAGGGCGAGGTTCTGACACCGATTCTGGCGTGAAGCATGCCGTCTGCTACGAGTCACTGAGCATTCCACGATTGGTTGTGCGCCGAGAAGTAGAACGGACCCCCAGGTCCGTTCCGCCCGGACCTAGGGGTCCAGGCTACGGTGAGTTCCACGGGCCGCTCGCTTGAAGCGGCTTTCCTGTGGCGGCCAGCTTGGTGTCAGTCACCTCGCTGCGGTACAGTGTCTGCACCATGAAACAGACCAGCCGACGCGACACGGGCAGCACGATCGAACTCGAATCGACCCCACGGCGGCGCTACCTGGTCAGTTTTGACCCGAAGCGAGTGCCGCATCGATTCACTGATGTGTTAATCATTGGTTCCGGAATCGCGGGAGTGCGGGCAGCGCTTGAGGTCGATCCCCGTTTGCGGACGGTGGTCGTCACCAAGGACCGGATGGAGTTGTCGAACAGTGCCTGGGCTCAGGGCGGCATCGCCGGAGTCCTCGATCCGTCCGACAAGGTCAGCAACCATGTCGAGGATACGCTCACCGCCGGAGCTGGGCTATGCGACCGCCGAGTGGTCGAAGGGGTCGTGAACTCCGCTCCTGATTTGATTCGCGAACTCGTGCGACTCGGAGCCCACTTCGATGAGCGCGACGGCGAACTGGCCCTCACCACCGAAGGCGGCCACAGTCACCCGCGCGTGGCCCATGCCCTCGGCGATGCCACAGGCAAAGAGGTCATGCGAGCCCTCATCGAACGCATGCGAGAACAGAAGTCGAGCGAGATCTGGGAGAAGACTTTTACGATTGATCTGCTGACCCACAACAACAGCTGTCAAGGGGCGCTGGTCTGGCATCCCGGACATGGCAAGACGTTCGTCTGGGCGAAGCAGACGATCCTGTGTACCGGCGGGGCAGGGCAGCTGTATCGCGAAACGACGAACCCGGCCATTGCCACGGGGGACGGGCACGCAGTCGCCTTTCGGGCGGGAGCGACCGTGCGGGACATGGAGATGATGCAGTTTCATCCGACCGTGCTGTACATCGCCGGAGGTTCGCGGCATCTAATATCAGAAGCTGTGCGCGGCGAGGGGGCCTACTTGATCGACTGTCGCGGGCACCGCTTTATGCCCGACTACCATTCGCTGCTGGAACTCGCCCCGCGCGACATAGTCAGCCGCGCGATCACGGATCAGATGGAGAAGACGCGGCACGCCTGCGTCTATCTGGACCTGCGGCACCTGCCCGAATCGAAGGTCATCGCACGCTTTCCCCACATTCGCAAGGTCTGCCAAGAGTTTGGCCTCGACCTCGCCAAAGACCCGATCCCGGTCCGGCCCGGAGCGCACTATATGATCGGGGGACTGACCGTCGATCTGCATGGCCGTACGTCGCTCCCCAATCTCTGGGCGGCAGGCGAGGTGACCAGTACTGGCCTGCATGGGGCCAACCGGCTGGCCTCGAACAGTCTGCTCGAAGGGCTGTACTACGGAGTGCGTTGTGGTCGCGAGGCCAGCGCGGCGGCTCTGGCCATCCCCGATGACTTTTGTATTACTCCACTCGCCTCTTCCGGTCCCGCTGCTGGCGGATCGCAGGTGGACGAGTTGAATCTCGTCGACTTGCGGAACTCGCTCGCCAGTCTGATGGGCCGTCACGTCGGCATTCGCCGCGATGAAGAGGGGCTATCCGCAGCTGCCGAGCAAGTCGAGTTCTGGGACCGCTACGTGTCTCTACGCGAGTTCCACACCGTCGAGGGGTGGGAGCTACAGAACATGCTGCTGGTGGCGAAGCTGATGATTCAGTCGGCGCGGGCCCGGAAGGAAAGCCGAGGCGTCCACTTTCGCAGCGACTTCCCGCAGCCGATGTATGAACCGCAGACGCATGTGGTCACTCACCGCGGCTAGTGCCACGTCAACGCTGGGAATGGGGGCTGAGCCGGGCTCGCCGGGAGGGCGAAGCCAGTGCTGTGAACATGATGGAATGAGCTATCATCGGTGATTCCCTGGGTTTTGGAGGATCATGGATGATCATTCGAGCAGTCAATGCGGACAAGGCGGCGGTGGTGGTGGACGCGAACGTGGTGGCGAGCGGGTTTGAGGGGGAGGTGATACGGCGGTTGCCGTTGGCGGAGGCGGTGTTGTCGTTGTGGGCGTTTGTGATGGACCCGGTGTTTTTGGACGGGGTGTTTGAGCGGCATCGCGGGCGCAGCTA
>JAYTCW010000459.1:0-3153 GCA_043736295.1 Planctomycetota bacterium | reverse complement strand
AACCCAGATCACCTATCCCATTGAAACGGCGTTGCTCGGTGCGGCTGGCGTGGAAGCCGTCCGCAGTCAGTCCAGCCAGGGAATGAATGTGATCTATGTGGAGTTCAGCTGGACTACTGAGATTCGGTACGCCCGGCAGGTCGTCGCCGAACGGTTAGCGGTCGTCACGGTGCCTCCGGGCGTTCGGCCACAGATGACCCCTCCCGCCTCGATCATGGGACAAATCCTGCATGTGGGCATTCGTCGTCGTAACGGACCTCAAGGCGGCGAACTGGCCATCATCGGCAACACCAGTTGGCTCGCCGAACGCACTGGGGTTAGTGATGACCGCGTACTCACGGTTTGGAACCCGCTTCAGCGGAATGTGTTGAAATCCTGGGAACGAGTGAACGTCGAGGGGGTGACCTGGGATGCCAGTGAACAGAAGCACTCCGCAGCATTCTCCATCGATGGGAAAAAATACGATGTGTCATTCGACACGCCGCTGGAAGCACGGATGGATTTGCGGACCACGGCCAATTGGGTCATCCGCCCTCGGCTATTGAAACTGCCGGGGATCGCCGAAGTGATCCTGCTGGGGGGCGATGTCAAGCAGTATCAAGTGCTGGTCGATCCCGACAAACTCCAGGAATACAACGTCGCGTTACAAGAAGTCGAAACAGCCATTCAGTCGAACAATCTGAATGCCAGCGGGGGATTCCTGGAAGAAGGGCAGTCCGAGCGTCCCGTCCGAGTGATTGGAAGGTTGGGGCCAAATCCTGCCAAAGTCATCAGCGATCTGGAACAGGTCGTCGTGAAAGTGAATGCGGATCGTTCCGTGTTGCTGGGAAGTGTTGCGGAGATCGTGGAGGGACCAGCTCCCAAGCGGGGCGATGGCAGCATTGATGGACATCCTGGGGTGGTCATCACGATCGTTAAGCAGCCGCATGCCGACACTCGGATGCTGACCGAAGAAGTGAAAACGGCGATGCGGGAAGCTGAGGCGGCGCTACCCGCCGATGTGGTTGTCGAAACCAATCTGTTTCAGCTCAAGAGCTTTATTGACCGGGGCATCTACTACGTCGAGGAAGCCCTCGTCATTGGGGCTGTACTGGTCGTGATTGTGCTGTTTCTGTTTTTGCTGAACCTTCGCACGACGTTCATCACCTTGACCGCGATCCCGTTGTCACTGGTGATTACCACGTTGGTCTTTCGAATCATCAGCAAGCTGACGGGCCAAGAACTGTCGATCAACGTGATGACCTTGGGCGGTATCGCCGTCGCGATGGGAGAATTAGTCGACGATGCCATCGTCGACGTGGAGAACATCTTCAGGCGACTCGGAGAGAACTCCGTGGCTGCGGTCCCGAAACCCGCCCTGCTGGTCGTGTACGAGGCAAGCAAAGAGATTCGATCGGCCATTGTGTTTGGAACTGCCGTCGTCATCCTCGCGTTCCTGCCTCTGTTTGCTTTGTCAGGTGTGGAAGGCCGACTGTTTGCGCCGCTGGGGATCGCCTACATCGTCTCCATTCTGGCTTCACTGGTCGTCTCCCTGACGGTCACGCCAGTGCTGTCGTACTACCTCCTGGCAGGCTCGGTTACGGCGCACAACCACGGTGACAGTTGGTTCTTGAAGGCTTTGAAATGGTGTGCGGGGATCATGATCCGCTTCAGCATGCGGAATGCGATGTCACTTCTCATGTTGACCTGGCTGTTCGTCGGCCTGAGTGTCTGGCAATTGACGCGACTGGGAGCCGACTTTCTGCCCAAGTTCGATGAAGGTTCGGTACAGATCAACGTCGCACTCCCCGGAGGCTCATCGCTCAAGGCGTCAAATGAGGCATCCGCGTTGATCGACGCCCGATTGATGACGATGCAGCAGACGCCGGATCGGCCCGACGGAGCAATCCTGCATTTCGCACGCCGCACGGGCCGGGCCGAACTGGATGAACACGCACAACCCGTCAATGTGGGCGAGTACATTCTGACCATGAACCCGGACACCGGCATCGGTCGTGATGACTTCCTAAGGGATCTTTTGAGCGACCTGCGAACCAATGTGCCGGGGGTTGAAATCGAGGCTGAGCAACCGCTGTCGCACCTCATCAGCCACATGCTGTCGGGTGTCAACGCCCAAGTCGCCATCAAAATCTTTGGTGACGATCTCGACAAGCTGCGGGAGCTGTCCGGCCAAGTACGGGATGCCATTGTCACGGTGCGCGGAGTGACGCCGCCGATCATCGATCCCCAGGAACGGGTGAATGAGCTGCATGTGGTTCTGCGGGCGGATGATCTGGCCTTTCACGGACTTAGCCGTGAATTCGTCGCGGATTTCGTACAGACCGCCCTCAAGGGAGAGGCTGTATCAACTGTCATTGAGGGTCAGCGTCGATTCGACTTGGTGATCAAACTGAAGGAGTCGATTCGCTCAGACGCCTACAGGCTGGGAGAGTTACGGCTCGAACTTCCAGAGGGGCGGGGGCAGATTCGGTTAAAAGAAGTGGCCGACTTTCCCGCCTCCGCGAGCGGCCCCAATCTCGTGAATCGGGAAAATGTACGACGGCGACAAACGATCCGTTGCAATGTCACCGATCGCGACTTGGAAAGTGCGATCACCGAAATCGAACAACGTGTCCGCTCTCAGGTGTTAATGCCACCGGGCTACTTCGTGGAGTTCGGGGGCCAGTTTGAAGCGCAGCGATCCGCGACTCGACTGATTACGGTTTTGGCCGGAGTCTCGCTCGCGGGCATTTTTCTCGTGCTGATGCTGCTCTATCCCTCAGTCCGAATCACGTTGCAGATTCTGAATGCGATTCCCACGGCGTTTATTGGCGGGGTTCTGGCGCTGGTGTTGTCGAACCAGTCGCTGACGGTGGCCAGCATGGTGGGCTTTGTCTCTCTGGGAGGCATTGCCGTTCGCAACGGAATTCTGCTCGTCACGCACTACTTCCATCTGATGAAGGAAGAAGGAGAAGCCTTCACCGAAGCGATGGTCTTGCGAGGCAGTCTCGAACGATTGTCGCCAGTGCTGATGACTGCACTGACGGCAGGCATCGGACTGATTCCGCTGGTTGTGAACGGGAACAAACCGGGTCTGGAGATTCTCTACCCGGTGGCCACTGTCATCCTGGGAGGACTCATTACCTCAAGTTTCTGTGAGTTCTTGATCCACCC
>JAYTCW010000458.1:0-7741 GCA_043736295.1 Planctomycetota bacterium | reverse complement strand
GTGCCGGGAAACGTGTCGGGAATCAATAACCAAATTCGATGGAGAAACCTGAGAAAAGGGATTGCCTTCTGGAAACATACGAATAGGATTTGGTCCAATAGCATGTGACGGTTTCAAGAAGGCTCTGCCTATCTGCCTATCTGCCTATCTGCCTATCTGCCTATCTCAATGAGGTGTGACATGAAACGCATGCTTTTGACGGTGGTGTTGTGTGGTCTCGTCCTGTCTGCGGTGACGGCGTCCGAAGCGGGACGCTCTCTGACCGACCAAGAACTGTGGCAGGTGCGTGGGGCTGACACTGGATGTGTCGGTATGTCCGAGTGGTGCATTGTAGATGCAGTGCCCGAGTGTGTATCGCATTCATCTGAGACACCTTGCCTGAATGGATTCGAGGAAAACTCGGGTGGAGGACCATGGTGGAACTGCTTTGGGCCTCAACCGGGTTACAGTTGTTCCGCTACGGCAGAAGATCATGTTTGCAAAACTCACCGACCATGCATGTGGACCTCTACTGGCTTCGATAGCGGTATGAACCCGATTGGGACTTGCTCACTCAACACTTCCGAATCGTTCCTCACGGAAAAAAGGGGTTTGCATGCGGATGAGATCACAGGGAATCCGTGTCCACAGTGACCACGTTGACAACATGTCCTGCGGGCGGATGTTATGTCCGCAGAACATGGAGTGTCAAATTAATGCATACTTACTTCGTGCAACTCATACTCCCAATGAGAGGGTTATCCGAATGCGCTGGACTACATTCATAGCTTTTTTCATTCAGATTCAGTCTCTTTTAGCAGAGGAGTCTCCCTACCCATTCTTGAATGCGACAGCTGATACCATCGCGACCGCAACGTCAAAGCTACGCTCTGGGGAGATGGAACTCGTGTACAACTATAGGTCGACTGACTTTGATGAGAGAACACAAATGCAACTTGTCGGAATCACCCAGCTAACAGCTCAGGTACTCTGGCGTGATGATTCTCATTACGCGAGTTACAATCTACAAGAAAGCCATGCGAATCTCGATGCGAAGCTAGGAGCAAAAATGGCTGAAGTCGGCTGGAATGGTCCAGGCGAGATGATCCAGACTCCAAAGTCTTTCTGCCGGACCGTCCAGAATAATCTCTGGTGTGAATATAAGACGACAGATTCTCAAACATTCCCACATGCGATATATTACGATGTCATGATGCCTGAATTCACGTGGTTCAGTTCCTCACCAAGTAAAGGTAAGAATAGTCAGCACATCACGATATTAACGATGCACCCCGGTGACAATCGCGTACAAACGACAACAGTCACTCCCGTGAAGTCCAATCCGCGTCGACTGCAAATTGTTCGCGCCTACAAGGAAATCGATTTTCAAAACGGCTATATCGTGGATCTGGATCAGGGAGGGCTGGTGGTTGAGTGTTGGCTGCGACACCCGAAACAAGACTGGTCCGGTTCCACTTGGGACTGGAAGCAAGATGCTCACGGAGTCTGGTATGTCTCGAAATGGACCCACACCGTGTTCAACCGCGATGACCTCGATTCCGCCAAAATCCAACACGAAGTCGTCGTGAAGAGTTTCAATTCCCAGCCGACGATTCCGGCCAACCGATTCGAGTTCTCTTCCATTAAGCTGGCCAAAGGGACTTGCATCGAGAAGACGACGGAGAAAGGGAAAACCATTTCCTATGTCGGCGGGAAGCCCCCCCAGCGAACGAAATTCGATCTCGATACGCTGATTGATGAGGCCCAGTCTGGGTTTGCGGCCCCCCCGGAGAAGAAGCCCTAATGCGAACTCTCACCTACGTGCTAGGATTCGTGTTGTGGCTGTCCTCCTGGAGCGAAATGGCATTCGCACAGGAGGAAAGCCGCGAACTGTGTGGAGCGTACTGTCTCTACCTTGGTCTGAAATCGATCGACCTCCCAGTCGAGAGTTTGGAGAGACTGCAAGAAGAGTTGGGATCGCCCCCAAAAGGCGGTTACAGCTTAGGGCAGATCGATGCCGTTGCCCAAAAGCATGGCGCTCAAACATTGGGTGTTCAGACCACTCTCGACAATCTCCGCGTCCGGACAGAACGCTTCGCCTGTATCGCCCATTTGAAAGAAAACCATTTCGTGCTGCTGGCCAAAATCGACACCGAGGGCGTGATGGTGGTCGATCCTCCCCATCACCGATTGGTGCCGTTTGTGACGTGGGGGCGGGATTGGGACGGGGTGGCGCTGCTACTGTCTCCGACGCCTCTGAAGCCAGAAGAGGATCTCCGCCAGCCGTGGAACTGGAAGGTCATCGGCAGCTGGGCGGGGGGCGTTGTGATTGCGGCCTCGTTGCTGGCGTATTTGCGAAATCGGTTCCAACGCGAGGGCTAACTGATGCGACGATGGGGAGACACTGCGCGGAAGCCGACGGGTCCACTGGCCGTAGGCGATGTCGCTCCGCGACTCGCATTCTTCTCGCGCGTCCCCCTTGTATCGGATGATTCCCCCACTCCCGGAATCTCAGTCGCGGAGCGACGTGAGCTACGGATGCCGGTTCGCCGGACTCGGCCCGGCGTCTCGGGATTACTATTTTTACTGCTGTTGACCGGCGGTTGCAGTCCCGGTCCGACTGCTCCCATCCTGGTCTTGGAGCGAGAGACCGTCGTGCTGGGCGAGGTGGTGGCAGAGACTCGTCAGAAGATCACAGTCAAGTTGAACAACCACGGCTCAGGGACACTCCAGCTGCGCGAACTGGGGACTTCTTGTACCTGTTCGGGAGCGAGTGTCTCGTCGGACACCATCGAGGCGGGCGCGGTCGGTGAGTTATGGATCGGCATCACGCCGAAGTCAGCGGGGGCCGGTTCAGCCCTTGTAACGATTCAGTCGAATTGCTCGATCAAACCCCGTCAAGCGGTGCGGGTGGAATGGACCTGCGTGGCACCGCTTGAAGTCGTCCCACCGGTCATGGATCTGGGGAATGTTCGTCCCGGTCAAGTGCTGACCCGTGATGTCACCATTTTGTGCCGCAAGCATTTGCTGCCCGTGGGGAAAACGTGCCGCCTGTCGACTGTCACCTCGACTGACCCCCGCTGCGTCTTCACGGGCCAAGTTCCGCAAGAGTTGACGAGCGATGCTCCGACGACGGTCGGCACCATGACGATGACGGTGGGCGATCTGTTGGGCGATGCCCGAACACGCTTACTGTTGAACATTGAGGGGGCCATCGAAAAGGAACTCGTACTTCAGGCGGCCTGGAAGGTCGTGGACCTGGTCGAGACGGTTCCGCAGCGACTGTCACTGGGGGAATCTATTGCCGGATCGAAGGAGATTCAGTCGGGAATTCTCTTGATCCGTTCGAACGCTGCGGCGTTAGAATGGGGGCGCATCACATCGACTGCGGATTGGTTGCAGACGACTCCGGAATCAGTCTCTCCGACTTTGGTGCGTCTGACTGTGCAGCGTGTGGGTGAACTGCCTGCGGGGATTCACGCGGGCGAAGTGTCGGTGGAGTTGAAGTCGCCGGTGATGCGTACGGTGACGATCCCGATCAGTCTGACCATCGCGAAGGCCAAGGAGGTTGCCCCATGAGACGAATTGATCAATCGAGTGGACCGTCTTCCCAGACGCGGGTCCATGAGCATGAACATAAGCATGCCAGAATGTCGGCAGAATTCTTGCGAATTCCGCGACGGGGCGGGGAACGAACCGGCTTTACGCTGGTGGAGACCTTGGTCTCTATGGCGATTATCGGATTGTTGTTGTCGATCACGATTCCTGCTGTGCAATCGGCGCGGGAGTCCGCAAGGCTGACGGAATGTCGCTCTCATCTGCATGAACTGGGGACTGCACTTTCGAATTACGAAGAACAGCATGGGGCTCTCCCCGGGTATGTCGACCCTCCAAACGGAATTGTCTCTCCGTTGGTGAAAATCCTCCCCATGCTCGATCAAGCGGCGTTGTATGAGTCGCTCGTAAAACAAGGGATCTCGTCGAGTTACTATCCTGATGACCCGGCGATTTGGAAGCGACCGGTATTGGCAGCATTGCGTTGCCCCTCGGATCAAGCAGCGGCAGCGGGGACGAATTATCGATTCAACCAAGGAACCACGGGGATGGACTATGCGGATCTGCGCGTCTTGGGCCCGCTGTCCTACAAAACATCACCACTGGCGAAAGTGACGGATGGTTTGTCCAACACGGTGATCATGAGCGAATCGCTGATGTCCCCCGCCGGTCCGCATACTTTTCATCGAGCGGATGTCTGGTACGCCGGGCTCAGTCAGTCAGCCAATCTATCGAACGCGGAGCTGATCTCGCTGTGTGAAGCCGCTGCGGTGAATCCCGTTCCGACCTATCCCTATGCAGGGCATGATTGGCCGGTCAGTGGCTTGGGAGGCGCTGAATACAACCATGTCGTCACCCCGAATTCGAGAGTGACGAATTGCCGTCCAGACAGCCCCTCACTCACGCGCGGGACAAATCATCACTGGGGAAGCGGGATCATGAAAGCCAGCAGCTATCACACGGGAGGCGTCAACGTTCTGATGCTGGATGGGGCCGTGCGATTTGCCAGTGACACCATCGATCTGGGTGTCTGGCAAGCGATCAGCACCCGGGCTGGCGGCGAAACGGGAGTGCAATTCTGAAGTGGTGGTTCTCTGGCACTGATTCCTCCGCCCGAGACTCGGAAGGCCGTGTTAAAGCGGGGTAGTACCAGAAACCGCTTTGGGCGACCGGAGTGCCAGAAGCACTGGAGGTGATCCCTGAGTGAACGCACGGTACAAGACCTTCCTGTGGCAAAGCCACCCCGCTTGGCCCTGGTGAGATGACTTTCCCAGCCAGCACTGCATAATTCCCCAGATCTCGTGAACCTTTTCGTTCCGACTGGGGAATCACTGACATCGTGAGCGACCCGCCGGACACCGAAGCTGATCTCATTCGTCTCGCTCAAGCGGGCGATGTGGCGGCATTTCGGCAGCTGGCCCAGCGGCAGCAGGCGTTTCTATTTGCCTGCGCGTTTACGCTCTGTCGTGATCGCCACGGGGCCGAGGATCTGGCCCAAGAGACGCTGGTCGCTGCGTGGCGTTCACTCGCTCGCTTCGACGGTCGCTGCAAGTTTTCCTCGTGGCTGTATGGCATCCTGAAGAATCGATACCTGAAGGCCGGGCCGCGACGAGTCGGTCCGTCGATCGATGATCTCCCCGCGGAGACCCTCCCGCAACAGGCCATCACCCCTGCTCAGGATGCCGAACAAGCTGAGGACGCCGCACAGGTCCGCGCGGCGGTGGCTTCGCTGCCGGACGAGCATCGGCAGGTGATCGAACTGCGGTTCTTCGCGGGGGCCAGTCTGGAGGAGATCGCCGAGTCCCTCAACTGTCCGCTCGGGACGGTGAAGTCGCGGTTGCACCACGGACTGGAAAAGTTGCGAAAGAGGAAATTCGAGATGAACCTTTGCTCGTCGGACCGGGAATCACTGGAGAGGAATCCATGAACAACCACATGCCCATTTGCGAAGCCCGGTCGGAATCGATCGGACTCCTGGCTGCGGGTTGTCTCACGGCGAGCGAAGAGCACGAAGTGCGGCAACATCTGGCCGGGTGCGACGCCTGCCGCGAGACGTTCTCGCAATTGGTGTCGGTCTGCGCGGGGCTGTATGCCGCTGGTTCGACGAGCGTGCCGCTTGATCTCGACATCGCCTCGCGAGCGCTGGCTGAAATTGAGAGTGACACGAGCGTCCGAGCCGAGTCCGTGTCGCCGTCGTCTCCTTCTCATTGGAAGGGGATCGCAGCGGCGCTCGCGGCGTGTGTGCTGATCGCTGTGGTCTGGCGGTCGTTCGTGGGGCCTTCGACGATTCCCGAGGTGGTGAGAGATCTGCCGCCGGTGGTGCCTTCCGTTGTGGAGCAGGCACCGCCCGAGCAGGTCGTCATCACTCCGGCTGTCGAGACCGGTCCGCCCACGCTGATGGCTTTACGGCGGGCCGCAGCTGAGTCGGATGAAGCGCTCGATCGGTTGCTCGCTCAGAGCACTCGTTCGCTTCAATCCTCCCGACTCGATCTCCATGCACTCGATCAGGAAACACTCCGATGAAACGTACCTTGTTGATGTTGGCTGGTTGTGGCGTGGTCTGGACGCAAATGGCCTTGTCGGTCCGAGCAGCTGAGCCGGTGGTCTCCGTTCGGGCCGAAGTCACCGTTGCGGCCCCACCCAATGCGGCGGTGATCTACTGGACGGCGTTTGCTGCCCTCCCGGCCATCACCCAGGAGCAGCGGGAGAAGATGACTGCTGCCGTTAAGGCGACCTCGGAGCCAATCCCGGATGAGGTGCGGGCCACTCTGCCTCAGTACGAAACGGCCCTGCATGAGATGCACCGCGCAGTCCAGTGCGAGGCGTGCGATTGGCAACTCGACTACGCTGCTGGTCCGCACCTGCTGCTGCCCCATTTGCAACACGCCCGCGATCTGGCGTGGGTGGCGCTGGTGAGGGCTCGGGTTCGATTCGCCGCCGGGCAGAACGAGGCAGCGCTCAAAGATGTGCTGGTCGTACTCAGGCTGGGGCGAGATTGCGGTCGCAGCCCGGTGGTCATCTCGATGCTCGTCGATGTCGCGATTGAGCGTCTCGCCTTCGAGGTGCTGGCCGGGCACCTCTCCCAGCTGACCCCGGATCAACTGAGCCAACTGCCGCAGCGGCTGCAGGCCTTGCCGCCGACAGCGACTGCCGCCGAGGGGTTCCGCAAGGAATCGGAAATGTTCGGCGGCTGGGTTGGTCGACGAGTCGAGGAAGAAGCGGCCAAGATCAACGACCCCCAAGCTGGTGCCCGGATACTGGAAGTGATTCAGGTGGAAGTACGGCTCGGGGATGATCGGACTGCTTACACCTCCTCCGAAGCGAAGCAGCGACGCGAACTGGTGCAGTCGCTGACGGTCGAGGAACTCCGGTCATCGGTCCGCCGCCTGCAAGCTGACTACGAGGACCTCGCGAAGATTGCCGACCTGCCGTACGCCGAGCGGGGACCAAAGCAAGTGGCCTTCGAGGCTGGCTTGACTCAGTCGCGAAAGTTGGCAACCCGTGACGATCTGGTGCGACACCTGTCCGTTCAGTTCATCCCGTCCTACAAGCAGATCTCCCTGCGGATGGACGAACTCCATGTCCGCCGGGCTCTCCTCAACCTGGCCATCCAAGTCCAACTGCACGGGCCGGATGCCCTCAAGACGGCTCCGATTCATGGGGCCATCGTGGAGCATCACCCAACCGACACAGGCTTCGAACTGCGATACCAGATCCCCGGATCGGACAAAGCAGAATCGCTGAAAGTCCCGGCAAAGAAGTAGCCGGTTGGCCCGTGGGATAGGCTTCCAGCCTCTCATTGACCAGTTCGCAACGCCATCAAGGGGCTTCCGTGGACGTCCTGAGTGTCGCTGAGGGATGGTCTCATTTCAGCAGAACGACAGGCTGGAAGCCTGTCCCGCAGACATCGACCACGTCACTCACAGCTCGCCACGGGAGACCAGTGTCCCGCGCGGCGGGCTGTGGTGTGATTACGGGGGGCCTGTGCAATTCTGTCTGTTGCAGTCCGCGCACGGACTGACCTCGGAGTTCGCATTGACTTCGGCTCATCTGCGATGTGCGTATTCATCTCACGTCAACGCAAGGCCCGTCCAGGCCTCCAGACCCTCTAAGGATGTGGGTCGAAACAAAAGTCGCCTTTCGCTCCGCGAAAGGACGTTCTTTCGCGGAGCGAAAGACGACGAATCGGGAAGTTGTTTTGGACCAT
>JAYTCW010000457.1:0-1616 GCA_043736295.1 Planctomycetota bacterium | reverse complement strand
GTTTCCGGCGTGAGACCTAGTGTTTTACCTACGATACTGAAGCGGAGAAGGAGAGATTCGAACTCTCGATGCCCTTTCGGGCATACCGGTTTTCGAGACCGGCGCATTCGGCCACTCTGCCACCTCTCCGAGGCCCCTTGCGGGATGGGGAGTGTAGCTCGGGGGAGGGATTCTTTCCAGCGAATCCTGATTCATGCGAGCGGGGCAGCGAACCATTGAAATCTGACATGGCTTGACTCTACGAAAGTCGCCTGCATTCTCGGCTTCGACTCGCGGGGCATGTCCCACTCCCGGTAAACTCTGACCTCTTGCCACTCCACAATTCGCCCCAGGTCTTCTGCTCATGTCACATACCGTCTTTGAATCCGAACTCATCCTCGCGTTACGGCAGCATGCTCCGCCGCTGCTCCGCTGGGCTGGGGCGATTGCCAAGCAGTTGAGGAAGTTCAACATCAAACTCGATGGCAAATCGAGCGGCAGTTCCAACACGGATGCCTTGACGCTGGCCGATCTGACAGTGCAAGAACTGCTGGTCTGCGGCCTGCGCGATGCCGATCCGATCTTCCATCGGTGTCGCGTCGAGGCGGAAGAGGCCAACGGCGACATGGGAGCCTTTGACGCGAACAGCCACTACACGATTGCACTCGACCCGATCGATGGGACCAAATACTTCAGCGAGCGAACCGGGAATGGCTACGCGGTCATGCTGCACCTGCGAACCAAGGCCGATGTCCTCTATTCCCTGGTCTATGCCCCAGAGATGGGGGAGCAGGGGAGCTGGACCGAGGTCTACGGACAGACCGTGAAAACCGGAGACGACAATCCCCGCATCCCGGCGGTGGCCTGGCTGAGTAACATGCCCACGATCAGTCCGCTGTTCCGCCCCGACTCGAACAAGATCTATCTCATCGGGTTTCAGCAGGCGGACCGCGACCGCTCTCAAGCGGTGACAGCTGCGGGCTTGTGTGGTGTCGCTCCCGATGACATGCCGGGCAGCATCTATCCACTGTTGGCTGGCGGCGAGTTCGGTGGGTCGCTGATTCACACGCCGAATATCTACGATTACCCCGTGGCGTTGCACATCGCCCGCGCTTTCGGCGGGCAATCGGTCTGGGTCCATAATGGGCAACCGGTCCACTTCGGAGAGACCTGGATGGATGAGCGGGCCGACATGCTGCGTCTCCCCGGAATCGCCGCGACAGCAGTCAATCCGGGGACGCTGAAGATCCTCATTGACCTGGCGAAGGACTGGAGCCGAGTCCGGTATGAATAGGGACGAGAAGTTAACCATCACCGGGGTTGATAGAACACATGCCTCCAGTGCGGTCTGGGCCTGATGAAACGAGCAAGCACCGGACAATTTGGAGCAATCGGTGAAAGCATTTTGAGAGGCAACCTCTCTCGCACCGTGACAGCAAACCGTGCCATTGTCGGAGAAGACAATCTGTGAAATCTGTGGACCAACTCCTTCTTGATCGAGCTTTTCCAAAGCGGGGAGTTGGACTTCCCCACGCTTGGTGGGCGCGGGAAATGGAGAGTATCCTATCCCGTGAGGAGATCGTCGCATGTCTGTGAAGTCCAAGAAGTCAGTGGTCCCCATGAAGTCAGTCAGCCCC
>JAYTCW010000456.1:0-32560 GCA_043736295.1 Planctomycetota bacterium | reverse complement strand
TAACCCGAAGCGTAAGCGAGGGCGAGCGAAAGCGACTTTTCCCTGCGTTTCCCTCGCTGACGCGTCGGGTTAGTGATCTAAAGTAAGCACCATTGGGCGCTAGCCGCCGGTTCTTCGCTCATCAAGATTGCAAGAGCCCAACGTCCGTAGCACCCGGCGAATATTGCCGCATGCGACGGACAGTTCATCTATATGCGTAATTTGTACCGGCTGTCTTTATTGACTTGAGTCATATCAATCGATCCTCAGACGATTCGATGTCAAGAGTACCTTTCACAACCGAATGAATGTTGTGACTCAACATTGAGTCACTCCACAATTCGTTCTGTCAAGGAAGACACTATGCGAGCGGGCTTGCTCTTAGTTGCCGTCGTGGCCCTGTCTGGATGCTCATCATTCCGCACCCAGGCGGTCGATCGATTGGAGAATGACACGCTGGTCGTGAACCCGAATTCCCCTTTGAAGGGGATTCCGGTCTCCCTCCGTGTGCCAACACATCTGGAGCTGAACGTCGTCGAAACGACGTATTGGGAAAAACAGGATATTCCCGGGGAGAAGCCAACACTCAAGGCGTTGGAAACCTGCCGCCCGACTCGTACGGTCTTCTGTATCGTTAAGGAAACAGAGAAGATCTTCCTGGTCGATCCAATGCGTCCGGGGGCTGGCACCGAAAGCTATGGGTTCGACTTTCAGTCGAGCGATTCCACGAAGACTGGCTCCGCTGGAAAAGGCCATCTAAAGAAGGTCGTCTACAAGGTGGACGACAAGACCATCACGGAATCGGCCAACTTGCTTTCGAAGTCTCTCGGGCTGATTAACGCACTGCAAACTAGTGCGGCTCCACAAGCAACTGATTCAACGTTGATTGAAACGCAACGTTCCGTGGCGTACACGCGAGTTGACATTAACTCGCCAACATTCGAATGCGATGTGGAGGCTTTCCTGGACCTGCACGTCAACACGGAATGCATGCAAGTTCGAGTATGCCCTAGGGTGTGTGAATCGAATCTTTGCCAACCAGCGAACTGATTTCCTCTCAGTGTCTCTTGCAACGGGTGACACGTTTTCTGTCCAATCAAACACGCACAATTCAAGGAAGAACCAACATGTACTCGAAACGGATCGCATTCAGCCTCCTTGCCTGTTTCTTCGCGGGCTGCGCCTCCTTCAAGACGACAGCTCTCTATCGATTCGACAATGATTCTGTCGTGCCAGAGTGCAACAATGAGAAGCTGAAGGGCCTGCCAGTCAAGCTCAAGGTGCCCTCTCACGTCCGAGTGACGATTTACGAACAGCAGGTCATTCTTGCAACCTCAGACGCCGATGTCGCGACAAAAAAGGGAAAGGCGGTTACAAGTGCAGCGACGGTGAGGGAAACCCAAGGACAGATCGCAAAGCTCAGCACAGATGTTACTGATGCAGTGACAAGAAGCAACGACGCAACTAATGAACTCACACGTCGAACAGCACAGGTTGTAGCCGCTAAGATGGAACCCGCTGGCCCTGATCGTGATGCAAAGGTCAGTGTCGCCGAAGCCCTCGAAAAGGCTGCGAAAGAAGAGAAAGTCGAGGCAGAGTTGCAATTGACAGCAGCTATTAAGAGAAAGAATGAGGACTTGTCCAAACTGCTAGACAAACTTGGTAACGACAAGAAGACGGCGGCTTTGGATGCTGACGAAGCGGTGATCAAGTACAAACTCGTCTCATTCACTCCGCAGCAACTCGTCGTCGAGACCGAACTTGAGTACACCGCCAAGATCTTCCTCGTCGACTTTCGCCGTCCAGCGGCGGGAATCCTCAATCTGAATGAGGCGTCGATGGACGATGAGCAGTACTTCTCAAAAATCCAGGCGGATGTGACTGAACGCACACTCGAAGATGTCGGAAAGGCCCTCGACACACTCAAAGGAACCGTGACTCCTCCAAAGCTTCCTGCAGCTGCCACCACAAATGCGGATACGCCCCCGGGGGCGGGCAACGGCGATGTGAACTTCCAGAGGTCGATCGTGGCGTCCAAGCGATTTGACATCAGCGAACCGGATTGGGAGGCTCGAATGAACTCGTTCATCGACGCGAAGTTGAATTCCCAGAATGGCTCCTTTGCGAGTGATGATGAACTGGAGACTCAGGTTCCGGTAGCCGCACTCCAGACGGATGAGTAAGTCAGAGTGAATCCACGGAGTCCGCGTCACAAGAAAAGTTCTTGCACGCGGTCTACCGTGGTACATACTCTGATGTGACGTAGTGTCACAAAACCAGTCGAAAGACAGATGCCAAGTCAGGGGCCCAAAATGGCAAAGAGAGCGATTCAGTCCAGCGGAGTCAAAACGAAGAAGGCTGCAAAAGCTAAAGCGGTGAAGCCAGTCGCTCAAACGAAGACAGGGGCAACACCGAAGGCTCCCAAAAAGGTCAAGCCCATTGTGGCGTCGCCTTTTGTCACAGCAGACTCAATCCGCGCACTAGGCACTTCTGCCACAGTGGTCCTCTCGGTGCCGACTCCCGAGCAGCCATATCTGGTCGAGCGATTACTGACTGAAGATGAGGTCGCTGCTGAGTATCTGGCTCGGCAAGAGGAATTGGATGCCCAATTCGAGAAGGCCAGTGCGGTCCTGAAGAGATGGGCGCCAAAACTCCGCAAGACAGCTGAGTTCAAGAACCATCATATCACCGGCATGTGTCTACGTTTCCGCAGCAAATTCAGCCACACCGTATCGCCCCTTCGTGTCGTGATCGCAGTCAATGTCGCAACGAAGTTTTCACCACGCGACCTTGATTTTCTCCATATTCCCATGCTGCCGCGAACCGTTGACGGGATACCCGTGAAGGTGCTTGAAGGGTGTTTTTGCTTGCTACCTGGAGAGGCGGTAGAACTACGAGGGCTGTTCACCAAGCCCAAGAATCCGATTCTATTCACTGCCGAACTTGTCGGAGGCATTCCTATTGCTCCTCTGAATCACCCAGAGGCGTTCGGAACACTCGGAGTCGTGTTGGCTGACTCGGCGGGAGATTGGCTAGGGATTACATGCCAGCATGTGGCCAACGGAATTGGCTCAATAGTGGAGCAACTCGGACCGGATAATGCGGCTGGATCTACATCACGTAGAATTGGGACTGTCGTAAGGGCGGTGAAGGCTGTCCACAAACATAGCGTCGATCAGGATCGGGAAACAGTCGACTGCGCCAGCGTCACACTGGATCAAACGGCGGGAGTTGTGCTTCCGCAGGGATCCAACGGATGGATACGAGGCATCAACCAGACTCCGCCAATCCCACTGTTTTACTCGATGACAAGGATGGAGGCTGTTCACAAATCCTACACCGTTTGGAAATTCGGAAGTGCTACAGGAGAAGCCGTCCAAGGAACAATCTTGGACACGAACAGCTTGCAGTTCGACATTGGGAATGTTCGATTCGAGAACAATTTTTCGATTGAGTTTGATCGCTTTGCCACACCGGCGATGTTCTCACCGTCTGAATTCTTGATCCCTGGGGATAGTGGATCGATTGTCGCACTTGAAGTCCAAGTCAACGGAAATCGAGCATTTGTAGCGGTTGGAGTACTCTTCGCGCGGCTCTCAACCAATCCGAACATTGGATTTGCTTGCAACATGCGGCATGTGATAGACGCACTCAAGATTGACATTCCGACAGACCGACTCATTACCTCGTGGACGCACTGATCACAACTCTCCCAATGCATTGCTCTAGGACTGACAAATGCGAGTCTTGATACTTGGCTGGTGCTGTGTCTGTTCATTGCTAGTCTCGCCAGCATACGCCGCCGATGATCTATTGCACATTCAGCGTTGTCGGCGAACAGCGGTGTCTCCGGCTGCTACCGGAGATGTTACGCTACGATTGTGGCCATTTCGAGCAAGTCGCGAGTCACTGTCCGCAGAAAATGTCGCCTTCGCATCGGTGATTTCCGATCATGACATTGTTGCAATTGCAGGATCACACTTGATTGTCCGACGAGTCGATGAGTCGCCGACTTCATTGATCGTTTCACAAAACACCCCTGACACATTCATTTTTGGTAGGGACGGAGATGTCACGATATTTCCAAGAATATTATTACTAACACCGCGAGTCAGTTTCGCCGCAGTGCGTCGGGATGACTTCATTGCAAGTATCTTCGTGACTGCACATAAGGTAGGGGAGGGGAAGTATTTGGAAAAGGCAGATGAACAAGATCGACTTCGTCTGCTTCTTCCAATACAGGACAAAACACGCCCTATGGTGGTATCTGTCTTAGGTCCACTCTTGGCATCGGATCAACATGGACGTATTCAACTCAAACCTAGATGTCCAAGTCTTTCGTCATTCTGGGATGATTTTGAATATGGAGGGCGAATTGAAAATGAAATTGCCGCACGCATGGCATCACACTTAACTTCTCAATGCCCCGTGTGTGTGGTGCATAGAGTCGATCGGGGACTCAAAATTCGATACGTCGTTCCACTACGTCAAACTGGTGTATTCTCAGTTCAGTCGGACGTGATTGGGAAGATTGCATCGAGCGGAGACAAGCCGATAACGGATCCTAACAGAATCAATGCTTGGAATAGACTGTTTGGGAGTGCGTTGGGCGATATTCAACTGAGGGACGACGACGTTCTCGAATACACGCTGATCGACTTGGTGCCACCGTTCCATCAAGCCGCACTTCCGTAGACATACTCATCGATTCGGTTATCTGTCTAATTCACATGTTAGACAGGCCAGTTGGACTTTATTCTCTGGCAGCATCCTGATTGGTGACGGCCTCCATCCTGTCGGTTACTCCCCGTCGGGCTCATCCACGTACGTATCCCCGTTGAACCCGCCTTCGTAGAACATGACGAAGCGGGTGGTGGCGGCGGGGGTGGGGCGGCGTTTGTTAGGGGAGTGGCCGTCTAGCGTGGTGTCGTCTGCATGATGGCATCATGCGAGTCGCTTCAGGCAACTCGACGACGAACGAATACCTGATACCCCTTATGCAAGACCTCGATCTGGGTCATCCACAGCTGGAGGAACAGATCAATCGCCCGTCGGGGAGGGAATTCCACCGCACCGTTCCAGCCATAATCATCAAAGATCAAGATGCCGCCCGGCTGCAATTGGGACCAGCAGAGTGCCGCGTCGACGAGGACATCGCGGGCTTCGTGGCTCCCGTCGATGTAGATCAACTGAAATGGTCCGGGCACCCTCCGGAGGGCCACACTCGAATCTCCCACGCTTTCCACCACCGACTCGCGGCGTCCCGCCTCGGCGATGTTCGATCGAAACCGGCGTTGCACTTCGGAGTCCTCCCAGCGGTCGACGCAGGTGAGTTGGGACTGGGGATGGGTGAGGATGTTCTGAAGTAGCCAGACGGCACTGCGGCCCTCAAAGCTGCCGACTTCGAGAGCTCGCAAGGGCTGTCCTGTCCAGGGGCCGAGCCAGCGAGTCCACAGGGAGGTGTGTCTTGAAAACCAATCGGCGGTGAATTCCATGCGAACCTCGGAGGCCAGATGACAACGATCACCCAGCCGCTGCCTGTTGCGCCGAAGTCCAGTGGGGCAACCCCGGACGCTCATGGCGATTGCTCAGCCTGCGATTTCAATACTCGCGGGAATCGTTCAAGGGGTTGGCATCGCTCTCGGGTTCCGGCTCGTCCTCGAACTCGACCGGGAGTGAGGCATCAGCGTCCTCTCCAGGAAGGATGGGGAAGATCAGCATTTCGGTATGGTCATTCGGTCGGGCGGGCATTTCACCGGGGCCGAGGAAGACCCTGAACTTGATATTGGCAAACGTCAGCTCGTCACCCGGCAACAGCGCCCCGCGCGTGACGCGTTGGCCGTTGACCTTGGTCCCGTTCGTGCTGCCCAGATCGCGAACGAACAGCAATCCATCTGTGCGGGCGATGGCACAATGCAGCTTGGAGATACTGGGATGCTCCAACGCGATGTCGCACTCCCCCCCCTTCCGCCCCACCAGAGTCACCTCGCGGATGATCAGGAGGGCCGGCGAGCCATCCAGCGGGATGAGCTTCGCAATCATGGGGGAACGTTGAGGGTTGAGGGTTGAGGGTTGAGGGGTGAGGGTTGAGGGTTGAGGGGTGAGGGGGCGACGGACTTGGAAGTCTGTCGCACGGTTCCAGCAGATGGAGAGCCGCGTCAGTCTATTGTGACCGCCGGTGTAGCGGGGTCAATCCGAAGTGAAGCGAATGCACTTCGGGAGTGCGAAACTGCGACACGGAGTTGCCGAATCAGAGCGGGACGGGCTCGTAGCCAGAATTTGCGTGCCCAGACTTCCGAAGTCTCCGAAGACTTCGGAAGTCTGGCGGTAAGGTTCCAGTAGCCGCTCGGCTTAGAAGTCGCCGGGGTTGCCGAACATGCCGCTCTGTCCCGGCTTTCCGGTGCCGCCCTTCAGATCGCCGCGACGCTTACGCTGGAACTGAGGCGTCTCGGGTTCCGGCTCGAGAACACGTTCCGCCACCGGGTTCACCTTGAGGGCCTTCGCAGACAGGCTGACTCGCTTGCGGGAGGGCTCGACTTCCAGAACCTGGACTTCGACCGTTTGCCCCACATTGAGGATATCCTCGACGCGCCGGACCCGCTGATGATCGAGTTCGCTGATATGAACCAGCCCTTCGATCCCCGGCTCCAACTCGATGAAGGCTCCGAACGGCTCGACACGGGTCACCTTCCCGGTGACGTTCATCCCCTTGGCGTACTTGTTCTCGGCGTTCATCCACGGGTTGCCCGACAGCTGCCGCATGCCCAAGCTGATCTTGCCCGTCTCGGGATCGATGGTCAGAACCTTGACCTCGACGGTCTGGCCTTCTGCCAGAATCTCGTTCGGATGCTTGATCCGCACCCAGCTGATCTGACCGACGTGCAGGAATCCATCCATGCCGCCCAGGTCGATGAAGGCTCCAAATTCTTTCAGAGTCTTCACCCGACCGGTGAGCGTCTGGCCCACCTGCAAGCTCTTCATCAGCTCTTCGCGGACGCTCTCTCGCTCTTCCGCGAGGAGGGCTCGACGACTGACGACCAACCGCCGACGTGCGGGGCTGACTTCCGTAATGCGCACGCGGAGCTTCTGGCCGATGAAGCTTTCGAGATTGGCGACGAAGCCCATGTCCGCCTGGCTGGCGGGCAGGAAGCCACGAATTGAGCTGACGGTCACATCGAGACCGCCCTTGTTGGTCTTGGTGACCATACACTCGACATCCATACCGACTTGCAGGGCATCCCAGTCCCCGGTGACCTTATTCGTGCTGCGGGGCAGGTTGCAGGTAATCAGTCCGGCGGCATCGTCAAACTTGGCGACGATGACATCGATCGGCTCACCGACCACGGGTGGTCGCTTCGGTGAGAATTGCCGCGAGCTGACGACGCCGGGAATTCGCTGCTTGAGGTCGATGAACACATCATCGCCATTGAGCGACTGGATGATGCCGGAGACCTTGGTCCCCTGTGTCAGTCCGACTTCCTCGGTGGCCAAGCCAGCATGCGGCACTGGAGCGACCGCGGCGATCCCCGAGGCGACCTCGCCGCTTTGCATCACGGCAGTCAACTCCGCTTCGAGGTCTCCCTCCAGCACTTCCGTGCGAGGGATCTCGATCGGCTCGACTCGCGGGGCCGGAGCTTCGGATTTCGCCTTCTGCTCGCGAGCGACCTGCTCCTCGATCAGAGCGTCCATATCGACTCGCGGGCTTTCGCCAGGATTGAGTGACGGGACCGCCTTAAATTGAGCCGGGTCAGCTGTCGGATTCAGACGGACGCGAGGGGGAGTCGCCTCCGTCCCAGAGTCCGAGGGCACCGGCTCACTCACCACCGCTTCCGGTGGCGTCGGTTCAGGCGGCGCGGGCTGAGCCTCAGCACCGGCTGAACACTGAGAGGGCGGGGCGACATCCTGTACGGGAGTGTTTTCTGATACCGAAGTCGATCCTTGACTCGGCAGATGTTCCGTAGACATCCAGTGATTCCGTGACAACAGCAGACATGAGAGGAGAGGGGGGAACGGTTCATCAACCGTTCCCGATGTGGCCTGGATTGTAACGTCGCGTCCATGCCCTCAAAATCCCCCGCAGGTAGAATCTGAAAACATTCATCAAGCCGTTTCGGGCGGGATTGAGTAGTGTCCCGAGCTTACCGAGTCGATTCGGGACGCAGGAAGCGATCAGCCATCAGCGATCAGCCATCAGCCAGATCAGCATTTCGAGCGAGGAAACAATGGCTCAATCGATGGGGCGAGGGCCAGTACTCCCCTGCCACCTCTAGCTGAAGGCTGATGGCTGATCGCTTCCCCCCCACTCAATTCAGCACTTGCTGCAAGAGTTCCTCTAACTCTTTATCACTCGCTTTGCCCCTCTTGGTCTGGCGACCCGTCAGCCCGTTTAAGTTCTCCGACGCCGACGCATCCACCGAGTTGAGTAGTGCCAGCACTTGCTTCAGCAGTTGACGTTCGGCGGAGCGATTGCCTTGTGAGTATTCGACCGACGCCCGGCGCAGTAGCTTCTGGTACGGCTCCAACTCTGCCGAGTCTTTGCCATAGAATGCCACCAACTGGGAGCGGGAGAACGACTGATCCTGACTTGTGGAGGCGGTGTCGGACTGGAAGTCGAACAGCAACAGGCCAGCTGAACTGAGGCAACTGGCCGCCAAAATCGTAAACAGCAGAGCCGGGTTCGCCTCTCTCGGCTTGCTGTGGGGCTTGGAGGGGCCGGTTCCCGCAGCCAGTGCCAACTCGGGGAACTTGCCGTCGGCCCCCATCTGCACGGCGGATTCCCCTCCGCGCGAAGTAATGGGGCGGGCGACCTGTCGCTTGGATTCTTTCTTCGGGGCGGCACGGCGGCGTTCCGCGACAGCCGGTGCCTGGGCCTCGGAAGCCGCACCCGTGGTCTGAACTGACTCGACAACACGGACCTCGGTCTGACCGCCGAGGTGAATCTTGGCCTCGGGCGGAACGTGGACCCATTGTTGACCGGGGACCAGTGTTCCCGCGACACGAATCTGATTCGCTTCGTTCGCATATAAAGAGAGCTGCCCCTGTTGCTGAGAGACGCTGGCGTGGAAGTCGCCGATCTGCGGGTCGCTCAGAATGACTCCGTTGTCAGCTCCCCGGCCGATGTGCAGCAACTCACTCTCCAAGGGAAAGGTCTTCCCCTGGTCAGGACCGGTCAAGATTTCCAGCAGCACCGGCACGCGAGGAGACCTTTCTAATCTGTCTGTCGAACGGAATTCATTCCGTTCTGAGGGCACTGAGTGGTCGAATCAGATCGTTTGTTCGGGCGACGGACTCGTGTGGTAAGGGAGTCGCTCCTGCGCTCGCCCTCGCTGGCGCGTCGGGTGAATGCCCCCCGCCTCATGTCCCCGGCTTGGCCATTTCCTTTTCCTTCTTCTTGGCTTCGAACTCGGCCACCCAGCGGGCCGGCTCTTCGTCAAACGCCGCCTTGCAGCCGCTACAGCAGACCCAGTACGACTTGCCACCGAAGCTTACCTGTGTCGTGCCCAACCCGCCGGAGATCACGCAGGTCTTTTCTTTATAGTCCGTGTCACTGAGGGCGAAGGACGTGTCCTCCCGCTGAGTGCCGACCGTATCAACCAGCACGAATTTGCCGCCCTTCTTGCGCTCCACAGCCAGCAAGTAGCGGTTGTTGTCCTGCTGATTCAGCGTCAGCTTCATCGCGTCCTTAGCGTCACCGACCTCCGCGAGTTCGAGTTTGAACTTGCGGTGGACGCGGCGGTCCTCTCCCTCGAATTCTTCAACAGGCGAGGTGAACTGACCTTCCAGAGTACGGACCTGACCCTCTTTGTCATGAGCAATCATCTGGTAGACCTGTCGATCAGGCAGAAAGGTCAATCGGGCTTCGGTGACGTATAAGCTCTTCTCTGACTTCATGACCAGAGCGGGTTGCCCCTTCTCCGTCCGAAAATCCCACACCCACTTCGGCGCGTCGAGCGCCTTGAAGTTGCCGACCTCCTTCTTCGTCGTACCCTTCCAACTGCCGAGAATGACTTGAATCCCGTCCATCGCCGCCACCACCAGACGCCGCTGTTCGAGAGAATTCACCGCTGTAGGCTTCGAGCCCTCCTCCGTCTCGGCAGTCGAAGTTGTCCCTGTCGACTTGGAATGCCCACTGAGTGAAATGGTCGGGAGCGGCTCTTCGAATACGGGAGCCGGGGCCGGGTCTGTCGGAGCGGACTCAACCGCAACCGGCGTCGCTGTGGCCACTGGGAGTGGGGTGATCGCCGGAGCCGCCGCTGTCGGAGCGGGAGCCGGGCTCCTCCCACATCCGCCAAAGCTCAACAGCCCGACAGCCAAGACCGCACACAGCTGAGTTGTTCGCATCATTTGTCCCTTCGGAACATCACTCGTTTGAAACCATCGCACGTTCAGGATACCAAGAATCGCTGCCAGATCGAAACATCGGGAATTCGTTTTGGGGACGTATTGTGTCCGCATCAGCAATTCCGGTTCATCCGACGATTTTAGGGGATGACTCGTCAGGCGAGCTGCCCGTGGAAACCGACTCGTCAGACTTCCGAAGTCTCCGAAGACTTCGGAAGTCTTTGGGGACGCGAAGTCTGGCCGGTCGCCGAAGAGTCGGATGAAGGGGATTTCCAGCCAGTGCCGACTTGGCGGTAACGAGACTCATCGCTAGAGTCGGATGCGTGAGTCGTGGACACTTTGGTGATTCTCCGATCTCACAACCGATTCGTCTGGGGTGCTGCTGGAGAAAACATTGATGCCCTCCCTCTTTCGTGCTTTGCTGTTGCTGGGGCTCGCGATTGTCTCAACGCCCTTCGTCGCTGCTCAACAGCCGATCACTTTGAAGGATGTTCCGGAAGGGTTGCCAGTGATCTCTCCCGATGAGCCGCTGGCCCCTGAATTTTCGGCGATGAAAGCCGCAGAGTATCTGGACCGATCGGCACTCAACTGGGTCAAAACGAAGAAGTGTGCGACCTGCCACACCAACCTATTTTACATGATCGCCAGACCGGCACTGCACTCGATCCAGCAGGACTCGGGCGAAGTTCGCAGCTTCTATGAAGACTACCTCAAGGTGCGGTGGCAAACGGACAAGCCGAAGGAAGAGGACGGCTTCTGGCCCATCGTCGTCGGCACCGGCCTGACGTTCAACGACTTGCAGACAACCGGCAAGCACAGCACTGTCGCCCGAGAGGTTCTCGATCTGATGTGGCAGGTGCAACGCGCGGATGGCGGCTGGAACTGGCCGCATTGCGATTACGCCCCGCTGGAGATCGACGACCACTATGGCGTCACCGTGGCTGCGTTGACCATCGGGATCGCACCGGACGACTATAAGAACACGCCGCAATCTCTGGCGGGTCTGGAGAAAATGCGGACGTACTTCAAAAACAATCCGCCCTTGTCACGCCATCATCGCGCGATGCTGGCGTGGTGTTCCGTGCGGATTGACGGGATCGCGACCGAAGCAGAACGCCAGCAAACGCTGAAAGAACTCCTGGCTCTGCAACTCGAAGACGGCGGTTGGTCGACCGCCGGATTTTTGACGGATTGGAAGGGGTTAGCTCGGGATGATGGCCAGCCGTTCTTCACGAAAACCAGTGACGGCTACGGGACCGGCCTGAATATCGTCCTGGCGAGGGAACTCGGCGTGCCCGCAGACGACCCTCGGCTGCAACGCGGCATTCAGTGGATTAAAACCCATCAGCGCGAGAGCGGAAAATGGTTTACGCTCTCCCCGGTCAACGATGCGGGCAACCTCATCTCGAACGTGGGCAGTGCGTATGTCGTCCTGGCGTTGCAGTCCTGCGGTGAGTTGCCCGGCTGGCCATTCCGTCCCACAAAGCCCGTCAACCCGTAGCAGAATTCGTAAGAATTCGGCTGTCTCAAGTCGCGGCCTGTGTGACTAAGCGACCAACTCGAAGTGAGTGGGTGTGCAGTGCGACTCTGCCGCAACCGAAAGGGAAGTTGTCAGCCAGAAGAGACACCTCATCGAGCTGACCTCTTGACCCCGAGAGAGGTCGCGGCAAATCGCCTAAGGTTGGCGACCAACGGGAGCCTACCCTGGGTGGAGTCTGCCAACACGTTTCCGGCCCCCTCTCCCCCGCGAGCGACGTGACTTTCGGAGGCTGCATATTGCGGGGGAGAGGGTTGGGGTGAGGGGGCCATATCGCTCGCTTTGGCCCCCTCACACCGGCCCTCTCCCCCACAGTGGAGTCTGTTCCGAAAGCATCGCCGAGTGTGGGGGAGAGGGAGCAGAACCTTGGAAAATCCTTGCGGGAATCCTTCAGGGTTGGGCTTCTCGGGGCCGCATTTCCCAGGGTGCGCTCCTGCGTCGCGACCCTGAGCTATTCGCTGCAACCCCTTCGGGGTACAGACGGTTTTCAAGCCATCGAGCCATTGCGGAGCGTGCAAAAATCTCACACCACACGCAAACTGGAATGCTTTGCAGTGCAACGCGAGTCGAGTCGAGGAGCGATGTCGCGTACGTCGCAACTCTCACCTTCAGAATCTGTCCCGATGAATTCACCTTTCCCTCTCAATCGCCGCAGCTTCCTCGCGACAACGGCAGCCTCTGCCGCACTCGGCGTGCTGCTAAACCCCATGGATTCCGCACAGGGAGCGGACTCATCGCCCCAGATTGGCGAAACCGATCACTTTTGGTATCGCCTCGCCCCAAACGGTCTGACCATCGATTCGCAACGAGATCACAAGGCGTTTGGCTTCAGTGGGGGACAGGTCTTTCTCTCGGAGGACAACGCCCAGACCTGGCCTCACAGCGCCGCCTTTCCGGACGCAGCTCACATCACCTTCAGCTGCATTATGAAAAATGGAAGCATCCTCTTTGCGACTCGCGAGAAGTTATTCCTGAGTCGAGACAACCTCAAAACGATCCAACCGATCGTGGTGAAGAATCCAGACGGAAGCGATTACCTGCCGCATACGCCGCACTCACCCGACCAGCCGGGCTGGTACTTCAACCCGCTGGACGGAGTGCATACTTGGGAGATCGATGGCCAGGAAATGCTGGTGTGGGGCAACTACTGCAACGTGATCGGCGGGCCGGTGCCGGTCAACATCTACTACTCGACCGACAGCGGTCAGACGGTGAAGATCGCGTACGCCTTTGGAAAGAACCCCGACTTCCAGGAGAAAGAAACCCCGCCAAGAGCGTATCTCGGCAACCCCAACAACCCGGTCACATGCAGACATATTCACGCCGTCGCCTACAACCCGACTGAGCGGGCCTTTTACGCCTGTACCGGAGACCTGGATCGGGGACACGGGTTGGAATGCCATTGGATGCGAGGCCGGTACGACGCCCCAGCGGACAGCTGGGACTGGCAGATTCTGGTGTCGGTGGATGCCAACTCACGTTACAAGTCGGGCGGCATCCATTGTGTCGAGGGACTCATTTACTGGGCAGCGGACGCCAATGGCCCGAAGCTGCCCGACGAGAAATATGATCGAGGCATTTTTCGCTGTGCCCCCGGAGACCTTGATGATCCCACGAAGCACACTCTGCTGTTCAATCCCGAGTACGAAGTCGCCACGATGATTATCGAGGACGACGTGATATTGGTCGGAGCGAGTGATGTGTCATCGAAGTACACTACCGGGATCGCCTTCTCACCGGACATGGGGAAGACGTGGACACAGTACGACCTCAAAGAACTGGGGCGACGGTCCCCTTTTCGCTTTCACCCCAAGAATAGTGACGGCTGGTTCCGCGTTGATCTCCGGAAGAATTGGATCGACCGGGCGGAGGTTCTGTTCATTAAACCGAAGCCTGAATTTCAACGCGAGAACACGAGAGAGTGTCAGAGTTCGTGAGACTTTGCGCGACTGGAAGTGAGACGCATCTGCCCCTCGCCAGAGGGCGGGCACGCCTGCCAATTCGCCCACGTTCTAGCGAAACGTGGCGACGACAGAATGTCTCACTTTATCCCGCGCGAAGTATCGCACCGGTTGGCTCGCTTTGAGCCTACCAGGGTGGTGCAGCCGGAAGAAGTTCTCTCGCCGAAAACGCCTCCCCGCGAAACTCTTCTGCCTTCGTCACTCAGGTCGCCCCAAGTGGCAACCTGAACCACCTTGCCCAGGAACGAGAACAACGTACGAATGGCGACCAGACTCCTGCGGATGTCTGGCTGGTGAGATACCAGGGGACGCTGTCCGCTGGCCTTACGGCTGCTCGACTTCTTCCACCGGTGCGACAACCTGTGGCTTGATCTTTCGAGTCGCACTCACGGGTCGAGCGGTCTGCGCAGCTGCGGGCTTCGCGGTCGAAGCATTGCCCGCAGGCAACGTCGAGGCACCCGTCAATTGGTTGTGAATCTCGGCCCGGTCTTTGATTCCCTGGAACGTATTCGCCACCGCGAGTTGGGTCTTCTCTTCGGTCACCTGTGCGTAGAGTTCGTCCCACACATCCTTCGGATCAGTGATAATCTGCTCGGTGCGACCTTCGCACTTGAGGATGAAGACCTGGTCGCCGACTTGAATGATCGGAGAGATTTCTCCGAGCTTCAGCTTGAAGGCCGCATCTTCCAACTGAGGGAGGCCCCCATGCTTCCGGATGGGAGGCATCGCTCCGCCGAGCGAGCGAGTGCTCGGGTCAGCGGAATGCTCAGCGGCGTATTCCTCGAACTTGTCGGGATTGGCTTTGCACTTCTCCCAGATGGGGCCCGCCTGACGGTTGTTGCCGTTCATCAGGATCATGCGGGCCTTCACACGCGGACCGTAGTCACGTTCAAAGGCTTGCAGCATGTCAGCTTCACTGACCGTGGTTTCTGCCTGCAACCCTGCCAGCTCACGCAGTGCCAGCATCGGCCAGATCACATCGTCCTTATATTGCTTCGGGGTGACGCCACGCTCTGCGGCCAGCATCTTGTACCACTGATCCAGCGGCAGCTTGAACTTCTGGGTGATGGTCGTGATTTCTTTCTCGACATCGGCCTGGGTGATCGTGATCCCCTGGCGGTCACACTCCTGTTGAATCAGGAGCCGATTGATCATGTTCTCCAAGACTTCTTTGCCGTAGCGGTCCACGCACTCCTTCGCGACGATGTCGTAACCAATCGTCTGATTGTTGACGCGAGCCAACGACTCCCCGGAAGCGGTGGACTCGGCTGTGGTGCGTGCCTTGGATGCGGCTGCGGTGCGACTGGGCTTCTCTGCCGTTTGAGAGGCGGCTGGCTCGGGACGCAACACCTGGAATAGAACTCCCGCGCCGATGGCGACAGCTGCGGTCCCACTGAGGATTGTGCCCCACGGGCGGCGGGTGCGATTGGTGATGTTCGGGGTCGAGACGGAAGCCGTCTCGGAGTCCGAGTGAATCCCTTCACTCATAATGATTGCTCCTGCGGGGTCCGGACAAAGCACGGTCAGTCAGCCCCATCCCTGGGGAGCGACCGCCCGAGACCGGCAGACTTCGCCGCTCTCAAACGGAGGGGTTATACGGCGAATTGAAAAAACAGGTCAAGCGATGTTTTTGTCGGTCGCTGAGGGCGAGTACGAGACGCAATTTGAAGCGAGTTTCGACGATTGGGGGGCAATCTAGAAATGCGAACACTCTGGTCATCGCTGGGGTTGAGGACGAGAATTCGACATCGGTCAAAAAACGAACTCCTTCGGAAGTCTGGTATTTGGCCGCAACTCATTTCTGAGAGTGACTTTCCGTGGGAGTCGTGCCGAAGCCCCCCTCCCACGAATTTCTGCGTCTCATCAGTGGAATCCCGGCGAAACATCGATTACATTACCCCACTTCCCCCAGACCGGGGGGCCCTGTCTGTAATGGAACACAGCCATGCCGATGCCTGGAAAAACACACAAGGGTCTTGCCAAGCGGTTCAAAGTGACCGCCAATGGCAAGGTCAAACACCGCAAGGCCAATCGTGGCCACTTGATGGGCAAGAAGAGCGGCAACCGCAAGCGTCGCCTGCGTCAGGACGGAGTCCGCACCGGCTTCAACGCCGTCTATATCATCGCGGCTCTGCGTCCTTCCAGCTAATGCGAGTCTCGTGGGACTGCTCAATTCTGAGTAGTCATGGAGTCAGTACACGAGCGCAAACGCTCAACGGTCAGTGACATAAGGTCGTCGGTCATGCGTATCTCTTACGGCAAAGCCACTCGCAAGAAGAAAAAACGGATCTTCAAGGAAGCCCGCGGCATGCGGGGCGGTCGCAGCAAGCTGTGGCGGTCAGTCCAGGAACTGGTCCGCCGCAATCGCTGCTACGCCTACCGCGACCGCCGGGTGCGTAAGCGCGACTTCCGCCAGCTGTGGATTACGCGGTTGACCGCTGCCACCCGCATGCGGGGTCTGCGGTACTCACTGTTCATTCACGGTCTGGAACTCGCCAACATCACGCTGAACCGCAAGGTGCTCAGCGAAATGGCGATTCACAGCCCCGAAGTCTTCGACGAGGTTTGCGCTGCCGTCAAAGTGGCCCTCGGCGACAAGTTTCAGCCAGCAGTGACTGCCTGATTGCTGACCACTGGTCGTTCATTCGGGCGATATTTGAATTCTCGTTACGCCCGGAGCGACACCGCACCGGGCGTTTTCGTTGGGGTTGTAACAGGGGCCAGCCTGGATCAAAAGTGCTGTGCGACTCGGGTATTCGGGACGCAGATAAGGCAGGCCAGCAGAAATCTCTTCCCCGCCACTGAGGCTGTCCCGTGGTTCCCGCGCTGGTGCGCTACTGAAGCGCCCAATGGCATTTACATTACCAACCCGAAGCGTCAGCGAGGGCGAACGAATGCGACCTTCCCCTGAGTTTCCCTCGCTGACGCTTCGATCGAGTGGCCCGTCAAGTCTTGATTTTGGGGTCCGCCTCCCTCGGGAGGGCGAGGCTCCTGCCGAGCCGCGACTGCGGGTGGACGTGTCCCCTGGCTCGCGGCTCAGCAGGAGCTTCGCCCTCCCGGGCGGGACTGGCTCAACCCTAAATCCGAGCGTTGACGAGGCACTAGCGGACCAAAGTACGTGCCATCGGGCTAGCTCCGAGCCGCTCACAGAATCCTATTCACGATCTCGTTGGAAGGCTCCCTCATGACCGACACCCTCTTCTCCGTAGCCCATCAAGTGGTCCTCGTCTCCGGCGGGAGTCGTGGCATCGGGAAAGCACTCGCTCGGGGTTTTGCCGAGCGCGGAGCCCATGTCTGGATCACCGGGCGCGACGAGGCGACACTCCAAGCGACTGCCGCGGAAATCTCCGTGGGCGAACACCTAGTGCGCTCTGCGGTCAGCGATGTCACGCGGGCCAAGGACTGCCAACAAGCGCTCGAGGCAATTATCCAAGCCCACGGTCGTATCGACACCCTCATCAACGTGGCTGGGATCAACGTCCGCAAGCCAGCTGTGGAGGTGACCGAAGAGAACTACGACGCCATTCTCGGGATCAACCTGCGCGGGGCGTTCTTCATGGCCCAGGCCGCTGGGCGAGTGATGCTCGCCCAGAAGAGCGGCAGCATCATCAACATCGATTCACTGAACAGTGCTGGCCCGCTGAAGAACGTCGCCCCGTATGCGATGAGCAAGTCTGGCATGAACGGCATGACGCGGGCTCTGGCTCTCGAGTGGGGACCGAGCGGCGTCCGCGTGAACGGACTCGCTCCGGGATTTATCCTGACCGACCTGACCAAGAAGCTCTGGTCCGACCCGACCATGCAGGCGTGGAACACCGCCAACTGCCCCATGGGACGGCTCGGCACACCCGAAGACCTCGTCGGCACCGCCCTCTTCCTCGCCTCCCCCGCAGCTGGGTTCTTGACGGGGCAGACGATCTATGTGGATGGAGGACTGATCAGCGGCCGGGCCTGGCCGATCCCCGACGGCGGCGGACAGTGAGCGCGGGATGTTAAGGCGACCGGCCAGACTTCGCGTCCCCAAAGACTTCCGAAGTCTTCGGAAGTCTGACGGGTATTTTCCACGGGCTGCTCGCCTAAAAGAACCCCTGCCCGCCGCCACTGGGCAGCAGCAGCGGGCGATCTTCCCCATCAATGGTCGAGGGATCGTTACTCAGAATCGGGATCACCTGGGGTTGCGGGGCTGTCGGATCGATGTCGATCACCAGGGGAAATTTGTGACGGTCCAGTTTCTGTGCGGCCTTGAGTGAGTTCACCCAGTCGGGATTCAAGGAGCGAGCGGCGGGGCGAATCAGGATCTGTTCTTCGCTGGCCTCTGGGGCCTTCTCGACGACGTAAAACCATTCTGCGGTGAGTCGCAGGGAACCGACGGGCAGCGTCAATGTGTCCATCCGTGAGTTGAGGTTGATCAGTCGATCCACGTCCTGAATGTCGAGATCACGACTCGCGGGCGTGCCTTGACCAAACTGAACCAGAGATTGCCCTGACTCCTGGATCTCAATGAGACCCGCATAGATCCCGTCTTTTCGAACCACGACAGACACCGTCTCTTCAGGCCCCTTCCAGACTCGTTGGTCGAGTTTGACTTCGGAATGACTGGAGTACCGGACGAGCAAGACCGGCTCTCCCGTCGGAGGCTTATGGTCTTCCGAGAGCCAATCCCATGTCTCCCAATCGGGGGCTGGGACATCAAACTTCACCTGCCCCACGGGTGGGACACCCGGGACGACAATTGTCAGATCGATGGGCCTGCCGGGCCGCAAGGTGATTTCTTCTTCCAGCGTTCCACCAATCGACTCGATGGTCAGGTCGTAAATCCCGTAAGGCAATATCCCGAAATCGGCAACGCCATGCAGATCAGTCAACTCTGACAGATCGCCAATCCGCAAGTCTTCAGTTCCACGATGTTGATCAAAATGAACGACTTGTCCGATGACCGGGATGCCCTCCGCAGTTTTCTGGACGAGTGTGAATTTCACCGGTGCCAGTTCGGACGGTCGTTGAACAATCTGAGCGGGACTTTCCTTCCCCATCCGCTCCAAGATCTGTTGAGTCGCTCTCTGGTTCTCATCAATCACCGCCGTTAATGATCGCGACAAAAGGGTCATCCACCCGACCAGAGCGATCAGCCCCACAGCCACCGCTCCGAGCATTACACGTTGAGTCATGAGTCGCCCTTTCATCGCATCGAACCACAGCTGTCGGGCGAGTGCCGACGGGTCACCGAAACGCTCGATGACCGATTGCCAGACCGTCACCGCATCCGCAGATTGGCCGTTCATCTTCAACCGCCGACGTTCACGCTCCGTCGCGCAGTTCAGGTGATCCCGCAGCTCATCCAGGATGTCACTGCGCAGCTGGGCCGGTTCCTCATCATGAGGCGGCGGCAGTTTCGCGGAGAGATCTTGGTCCATGGGGGAGGTTTATGGTTGAGGGTTTATGGTGGATCGACAGAGTGGTGAGCGGCAAGGCGCTAGCCGCCGGTTCCCCTCACCGTACTCCCAGAAGAACCGGCGGCTAGCGCCGTGCCGCTCACGGAGAGATCCCCAGCACACCGTTCACTCCGGCGGCGAAGGCTTGCCACTCTTGGCGGCGGGCCTGCAACGACTTTTTGCCGGCAGCTGTCAGCTTGTAGTACTTGCGGCGGCGGCCCTCGTGCTCTTCCCAGTAGGAAGCGAGCAGCGCGTCTCGTTCCAGGCGGTGCAGCGCCGGGTAGAGGCTCCCCTCCTTGAGGTCAAACCGCCCGCCGGATCGTTCAAGAACCGTCTGAGTGATCTCGTATCCGTAACTGGGGCCAAGGGAGAGTACCTCCAGCAAGAGAGTCTCCACCGCCCCGGTGATGAGTCGTGTGTCCATGGCCATCGTCATACCTCGCGTGTCTATGTAATACATCGTACGTAAGCATACATAGACTGTCAATGCAATGTGTCGCACTGTTTTACGGTGGGCGAGTATTCAGTCTTCAGTATAAAATCTTCAGTTCTCAGTATTCAGTATTCAGTCAGCGGCAGAGTTCCCCGAGGCGGAACGGACGTCGGCGTCCGTTCTACAATGGAGTTGCAGGCAATCGCGGAATGCAGGCGAGACGAGCTGCCGACTTTTCTGGAGTAGGCACCCGTTGGTCAACTCGAAAGTTTCCACTGGCCATCGGAACATCCGGTTCGCTACACTCACATCAACCCCCGCTGATACTGGAGTGTCGCTCATGCTGCTGCCGTTGGGCGGATCGTTGCCTCACAACCGTCGGACGTTTCTCGTCGCTTCGGGAATGAGCCTCTGCGCGGGTGCGACAGCGCTGGGGGCCTCGGCTCCTCGCAAGACGGCCAAGTCAGTCATCATGATCTGGCTCAGCGGGGGAGCCTCGCACATCGATACGTGGGACATGAAGCCCCAGGCTCCGCTCGAGTATCGCGGCACCTTCGAGCCGATCTCGACCACCAGCCCCGAAATCCAGCTGTGCGAGCATCTGCCGCTGACGGCGAAGCAGGCTCATCTGTTTTCGGTGGTCAAGTCGCTGGGCGATCAAGGGCGCGGGACGGGGGACCACCACGCGGGGTACTATTACAACCTGACCGGGCATGCCCCGGACCCCACGTTTCACCGGTTGCTGAATGCCCGGACGCCGTACCCCACTGACTGGCCGTCGATGGCGTCAGTCGTGGCTGCGAAGCGTCCGCCGCACCCGTCTTTACCGTCGGCGATCACGCTGCCTCAAAAAGAGGGAGCCCCCGAGTACACCCGCCCCGGCCAGTTCGCAGCTCGTCTGGGGATCGAGTACGACCCGGTCTTCATTGATGGCTCGCGCGAGAAGCCGATGAGCTTCCAAGCTCCGGCTTTGTCGCTGGATGGCAATACGACGATTGACCACCTGATGCAGCGGAGGGAATTGCTCGCGGCGATCGACCGAGCGGAACGCCCCTTCGAAGCGACCAACACGCTCAGCAACTACAGCAAGCACCAGCAGAAGGCATTCACCCTCCTGACCTCGCGCGAGACTAAGGCCGCCTTCGACCTGGCCGCTGAGCCGGTCGAGGTTCGCGAGCGTTACGGGACCGGGATCATGGGGATGTCATTCCTCCTCGCCCGGCGGCTGGTGGAAGCACAAGTGCCGTTCATTACGGTCTTCTACAAAGAGAACAAAGAGCTGAACACTCTCTGCAAGAGTGGCGGCGGCTGGGACACACACGGGAATAACTTCGGCTGTCTGAAGGACAAGCTGTTGCCCGAGTTCGACCGCCCGTACTCGACATTACTCGCTGACCTGCACGAGCGGGGCCTGCTCGATGAAACGCTGGTGATTGTCTCCAGCGAAATGGGCCGCCGCCCCAAGATCGGCGACCCGCGTTCCGGCGGCATCGGCGGAGCAGGCCGCGACCATTGGACCAGCTGCATGTCAGTTCTGCTGGCTGGCGGAGGTATTCAAGGCGGCCAGACCTACGGCAGCAGCGACAAATACGCCGAGTTCCCCGCCGACAAGCCGACCTCTCCCGAAGACATCGCCCACACCGTCTTCCATGCCATGGGGATCGACGACCTCACCGCCCACGATCGACAGGGTCGGCCGTTCCCACTGCTGGAGGCGGGGAAGCCGCTGTACGAACTGTTGGGTTAAGCTTCCAGCCGGTCTTCTTCAGCCAATAGACAGGCTGGAAGCCTATCCCACGGGAAACTTTCTCTGGCCGTTCGCCCATGAAGTTTCGGAGACTGCCTGTGCGCGGTACGTCTGGCTCGTTCGGGAACCGCGGTGGTGTATACTGCCAACTCACCACGTAGTTCCTCTCTCGCCGACCGATCACTATGCCGCTCACTCCCGAAGCCCAAAACTACCTCGACGTGCATAAAGCCTCGGGCACTCCGATGGAATCGGTCTCCCCTGTCGAGGCCCGCGCGTTGGTCGCCCCCTTGAAGACCAAGAAGGAGGAGGTCTCCGCGATTCGCGATATCTGGATCGCGGGCCCAGAGAGCGAACTGGCGGCCCTCGTGTACTCGCCGCTCTCGGCGGAAGACCGCGAGGATCTGCTCCCCGTGATCGTCTTCTTCCACGGTGGAGGTTGGGTGGTCGGCTCGCTCAAAAGCCACGACGCCATGTGCCGCCGCCTCTCCAACGCGGCCGAGGCCATCGTCCTGTCCGTCGACTACCGACTGGCACCCGAAGCGAAGTACCCCGCAGCTGCGGAAGACTGCTATGCGGCGACGGTGTGGGCGTCGAAGTTCATCGAGAACTTTGGCGGCGACCCGACTCGGCTGGTCGTGTGTGGTGACAGTGCTGGCGGCAATCTGGCGGCTGTGGTGGCCTTGATGGCTCGCGATCGCGGGGGACCGGCGATCGCGGGGCAGGTGCTGCTGTACCCGATCACCGATCATAACTTCGATACGAAGTCGTACCAAGAGAATGGCAGCGGGTACTTCCTGACCACCGAAACGATGAAGTGGTTCTGGAAGCACTACCTGGCCACGCCGGAGCAGGGGAGCGAGCCGTATGCCTCGCCGCTGCGGGGGGATTTGAAGGGGCTGCCTCCAGCAATCGTGCTGACGGCAGAATATGACCCGCTGCGGGATGAGGCGAACGCCTACGCCTCGAAGCTCCAAGAGGCGGGCGTCGCGGTACGGCGGATCGCCTGCATGGGACATGTCCACGGCTTCCTGCGCCGGCTCGATGTCTTTCCGCAGGCAGCGGGGGGGACACTCATCGGAGTCGGGAAACAGCTGCGGGAGATGCTGGGCTGGACTTCAATCGAAGAGCTGGAGTGACCTTCCGAACATCAGTGGTCAACTCTTCGGTGACTCGACAGAGGTGTTGAAAAACGCGTTGCTCGGAATCGTGTTAGACCGGGACAACAGAGCATTCCACGATTGCGCTCGCGTCGAGCAGTCGAACGGACCCCCAGGTCCATTCCGCACGGACCCGGGGCCAGGTCGACGTTCGCTGCCCCCACAGCACCTCCGCACACAGCCGCTCGCTGTCAGTGAGTGCCGCGTGGGTGACCGGTTGGCTCAGACACTGCATTGAGCGTCTGGGCGATGAAAGAAAAAAGAGGCGACAGAAGACAAGTTCGCCAATCCATCTCTCGTGTGCCAAGGCACACCGGTCAGCTCCAAACGAGCCCACCGGTGCGACTCGATGGGAGTTAGACTTGGGGCGAGACGATCAGAAACGGAATGAATTCCGTTCTACAACCCGAACGCCGATGTCCCGCCTTTGCGTTTCTTGTTCACTTTATTGTGTGAGTACAGCCCTTCCAGGATCAGCTCGGCGATGGCGACTTGCAGCTCGGGGCCAGCGGAGCTGCGGGCGATCTCGGGCTCCCATTCTTGGGCGAGGGCTTCGACTTGTTTGCGGAAGTTCTTGATCGAGTCGACCTCTTTGAGGAAGGTCTCGGTCTTAACGCCGTCGCCGATCTCCATCTTCTTGCCGGAGTTAAAGACCTCGACCACCGAGGCGAACGTCTTGGGGGAGAGACGCAGATCAAAGATATTCTTGATCGCCTCTTCGACGAGCCGGGTGAGAAATAAATCTTCTTCGCCTGACTCATCTGTCAGAGCGAGTTCCACTTTGCCGCGCGACCCCGCTGCGAGAGCCGTGAGGTCGACGGGGCGGGCGACGACATCGGACAGCCCTTGCAGGATGCCGCGACGTTCGGCGTTGGAGAGGACGTTTTCGTAGTTGGCGACTGACATGCGGACGCTGACTCCGCTGGCTTGATTCACATGCGGGCTGACGCGGGCCAGGCGGCTGACCTCCTCGACGATCTCCTTCATGAAGCGCGGCGAGTGGACGCGGACCCCAGCGGGACGGTCGGCGACGGCGTTCTCCTCCATGATCTGCACGCCGAGTTCACGACTGGCGGGGTAGTGCGTGCGAATCACCGAGCCGATGCGGTCCTTCAGCGGGGTGACGATGCGGCCCCGGTTGGTGTAGTCCTCGGGATTGGCCGAGAAGACCAGGCAGAGATCGAGCGGCAGTCGCACGCTAAACCCGCGAATCTGGATATCGCGTTCTTCGAGCACGTTAAAGAGCCCGACCTGAATCTTCGGAGCGAGGTCCGGGAGTTCGTTGATACAAAAGATGCCGCGATGGCTGCGCGGGATTAGCCCGAAGTGCATCACGTCCTCATTGGAGAGTTCCTTGCCACCCGCGTGCTTGATGAGGTCGATCTCGCCGATCAGGTCAGCGATCGTCACATCGGGCGTCGCCAGCTTTTCGTGGTAGCGATCCTCGCGCCCGACCCACTCAATCGCCGTCTCGTCGCCATGAGCTAGGACTCGATCGCGAGCCATCTTCGATAAGGGAGCCAGCGGGTCATCGTGGATCTCAGACCCCGCGACTATGGGCATCCACTCATCCAGCAGTGCCGGCAGCATCCTCAACATACGGGTCTTGCCCTGACCACGCAGACCGAGAAACAACATGTCGTGCTGTGACAGCACCGCGTTAACGATCTGCGGAATCACCGTCTCTTCGTACCCGAGAATGCCTGGAAAGAGCAGTTTCCCTGTACGCAATCGGGCGATCAGGTTCTCTCGTAACTCCTGCTTCACCGGACGGGAGCGGTAGCCACTGGCCTTGAGATCACGGAGCGTCTGCGGGTGGTCGTTCATGCGTTCGATCTTATCAAGTGAGTCGAGTGAGCGGCACGGCGCTGGCCACTGGACTTATCGTAGATGCCACTGGATGGACGACAAACCAGCTGCGGCGGGGTGTTTTTGAGTCCCTCACTCACCGCTGTGATTTCGCGACACCGGTCGTCTCACTCAGCATCGCCTTGCCAGACGAATAATCCTTGCAGCAAAGGCCAGTCGACGTTGTCAAACTGCTTGCCCGACAGTAAGACATCAATCCGCCGGAACGTGATGTTCTGCCCAGTACCGGTGTAGAGCCCAGCGCGATCCTGGACGTGCATGTGGATATGTGGGCTGCTTGTATTTCCGGAGTTTCCGCACTTGCCCAGGAGATTGCCCGCCTGGACTTTTTGTCCCGCCTGGACGGTGATGGAATCCTTCTGGAAGTGCGCCAGATAGACGAACTCGGCGGGCCCAGCCTCAATCATGACATAGTTCCCAAACGCATTCTGTTTGTCGGTCGTGCCGATGGGGTTGTCGACTTCGCCGTCGTGGACTGTTCGAATCACGCCGTCGACGGGTGAGAGCACCTTTTGCCCCCAAGAGTAGAAGTCTTCCACCTTGACCGCATTGCTCTTGGCGACGCCACGGTCGCCTGGGTCGCCGGTTTTCAAGAAGTCGATAGCATACCATTGAGACCGCTCCACCATATGGTGATTCACGTTGATCGTGTCCCCACCGGCAGACACAAACCAGCGTCCCTCAAACGGTAGGCGATACTCCGCAGCTGTGACCGTGACCGACGCCAGCGAGATGAACACGGCGAAGAGGGTGGACACGACCTGAGACATGGACGACTCGAGTGGAGAGGGAGAGCGGAGGAATGGCCCCGACGAAGATTTGAGAGTGTTGGGGACTGAATCGCAAGAGGTTACGGCTGGCGGGTACAATCTGAGGCTTGGCGAAGGCCGTGGTTTCTCGCTGCTCATCATGCACATTGAGGATTCAGTCCCTGCCCCCCGTCCGCCTCCACGGCACTCGCTTCAAAACGCCAATTCCCCCTCGCGATCCTCCACCCGCCGAGGTAAAGTCAATTGTCACGGGGCGTGAGCCTTCACGTTGCCTCTCTGTCGATCAACCCTCAACCCTCAACCACCCCATGTCTACTCGCATCGGTCTCTACGCTGGCAGCTTCGACCCCGTGACATTGGGTCATCTGGACATCATTCGGCGTGGATCGCGTCTAGTGGACAAGCTCATCGTCAGTGTCGGCATTAACCCGGACAAGCGGCCGCTGTTCACACCGACGGAGCGGGTGGAGTTGCTGCAAAGCGTACTCACCGATCTCCCCAACGTGGAGGTCGATTGCTTCGAAGGACTGACCGTCGATCACGTTCACCGTCGTCAGGCGGGCGTCATGCTGCGCGGCATCCGCACCGTCTCCGACATCGAGTCGGAGTTCACGATGGCCCTCACCAACCGGACACTCTCCCCCGATGTGGAGACCGTGTTCCTGATGGCGAGCGAAAAGTATTCGCATGTCTCCAGCACGCTCATTAAGCAGATTGCCCAGATGGGCCGCGACCACAGCCTGACCCACCTGGAGCAGTTCGTCCCGGAACAGGTGATCGGCCCGCTGCTCAAGAAGGTGCGGGAGTGATTTCTGGGGATCAAGGCGAGGCCGCAATGTCGATTCAGGAGTTTGGACAGGATGGCAGGAGGGGGCAAGAAACCTCGTGATGGTGTGATATTCCTGGTATTCGGACCTCCCAAGGCCAGTTGGATGCGGAGTCCCTCAAGGGGTGAGTAAAACCACAGAAATTCATTGACCGACTGAATGTTGGGTTGAGGCTCTACGACGAATTGACCTCGGTGTCTATACTCTGAAATCGCCTATTCCTCCTGAGTCATCGTCATGGTTACCGCCGCCAAGTCCCATCCTGAAGAGGCTGCTGAGTTCATCGCCCAGGGCGAGCGGGCCCAGTGGCACGACCAGACCTTGTGGTTCGTCCGCAGCAAGCGCGACCGCGCGGCCAGCACGATTCCCGAATGGGAAGAACTGCGGGAGTCAGCTTCGCGGATCAAGCAGTTCACGCTCGCGAATCTCGCTGACCTGCTCGAGCAATTCGAGACGAACGCGAAGAGAAATGGCATTCAGGTTCACTGGGCCAAGGATGCGGCTGAGCATAACGAAATCGTGTTCTCGATCCTCCAAAAGCACAGTGTCACCAAGCTCGTGAAGAGCAAGTCGATGCTCACTGAGGAGTGCCACCTCAACCCGTTCCTGACGCGGCATGGTATTGAAGTGGTCGACACCGACCTCGGCGAATGGATTGTTCAGCTGCGCGATGAACCGCCGAGTCATATCGTGATGCCCGCGATTCACACGAAACGGGAAGAGATCGGTGAGCTATTCCACCAACACATCGGCACTGCGAAGGGTGCCACCGACCCGGATTATCTGGTCAATGCGGCCCGGCACGAACTCCGGAAGAAGTTCTTGGGGGCCCAGGCCGGGATCACCGGAGTCAACTTCGCGATCGCCGAAACGGGCGGGATCGTGGTGTGTACGAACGAGGGGAACGCCGACCTTGGCGTGTCCCTGCCTCCGGTGCATATCGCGTGCATGGGAATCGAGAAGTTGATCCCTCGAGCGGCTGACCTCGGTGTCTTCTTGAGGCTTCTCGCGCGGTCGGCCACGGGGCAGCCGATCACCGCGTACTCCAGCCACTTCCATGGCCCGCGCGATGCCAACTCCGAGATGCACATCGTGCTGGTCGACAACGGACGTAGCGAACTGCTCGGCAGCGACGACTTCCGCCGCTCGCTCAACTGCATCCGCTGCGGAGCCTGTATGAACACCTGCCCAGTCTACCGACGTAGCGGCGGGCACAGTTACAACAACGTCATTCCTGGTCCCATCGGCTCGATCCTCGCCCCGGCGATGGACTCCAGCCAACACTCTTCGCTGCCGTTTGCCTGCACCCTCTGCGGCAGCTGCAGCGATGTCTGTCCGGTGAAGATTGACCTGCATTTACAGCTCTACACTTGGCGAAACAAGATCGCTCTCAAGGGACTGCTGCCGAAGTCCAAACAGTTGATGATGGTCGCGGCCAAGACAGTGCTGTCCAATCTGTGGCTCTACAAGCTGGCCGGAAAGCTGGGACGATTCGCCTTACGGATCACACCAAAATTCTTGGTGAATCACCCCCTGCTCAACACGTGGGGCAAACAACGCGACCTGCCGGAGCCGCCGAAGCAGAGCTTTCGGGAGATGTGGAAGAGGCGCGGGAAGAGTTAAGGTATCGGGAATCGGCAGCGGGACTTAGAATTGACTGAGGATCACCAGCATCCGACCGGAAGGGAACTCCCAATTGCTGTCATCACTTGCTCTCAAGAACTTCACTGTCTTTTCGGACGTGACACTCACGTTCGCTAAGGGTCTGAACGTGATCGTTGGTGAGAATGGTGCTGGAAAGTCTCACGTACTCAAAGCGGCATACACGGTTGCGGCGGTCAGCGCCAGAGGGGAACGTGAGTCAGGTTCACCTGTCCCGAGCAAGATCTATCTAGAAAAGGCGATCGCAAAAAAACTCCGTGGGGTGTTTAAGCCGGATTCACTCGGTCGCTTGGTGTCGCGTCGACCAGGTAGGACTCGTGCCGAAGTGTTTGCGAAGTTTGATTTCAAGAAACTTCGAATCGGGTTCTCCTTCAACTCATCCAGCAAGACAGACGTGACCATTGATACGTGCCCGTCTCAATGGGAAGGACTGCCACCTGTTTTTCTGCCCACACGGGAATTGTTGACAATTTACCCAGGCTTCGTACCGCTCTACGAATCGACGGAACTCCCGTTTGAAGAGACTTGGCGGGATACCTGCCTGCTTCTGGGTGCTCCGTTGGCCAAAGGCCCGAGACTGCAAGAGATTAAGCGGCTGCTAGACCCCTTGGAAAAGCAACTGGAGGGCAAGGTAGAACTCAATGACGGACGGTTCTACCTCAAGATGGAAAGTAGTGGCCGCATGGAGGCACATCTTGTCGCCGAAGGACTCCGTAAATTGGCGATGATTGCCCGATTGATTGCAACCGGATCCTTGATCGGTACGGGCTCTCTGTTTTGGGATGAGCCAGAAGCGAATCTGAATCCCAAAGTCATCAAGGGGGTCGCTCGAACCATTCTGCAACTGTGTCAATCGGGGATCCAGGTCTTCGTCGCCAGCCACAGCCTGTTCCTGATTCGTGAACTGGATATTCTGCTGAAGTGTCATGAGTTCAAAGACATTCCATCCAAGTTCTTCGGCCTCCATATTGAAGAGGGTGGCGTGACGATCGAACAAGGAGAACGGGTTGACGACATCGGAATGATTGACGCCCTGCAAGAAGAACTTAGCCAGTCGGATCGATATCTCGAATCGGAGGCTGAATGATGCCAGCCATCACTGTCGGGCAATTGCGGTTTACATTCCCAGACACGTGGCAAGCATCGCAATTCGATGAATGGAAGTTTTATCTCAATCAGTTTCAGAAAGTCTGTTCAGGAACCAAGGCCATCGACATCTTGGCTCTCGATTCTGCCTGTTGTTGGCTCATCGAAGTCAAGGATTATCGCCAACATCCCCGAACAAATACCATCGATCTTCCTAATCAAATCGCTACCAAGGTGCGGGACAGTTTGGCAGCACTTTTCGCAGCATCCGTCAATGCGAACGATAGCACTGAAAAGTCCCTCGCGCAGGCCGCTGTTCGTTGTACTCGGTTGCGAGTCGTATTCCACTTGGAACAGCCAGCAAAGCACTCCAAATTGCACCCCAGAGCAATTGACCCGGCAAACATACAACTCCGACTCAGGCAATTGCTCAAAGCGATCGATCCCCATCCACTGGTACTGGAAAGCACCGCCATGCGAAACGTCGCGTGGACGGTTCAATGAGAAACCGCATGAGGAGGCCCTTGGACCATTGACCTTCTCGTGAGCCGCCATGCGGAAGCTCATTCAGGGGGCGATGGGATGTGTCAACGAAACTTCGATCAATTCGCGTCCAAGTCACTGGTGAACGTTCCGTTGCTAAACAGTTGGGAGAGCAGCGCGACATGCCGGGACTACTCACCGTCCAGCTGCCGCTCGAACTTGCGGAGTACCTTGTCATCGACGGCCTGGATGTACAGACCCGTGCGGGCGATGATCTCCAGAACCGACGATGCCAGGGCGACCGCGATCAACGCGATCACCCCGACCGCCATCAGGGCAACTCCGAGCGATTGCTGACCGCGCGATAGGGCCATGCCGCCGAGGCCGCACTTGGATCGCGACCACACTTCTTCGGAAGTCTGGCGGGCAAGTTTCCACTGGCCGCTCGCCTTACGGAGCCGGAAGGGGGTCCAGCGGCGTAGGCTCATTCGTTGAGGGGACTGCCTCGGGAGCCGGAGCCACCCGCAGGGGGGACGGAGCAGACTGTGATGTCGCAGGTGGGCTGGACACCTGATTCTCATTCCAACCCGCATCAATTGACAGCAGCTGGAGAGCTGCCTTCACGCTGCTCAATTGGCTCGTCGCGGACGCAGACGCTCCACTGGCGGGCGTCCAGCTTTCGATCACAGGAGTGGCCTGAGTCAGGATGGCGTTCATGTCGGAGAGAATGGCCAGTTGCGTCTGCGAATCGGTCGCCCCATTGGGCGGAACGAGCTGCCCAGCCCGCGTAATTAGCGAGTAGACATCGCGGTAGACCTCTTTGAAATGCGAGTTGCCGAGATACGAATCGTGCAGTACCAAACACAGCTGATTGGCGCGATCGGCCACGGCGCTGGCCAGTTCGGGGATGTGAGCCCGTCCGCCGAAGCTGACACCGGGGAGGTTGGTCCGCTGCCCCGAATTTTGAGGAGGAATGTAAACCCGACTCGAAGGCTGGACACTTGGGGTTTGGTAAACGATCGAAGGTGACGGGTAACTCGGTGGGGCTGTAATGTACCTGGGAGTGACGTATGTGGGCGTCACGTACTGGGGCGTCACATAAACGCTCGATCCGCCATACCCATAACCCGAGCCGTAGTTGGAATAGCCGTATGAGGGGTACGAGTTGTAATAGCTGTTCCCGTACTGGGGCCCGCTGGAATACTGGAAGCCGTTGTACCCGTTGCCAATGCTCAAGCTGAACCCGCTGCCGCCGAGAGAGTAACCGCCCCCGTGGTGATCATGGTGCGATCCGCCATAGTGGCCCCCGCCATAGTGGCCGCCCCCGCCTCCGCCCCAGTGGTCTCCTCCGCCGTGGTCTCCGTCCCCGTGGCCGCCACCTCCGTGATGGTGTTGGGCGAAGACGTATTGCGCTGTCCCGCTGGCCAGCAGTAGAGCGAGCGACAGAGCGCCGGATTTGAGGAATTGTGCGTACATGAAGAACTCCTGACAGGACCGATGTGCCCTGGCGACAATGCCGGAGCGATCATTTCGGTACTGAAAGCTATTGTATCCCTGTTCCCCCGCTGCTGGGGAGCCAGGTCGGCATTCGGGACAGGAAGAATGCCGATTTGGGCAGGTGGGTAGAAAGATCTTCCACACCACCTCGCTTGTTGGGATGGCAAGGAGAATATTTTCGCCCACCGGCCTGAAAACTCGCGGCGATGATTGAGACGCTTTAATGAGCCGTAAGCATCAGCTTGGCGAGCCCCCGGAGTGAGCCGGGGTGTTTGGGCGGGAGTACGTCCGCTGGCTCGAGTGGACTGTGGCAAAGTGATCGACCGGAACAGAGTCGGTTCCAAGGGCAATGCGTTCGGGCTCGAACACCCCGGCTCACGCCAGGGGCTCGCCAGAATATGATATTCCACTCCCGGCCAGTGCGAACCTTCACATTCAGGCAGCGGCCCGGTCATGGCCGAGGGCGTGGACGAGGACGTTTGGCCCCTGGCGCTGGCTCGACTCGTGGTCCCAGCGATGAGTGCTGACGGACTGGAGGATCGCCTCCGCCAGTTCCACAGCTTTAAGGCCCGCGACACCATCCACTTCGGGGGTTGAACCGCTCCGCACGCTATTGAGGAAGCTGCGAAGTTCGAGGGTCAGGGCGTCGACTGCCTCGATCGTGGGGGACTCGGTCTGAATAAACCGGGAGAACATCTCCGACTTCAACTGATTGATATCGGCCCCACGCACACGACCCAAGTCATAGGGCAACTGGCCCGCAAGCAAGTCCGCGGCGGCTCCGAACGAAGTGAGCGTCCGCGTATGCAAATCGGCAGTGACGCAACCGCTGGCGGACCAGACCTGCATGGTCCGCGTGGCGGTGGGGCAGACGCGATTGGCGGAGAGGTCGGCGATGCAGCCGTTGGCAAAGCGGACGCGTGCTTGCACCACGTCCTCATGCCCGCCGACGAGTGAGACTCCAAACGCCTCGACTGAAACGAAGTCGGACTGGGCCAGCTTCTGCGTCAACTCGATGTCATGGATCATCAGATCGTGGACCACACCAATGTCCATCGAGCGGAAGGCGTAGTTGCTGTGGCGTTCGGCGCGGATGTACTTCGGCGACTGGACTCGACTGGCCAGGGCTTGGAAGGCGGGGTTAAAGCGCTCGATGTGCCCGACCTGCAATGGCACGGAAAGGGCCTTGGCTGCGGCGACCATCTCACGAGCATCGGCGATCGTGCTGGCCAGCGGCTTCTCGACGAGCAGCGGGATGCCGCGACGCAGGAACTCAACGGCGACCTTGCGATGATGGATCGTCGGCACCACGATCGAAGCAGCATCGACACGTCCGAGTATCGATTGGAAGTCGGAGACCCACTCGCAGTGGCAGGCATCCGCCACCGCTCGGCCCTGCGTCTCGTTGGGCTCGGCGACAGCGACCAGTTCCACATCGGGAAAGGACGCCAGAATACGGGCGTGATGCCGTCCGAGGGCCCCGACGCCAACCACGGCGAGCTTCAGTCGATCCATAACGCTTCACTCTCACTGTTTGACCCGTGACTGAAATCTACACACGCTGCGCCAACTGATGATGGTCAGGATATCTCAGTACCCCGAAGGGGTTGTACACCACAGCCCAGGGTCGCGACGCAGGAGCGCACCCTGAGAGGCGTGACGCAGGGAACTCAAGCCTGAAGGGGTTGCACACTCGCGTTCCCAGTGTGGAACCCCTTCAGGGTTCGTCCCAAGTGTGCTGATTCACCCAGGGTGCGCTCCCTGCGGTCGCGACCC
>JAYTCW010000455.1:0-1874 GCA_043736295.1 Planctomycetota bacterium | reverse complement strand
TCCACCTGCGCCGCACTCGTCGCCCCCGCGATCACCGAGCTCACCACCGGCCGGCTCAACAGCCAGGCGAACGCCAGCTCCAGGATCGTGTGCCCCCGCACCGCCGCGAAAGTGATCAGGCGCTCGAGGCGCTCAAGGCGCTCAGGGGTGTAGGAGCTGGCGAAGTACTCCATGTCGCTGATCCGTGTCCCCGGCGGCTTCGGCTTGCCGGCGCGGTACTTCCCCGTCAGCATCCCGTTCGCCAGTGGGAAGTACGGCAGCAGTCCAAGTCCCTGCCGCTCGCACTCGGCCAGGACGCCATCGGTCTCCGGCGCCCGGTGCAGGAGGCTGTACTCATTCTGCACGCTGACGAATCGGGCGGACCCTGATGCGCCCATGCGCCCACGCGCCCCCGCGCCCACCAGCATCTCCGCCGTGAAATTGGAGCACCCCACCTCTCGGACCTTCCCCTGTTGGTTGAGCGTCTTGAGCGTCTCAAGCGTCTGTTCGACCGGCGTACTGGGATCGGGACGATGCTGCTGATACAGGTCGATGTAGTCGGTCTTCAGCCGCCGAAGGGAATCCTCCACCGCACGACGGATATTCTCAGGCCCCGCCCCTGTCCCCCGATTCCCGAACTTGGTCGCGATGATCACATCCCTCCGCCGCTTCCCCAGCGCCTTTCCCAGATACTCCTCGCTCGGTCCGTAGCTCTCGGCAGTATCGAAGAAGGTGATCCCCCTATCCAGCGCCCGGTGGACGACGACCGCGGACTCGGCGGCATCCAACCTCATCCCGAAGTTGTTGCAGCCGAGGCCGATCTGAGAGACGGATAGGGACCCGATGGAGCGGTGCTTCATCCGCGTCGCTCGACCTCGGGCAACACAGTTGGACCTGCCGGTACGGCGAAATGAAGCGGGACCACTCTCCTCGCCTCCAAGCCGCGCACGATCGCTTCGATGGCGGCCCACGCATCGTTCCATTCGATCGCGATCGGTGCTTCGATCTCCAACTCGTAGGCCCGCTTAGTGCCCACAACGTCCTCGCGGAATGACTCAAGGCCTTTGCAATCCACCAGGCGGTCTTCACAGGCAACGCGGAACTCCTCGCCGACTCGGGTCCAGAACTCAAGGTTGGTCGTTGGTACTTGCCGCTCAATCAACGCAAGGTCGTAGACGTCCTTTGTTCGGCGAGCATCTCCGGGCCGGAACATCTTGGCAGCGTAAGTGGGAAGTGACTGGAGATACGCTCTGAGCTTTTCCCCAGCAATTCGCTCCATTGTGTACGCGTGAACGACACCCCCTCCCTCGACCTCCAAATCCGCTACCGAAGCTGCACCAAGTGTCTCAGGATGTGACAAGTCGATGACGAGGGCCTCCAGCGCGTTCACCCTCGCACGCATGGTGTCCGTTAACCCGATCTCCACGCGGAAACCAGTCCAGCCCAACGGATGTCCTCGGACGCTTGGTTTGATCTCAACCTTGACACTCCGCACCGCATAGCGAACCACAGGTAGACGGGTGAAATACTTCGTCAAGGCCTCATGAAACGCGACTTCTATCCTCTTGGCCTGATCAGCGACAGATGGGGCAGTTTCGAGAAATTGGGGTGTTAGCCCTGCATCGATGTCGAATGATCTTCTGGCCGGCAAACTGCTCCTCGCACCAAGAATCCGCGCCCCCTTGAAGACGAGCACGCCGACAAGCCAAGAGTCTGCTGCCACCGCACTCATGACCGCATCCAACGCCTCGTCGACCCACTCGTCCCGTTGCGCCTTCCTCAAGCTTCCCTCACGGTACGAGGAGCTGCCATTTGCTATCAACCGTGGAGTACGGAATGCCGGTCAATAGGGAGTCAATCGATCCAATAGGTGAGTGTGCGCTACGGTTTCTCGC
>JAYTCW010000454.1:0-15967 GCA_043736295.1 Planctomycetota bacterium | reverse complement strand
CTAGCCGCCGGTTCTGATGCCTGCGGGTGGTCAGGGGAACCGGCGGCTAGCGCCGTGCCGCTCACTAAATAGATTATTGCCAGTCCGAGCCAGCGCGTCGAATGGTTGCCGAGATTTTGGCAGCACAATGCAGTCAATCAAGCCATCAAATCACCGCCACGTCATCCCCGGGAATCGCCATCCGCTCGATTTCCCGGCAGAGTTTGTCGAATGACGGAGATCGGCTGCGGCAGAGTCTGAGGTCCATGGCAGCTGAGAATTTGGGTTGATCGACGGTTTCCTTGTACTTGACGCCGCGGAATCGGTCCTCGATCCACTTCTTCTTGGATCCACGATTTTCTGGATCGGAAGGAACTTCCTGCTCATTGACCACGATGAACTCAGTCAGTGACTCGGCCGCGGCGACAAACCATGTCTCGTATTCGTCAACGGCGATCACGGTGGCGATATCGATATTGGAGGCGAAACTGATGGCTCGGCGTTTCAACTCCGGACCAAGCTGGGCGGCACATTGTCCGTCCGCATCAATCAAGATGAGAATCAGGCGGCGGATTGAAGGCTCCCGACGTTGCGCCAGTTTTCTGGCGGCGAGTTGGACAGCTTCCTGCAAGCATTCATCATCCGGTTTAACGATCTTGGACGCAGGCAGAACCTTGCCGGGAATAAAGGTCACAAATGTGTCGGGGCAAAACTCCTCAACGATTCGGTGAAGCAGTTTCGGGATGGCTCGTTCGTCACCCTCGCCTTCGACGATCGGAGCGACGACAAGGTGGATCATTCGGCCACCGCTTCCGCTGAAGGGGCGTCGATCCTCGGTTCAAGTTGGTTTGATCGCAGCAGTTCTCCGGGCGTGTACAGGTGATCCCGAATTGCCGATGCACTGGCTTCGTCAATGGGGGCAATGACCGTGCTTCCGGATTCGTCAGAGACTGCAAACAACGAATCGGTCTCGATATCGATTCGATCCAGTAGGTCCGGGCTGTGGGTTGTGATTAGGATCTGATTGTTGACAGATGATTCTCGCAGGGCATCGAGCAGAACAGCCATTGCGGCAGGGTGAATTGCCGACTCGGGCTCCTCAATGCCAATGACATGCGATGAGTCGGTGTGTTGGTAAAACTGAAGTGCTGCCACTAGAACAGCAAGAGACCGTAAGGTTCCATCAGACATATTCTGAGACTGGAACTTCCGAGTCTGAGACTCTCCAGGGATTTGCTGCTCGAATTCCAGAATTACACGACCTCCGAATTCTAGTGGCTTCACCGCGATCAAACCGGGAACGACTTGCGCCAAATACTCGACGATTCGCTCCAATGTCACTCGACGAAGTCGTGACAATCGAGACACTGTATTTGTCAGGTTGCTACCGTCTTCGCGGAGAACTTTCGCGTCTCCGGATGGACGAGGCGACCTCATTATTGCGGGGATCGGGTCGTATACTTTCAGAGTAGAAAGTGCAGCATCGACAGGGTGGAATGGGGAATGAAATGAGGCCACGCTGAGGAACAGCCTGTCCCTAAAAGTATTGTGATGCTCATTTACCACCTCGGGAAAAATCATATCACGCTTGCCAGGTACGCTCACCCCATTCCTATCACATTTGAACATAAGTTCCAGGGGAGCTTTCGGATCAGTTCCAGCAGACCAGAGGCTCTCTTCTTGTACAACACAATTACCTCCAGGCTCTGCAGAAAACTCGACGTGATACTGCACATCGCCCGTTGGAAGCTGAATACTGATTTCGACGCGAAAACTGCTTGGGCGGTCGGCACTTTGTCGCAATACATCTTCGGTTCTTTCTCTCAATTCAACCGCCTTCGACACTGAGCCTGTCGACAAACAGTCCGACACAAACTGCAGCGCGTCCAGAAAGTTACTTTTCCCGGACCCATTCCGTCCGACAAAGACATTAAACCGCCCCAAGGTCACATCGCAGTGGGCGATGCTCTTGTAGTTGTGAATCACCACTCGGCGAATCAGCGGCGGTTTGTCCATGTGTCGATCTCCTCTTGCGGTGCTGCCATCACCCACCCAACTGAACCAGTTCCTCTGCCTGCAGCTTCTTCGCGACATCCGGGTCGACGTAGTCGCTGTGGCAGTCGGCTTTCTTGCCGGTTTCGGCGCCGAGGGCTTTGCGGGTTTTGCTGGCGAGTTTGTGGATCTCGTCGGGGGACAGGACGCCGCGTTTTTCGAGGATTTCTTGCTGCTCGGCGGTGAGGGCAGCGGTGACTTTGGCCTTGTCCCAGCGGTAGCCGTCGTCCTTGCCGCTGGCAAACTCGACGATCTCTTTGCTGATGCGGACGCTGCACCAGTCGTGGCCGCACATCGCGCAGAAGTCGGTGTCGACATCGAGATCCTCGTCGTGGTACGCCCGAGCTGTGTCCGGGTCGAAGCTCAGTTCGAAGTGCTTCTCCCAGTTGAGGGCGGCGCGGGCCTTGGTCAGTTCGTCATCGCGGTCGCGGGTTCCGGGAATTCCGAGAGCCACGTCGGCAGCGTGCGCGGCGATCTTGTAGGCGATGCACCCCTGCTTCACGTCGTCTTTCTTCGGCAGACCCAGATGCTCTTTCGGCGTCACATAACACAGCATGCTCGCCCCGTGGTAGCCCGCAGCTGTGGCTCCGATGCAGCTGGTGATGTGGTCGTAGCCGGGGAAGATGTCGGTCACGAGCGGCCCGAGGACGTAGAACGGAGCCCCGTGGCAGAGGGTCCGTTGGAGCTTCATGTTGTATTCGATCTGGTCGAACGGGACGTGCCCCGGTCCCTCGATCATGACCTGCACGCCCTTGCGCCACGCTCGCTCCGTGAGTTCGCCGAGAGTACACAGTTCGGCCAGTTGAGCGGTATCGGTCGCATCGGCGAGGCCCCCGGGTCGTAGCCCGTCTCCGATCGAGAAGGTCACATCCCACTCGCGCATGATGTCGCAGATTTTGTCCCACGCGGTATAGGTCGGGTTCTCCGCATCGTGGTCGATCATCCACTTGGCGAGCAGCGACCCGCCGCGCGAGACGATCCCAATCAGCCGCTGCTTCACGTATTGCAGATGGTCATACAGCACCCCGGCATGAATCGTGAAGTAGTCTACCCCCTGGGCCGCCTGATGCCGCAGCGAGTCGAGGATGATCTCTTCGTTCAGATCGAACAGCTTCCGCCCAATGATCATCGAGTAGATCGGCACCGTCCCGATCGGCACGTTACTGTTGCGGATGATGGCCTGCCGACACTCATCAATGTTGCCGCCAGTAGAGAGGTCCATGACCGTGTCGGCCCCCCAACGCTCAGCCCACTTGAGCTTCTCGACCTCTTCGTCGGTGCTGGACGACACCGGCGAGGCCCCCATGTTGGCGTTGATCTTCGTCTTCGAGGCCCGTCCGATCGCCATCGGGTCGAGCTGGTACGACAAGTGGACCTTGTTCGCCGGGATCACCATCCGACCGGCGGCGACCTCATCGCGAACTTGAGCCGGGGTGAGGTGGCCTTCGCGCTCGGCGACGCGAGTCATCTCGGGAGTGATGATGCCGAGGCGAGCGGACTCGAGTTGGGTGCTAGGGAAGAAGTCAGTAGGCAGAAAACTGAGATGCCGCTCGGTTCCATCGGCTTGTTGGAACACGACCGTCCCTCGGCTCGGGTTCAACTCCAGAGGCTGAGAACCTTTTACAATCACACAGGAGAACCACCCTTCCGGCAAGAAATCCCAAGCCGTCTTCTTGCTCGGCTGCGGCATCCCCGGCGTGTCGGGCGACGCAAACGTCCACTTCCCCTCAGCTCCGGGGGCAATGTGGCCCATCTTCGCAAAGCTCCCGGGCGAAGTCCCCGCAGCGGTCGTGGACGGGTTCAGTCCCAAGGGGGGCAAGGCGTAAGGCAGCATCGAGTTCTCGTGTGACATGTCGTGTGGTCCTGGCGGGTGAAAGCCGCAGTCCGTGTGGCATCGCGCAACCAATTGCCGCGCCGAATGCAGAGTTATCGTACTCGTCGGCTGGTAAGCTGCCAATCTGTCGCGACAAACTGTTTCGATAAAACGCAGGACTGAACTCGCCAGTGGGCCGCCATCCGGCGAGAATTGCTACACTCGCTGCACGTTCTTCTCGACTTGGGGGGGCGTTTGCGACAGCAGTGATTGCCCCTTCACCAACCCGACATTTCCGCCAACGTCATGAAACCAGGGTTCATCCACGGCATGGCGTTTGTGCTGCGAACTGGCCTGGCAATCACAGCCCGTGTGCCGTTTCTTGGTCGCATGCTTAACAATCACGCATTGGCATCCGTCAGAGACACGTTGGCCAATTCAGGCAGCCTCTACCCACTAGCCAGTTCCATGCCGCCGATAGTCAACCGTTCTCTGGGCTGGGTGTATCAGTGGCTCGTGTGAGCCGGTATTGACCGATGAGACGAGGGCCGAAGAGTGACACGACCGGAAAGGTGTTTCGCTTCGAGCAAAACGAGCGCCCGTCCCGGACCAGAATCATGGGCCACAGACCTTGTTGGCTGACACGTGTCACTGCTGGACCTGGCTCGTGGTCATCGCTAATCTCCTTCAGAGATTCTGATTCTGGGACGAGGCGGACCGATGGCCATCAAAATCGAATGCGGGGACTGCGGCAAGACCTATACCCTCAAGGACGAGATGGAGGGGAAGAAGATCCGCTGCAAGGAATGCTCGGCAGTGATCGTCGTGCGGTCCGAGTCCGGGGAGGACTGGAACGAAGAAGTTGAAGAAGAGTTCCTGCCGCCGGTGCGGAAGTCCGCGAAGAGCAAAAGAAAACGAGGATCGGAATTCGGTGGGCGTCCACTCACCGCGTGGATCGCGATCAGCTGTCTGGGGGCGATGATGGCCATCACGCTCTTCGGGGCTCTACGAGTGGTCCTGATGGAGATGCCATTCGTGCCTCCCGAACGAATCGTGGCCGTCAAAGCTGTGGGACTGTTGTTTATCGGGATTGGACTCGTCATTCAGTTGGTCATTTTCTTGGGTCTGCTCAAGGGCAGTTCCGGAATGCGAATGACAGGGATGATTCTTGGCGGAATCATGACCTGTTTCCTCCTGTTGAGTTTGTTGAGAACACTCACCGTTCCGAATGCGGGCCTCTTGGAAATGTTAGGCGTCTGTATGGCGATCGGCCTGCGCGTGACGTTCATCGGGTGTTTGTTGACTCCCAGCGCGTCCCGCCATTTCAATCAATAGCATCGTTGCTCCGCCCGAGACCTTGACATGACCACAGCCCGTATCGGCATCATCACCGTCTCCGACCGCGCGAGCCGGGGCGAGTACGAAGACAAGGGCGGACCCGCGATCGCCGAATATTTCCAAGAGGTGCTCACCTCCCCGTGGGAACCGGTCGCGCGGGTCATCCCCGATGACCAGACGCTGATCGAAGAGACACTGATCGAACTCTGCGACGAGGCGGGTTGCTGCCTCGTCGTCACCACCGGCGGCACCGGCCCCGCCGTCCGCGACGTCACCCCCGAAGCGACCATTGCCGTGGCTCACAAACTGATGCCGGGGTTCGGGGAACTGATGCGGAAGGTGTCGCTCGAAAAAGTCCCGACGGCGATTCTCTCACGCCAGACAGCTGCGATTCGCGGGCGGTCGCTGATCGTCAACCTGCCCGGCCAGCCGAAGGCGATCCGCGAGTGCCTGGACGCAGTGATGCCCGCGATCCCGTATTGTGTAGACCTGATCGAGGGACCGCGACTCGATACGAACCCGGAGCGGATCGTGGCCTTTCGCCCGAAGAAGTGAGTACGCCCAAAAGCAACTGCGAGAGCTGGACCCGCTCGTCCCTTACTTCGCCAGCTTCAGGTGCTTCAGCAACTCCCCAATTGGCATCGTGTACCCGATGTAGAACGGACCGAACGCGGCGTACCGGGCGGACGCCTCGTCAAATCTCATCGTGTATACGATTTCCTTGATGTACTCCGGAGTCCGGCCCCACAGCGTGACGCCCCATTCCCAGTCGTCGAAGCCAGTCGAGGCGGTGATCAGCTGGGAGACCTTGCCCGCGAACTTAATCCCCGAGGTGGCGTGCTCGGCCATCAGCCGGGAGCGCTCACTGAACGGGATCATGAACCAGTTGGCTTGCGGATCGCGGATCTTGTTCATCGGGTAGAAGCAAATGACCGGCCACTCGGGCATGTCCGGGTAGAGCCGCTGCTTGTTCATCATCGGCAGGCGTTGCTCGTACGCCTTCATCTTGGCGGTGAAGGCCGGGTCGTCCGACTTGGTCCCATCTGATAGTAGACGAGTCGAGTACTGCTCCAGCGTTGGCACGTACTCCGAGATCTCGGTGATCGAGACAAACGAGTACGTCGCATCCAGCGTTGTGCCCAGTTTCGAGGCACGAATCCCCTGCAACACCGAATCGATTTTCAGCGGGTCCGGGTCCATCAGCATCAGCCCCAGATCGGCCCGATGCCCCGACACCGCAAACACCTGCAATCGCTCTGGACCTCCTTCACGACCGGGAACCAGTAGCTGTCGCAACTCTTCGCATCCGGCCTCGATCTCAGCCGCTGTGAGCAGGGACACGGCCAGAGCATTCACACGGTAATAAGCATGCAGGCAGTGCCACCCCGTCGCGAGGCGAATCGTCGGGTCGGGCAGCTGTTCGGTCGGTTGTCCAGGTCGCATGGGGTTCGGTCAATCGCTGAGGTCAGGAAAGTGAGAACAAGGGAGTATCGTACTCGCTCGACGCGGGCAACGCACGGAAACGCTGGGGTATGCCTTGTATGGGGAATGTGATTTTCCCGCGTTCAGTAAGCGAAGTGGCAGGCCAAACGGTTGAAGTTCTTGAGTTTTTTACGCTGCAAGCCCAACAAGACTGCCTTCCAATTGACTATTGCTTATCCTCACCAAAGTAAAAAAGATCGGGACTCGGGTAAGCTATGGCGGAGGGAAAACGACGAAATATGTGATCCCCGCATCCTTGTCGTGAACCAGACGTTTCAGGCTATTGGAGTAGAGCGTTGCTCTTTTCGGAGACCGTTCTCGCGGAAACCAAGACTGCACCGATTCGAAGACTGCTTGCTCATTGTCGAAGCCATGGTCATACGAATCCATTTTCAGCTGCATTGCTTCAACCATTCGTTGCACATCCTGATCTGTGGCTCTGAGGACGAACGAATTGGTCCCTCCCCCAAAACCGCCAAAGCGAAAGGTCCGCAGTACCTGAATCGAGGCCGGAGCATCGGACCAAACGATCCGTCGAAAAACGCGGTCAGGTGTGGCATTCCACCAGTCGTAGCCGAGTACGGCAACGAAGATGACGGTTCCCAGCAATGCGGTTTGGAGAACACCCACGCGCCTGCCCAGCCAGTGAGTTAGCCACTTGGCGAGAAACAGGAACGGCCATCCGAACAGCACAAAGAAGAGAAGTTCATCACCCCAGGTCTCATACTGGAAAGAGGTGAACACAAAAAACGCAGCTATCATCCCAGCGGCACACCAGCCGAGCCGCTTCACATTCAAATTCTCCGGTTGATCGTTCATGGAAGAATCGTACTCAGTCAGGTTTCTGTCTCCATGTGAAATGTTTCACCCTCACTCGTAATCCGTCAACCCACTTGTCATCCACGGGACACGGAGGGCATTGAGTACTGCCAGCACATCGATGGCCTCCTGGATCAATGCACCCGTCACCGGAGTAATGAACCCCGCAGCTGCGAAGATCATGGCGGTGAGGCTGAGCGCGATGCCGATGCCCGCGCTTTCGAGGGCGATGCGTTTCATCCTCCGTCCGATGTGGATCAGCTCGTCGACCTTGGCGAGAGAGCTTTCCAGGATCACGGCCCCGCTGGCTTCGGAGGTGATCTCGTTCTGGGCCCCGAAAGCGATGCCGACCGTGGCGGCGGAGAGAGCCGGGGCGTCGTTGATGCCGTCGCCCATGAACAGCGTGGCCTTGGTCTTGGTGATCTCGCGGACGATGGCCAGCTTCTGCTCGGGAGTTTGGCTCGCCAGAACCTCGGTGATGCCGACCAGACGGGCGAGGTGATTGACCTCCTCGGCGCGGTCGCCCGAGACGAGCATCACGCGCTCGAAGTGATGCCGCGGGGCGAGGTGGCCAATGAATGAATGGCCATCCGGGCGCGGCTCGTCGCGGAACTGCAACGTCCCCGCGTAGTGCCCATCGATCAGAATCACGCACTCCAGACCGGCGGCCTGCGCGGGGAGCTGGGTGGCTGCCTCGGGGGTCAGGGCCAGCAGCTTCTTGCGACTGGTGACGGTGATCGTGTGCCCTTCGACGGAACCGGAGAGCCCCTGTCCGGGAAGCTCGCTGACCGACTCGGGCTGGATCAGTGTCAGTCCTTGCTCGCGGGCCGCCTCGACCACCGCTTCCGCCAGCGGGTGCTTGCTGTACCGCTCCAAGGAGGCTGTCCAAGTGACCAGCTGGGTCGTACTCAGATTTAATGCGGGGTGGACCCTTTCCAGCTTGGGTCGACCATACGTCAGGGTGCCGGTCTTGTCGAAGATGGCCACCTGGCAGGTGTCGATCCGTTCCAGGACTCCCGGATCGCGGATGATGATCCCGCGTTTGGCACAGAGCGAAATCCCCCCGAGTATGGCGACTGGGATCGCGATCAGCAGTGGGCAGGGAGTGGCCGTCACCAGCACCGCGAGAAACCGGTTCGGGTTGCCGCTGTAGACCCAGGCCCCGATCGCGATCGCGACGGCGAGCGGCGTGTAGTAGGTTCCGAGTTGATCAGCCAAGCGACGCATCCGTGGTCGGCGGCTTTCGGCGGCGCGCATGACCTCCATGATCTTGGAGTAGCGCGAGTCGATGGCCAGCTTGTCGGCTCGGATCGTCAGGGCGGCGTTCCCGTTGATGGCTCCCGAGATGATGGCCGAGCCGGGGGCCTTGTCGACCTGGTACGGCTCCCCGGTCAGGTACGACTCGTCCATCGTCCCGTGGCCGATGGTCACGGTGCCGTCGACGGGGCTGGTCTCGTGCGGGAAGATCGACAGCAGGTCGCCAATCGCGATCTGGTCGATGGGAATGTCCGTCGTCTTGTCCCCTTCCAACCGATGGGCGACTTGCGGCATGCGGCGGGCCAGAAGCTCCAGTGCGGATGAAGCCCGCTTGATCGCATACGACTCCAGCACCTGCCCCCCGGAGAGCATTAGCACAACAATCACCCCAGCCAGCGGCTCACCAATCAGAGCCGAGGTGACAATCGACATTCCCGCCAACAGATCCGACCCAAACTCGCCGCGCATCGCCCCACGCAGCAATTGCCACACCAGTGGAACTCCTCCGCCAAAGAGAGCAGCAATCAGCGGCCACTGGAACATCGGCAGCCCCAGCAGCACCTCATTCGATCCAGTCCATTTCATGTACAGAGACACCACGATCGCGACAGCTGCGAGCATGGCGATGCGTATCGAGCCAGTCCCGGATGTGGGTTCGGCGGTCGTGGTGAGGGCATTCATGCGGGGCAGTTTCACGGAACGGGAAGATTGGCGTCGGAGTTGGTTTGTTTCCGACCCCTGTCATGCGGTATACCAGATTCATGCCGATCAGTGGATCGGTGTTCTCTGTTCTCCGGTCGTTTCCCAGGAGTGGCCCATGCGGCGGTTTGCTTATCTTGCGTTCGGTTGCCTGACCCTCGTGGTGACTGCCGGTCTGCTCCGGGCCGAGGACGCGGCGAACATCTCGTTCGAGCGAGTCCAACTCGATGCCCGCTTCCGGTCCGAGGGAGTCTCCATTGGCGACTTCAACAAGGACGGGAAGCTGGATATATCGGCGGGCGATGTGTGGTACTCAGCCCCCGATTGGCAGAAGCACGAGATCCGCAAACCCGGCGACTACTGGGCTGGAGTCGGGTACAGCCAGAGCTTCTGCAACTGGGCGTATGACATCAACCAGGACGGCTGGATGGACATCATTGTCGTCGGCTTCCCCGGCGAGCCGTTCCACTGGTACGAGAACCCCAAGGGCGAAGAGAAGCACTGGGCAGAGCACGTCATCTGGCACAGCATCTGTAACGAGTCGCCGCAGTTCGCCGACCTGACCGGCGACGGCAAGCCCGAGTTCGTGATCGGCAGCCAGCCGGAAGCTCAGATGGGGTACATCGAGATCCCCACCGGCGAGGCGGTCTACCAGAAGTGGAACTTTGTCGCCGTCAGCGAGCCGGGCGATCCGGGGAAGAACGGCACCTTCAAGTATTACCACGGCATCGGCGTGACCGACTGCAACGGCGATGGCAAGAAGGATGTCGTGATCCCGCACGGCTGGTGGCAACACCCCGAGAAGCTGGAAGGCAAGGTGTGGACCTTCCACGAACACGCTCTCGGTGAGAACGGACAGCCGAAGACCGGAGCGGATATCTATGCCGAGGACCTCGACCTCGACGGGGACATGGACATGCTGATGACGTGTGCCCATCAGCACGGCGTGTGGTGGTTCGAGAACGGCGAGAAGCAGGGGAAGCCCGGCATGACCTACCACCTCATCGACGACAGCTTTTCCCAGACCCACGCCCTGCTGTTTGTCGACGTGAACGGCGACGGGAAAAATGACATGGTCACCGGCAAACGCTACTACGCCCACAACGGCGGCGACCCCGGTGCCAATGACCCTGTCGTCATGGTCTGGTACGAGATCGAGCGCTCCAAGGACGGCCCCAAGTTCACCAAGCACGCCCTCCCCGCCGGCAACGACACCGGCGTCGGCACCCAGTTCACCAGCGGCGACATCGACGGGGATGGGCTGCTCGATATCGCCCTGTCGAACAAGAAGGGGGTGAATATCCTCTTGCAAAGAAGGGCAAAGCCCGTGGCCGGGAAGTAGTCGCCGCCGTGGGACGGGCACATTTGCCCGTCCGTAGTCCGATAGGCAATCCTGCCCGTCGCCTCCGGCAGATGGCACCCACGAATAAAGGCCCCCAGTTGAGCGCTGGGGTGCCACCGGCGAGGGTTTGACTCGCCAGTGTGGGGACGCCCGGCCACGGTGTGGACGATTCATGAGGTCACTACACTTGAAGACACTGGCGGTCCAAAGCGACCGCCAGTCCTACCCACTACCCGTACCCAGTTGCCCTACCGACAGTGCCACCCCGCCGCTGGTTGTGCAATGAGGAGATCAAAATGACTTGGAAGAATGACCAACATGGTCTCTTGTTCAAAAGCAGCGAGATCAAATTGTACCGCAATGGCGGCCACACATGGGCTATGAAGCTGAGCCAGCTTCCCAGCCAAGTAGGCATTGTCAGAATTGTGACGTATTCGCTGCCCGATCTGAAGTATGCATGCGAACAAATCGGTCGGCGACCGAAGGATATGTATGTGATATGTCACAAGAAGTTCGCTGATCTCGCGGCACAAATAAAGGAGAGATACCCCAATGTGAGGATCGCAGTGCATGATGAAGTCCATTCCAAAATCTGTCTAATCGCTCCAAAGACTCTGTACGTGGGCAGTGCGAACTTTGGAGTCAGTGGCTGGCACGAAACCGAGGTTGGAATCAGATCTTCCGAAGCACATGACTGGTATGTTACAAACTCCTTTGAGCCCCTTTGGCGTGAGTGCAAGGAAGTTCAATCTGAATCAGGAGTCGACGCATGAAAACATGGTCACAAGAGCAGCGAGAAAACACCACTTGCGAGAAATGTGGTGCCGAATACACGGTTGTCATGAAGCGATACCCGATGCGAGATGAAGACAAATTCGATTGTGTTGTTTGCGGTCATCGTATCGATGAATGGAATAGCACCTGTTCCCCTGTCTACACCCTGGTATCCAGACCAACGACAAGACCATCAGAATAGGTGGGTGAAGTGCAGCGACTGCTCGCGAGACGGGCGATTGGGACGGCGAACGCCGGGTGCCACTGCGGTCGCTTTGGACCGCCAGTGACTTGTGGACGTTTTACTGCGAATCACACAGGCGAGTCAAAGCCCTCGCCAGTGTGAGGACGCCCGGCCACGGTGTAGACGATTCACGAGGTCACTACACTTTGTACTCCGTCCCAAGCTCCGCTTGGGACGGAATATCCCCGAAGCTCTGCTTCGTCGTCCGCCAAACCGCTCTGCCTGCGGGGATCGCCCCTCAAGCGGGGGCGAGCGCACTCGACTCGGGATTGTGCAAGGGCTGTGGGCAGTGGGAAACGAGGTCTGGCTTGCGGGCGAAGCGGAGCTTCGAGGAGATGCGGTCCCATGCGGAGCTTGGGACCGAGGGGAAAGCCACCCTTCCCAGGCACCGCGTGGCCCTCGAAACCTCAGCCAGCACGTTCCGGCCCCCTCTCCCCCGCGAGCGACGTGACTTTCGGAGGGTGCGTCTTTCGGGGGAGAGGGTTGGGGTGAGGGGGCCAAAGCGAGCGATATGGCCCTCTCACTCCGGCCCTCTCACCCACAGTGGAGTCCTCCCCGAGAGCAGCACCGAGTGTGGGGGAGAGGGGGCAGAACTTAGGGAAACGCCTTGTGGGAATCCATCACGTCTGAGGCCCCACCAGGGTCGATCGCGTGGATGCGATACTCTTTGCTCTCGATGTTCGCCGTCCGTTCGACGGCATGGATGCAATGCCTTAGACTGAGACTTCATCGACAATCGCATCGCCGTCGCACCTCTCCCAGGACATTCCCCATGAGCGAAGTCAGCATCACCACTCGACTAAATGGTCCCCTCCTTGTGCAGGGACCGGCCAAGCTGTGCGACCATGAAGGGAACGTCTTCAACCTGAACGGGAAAGAGACGTACGCCCTTTGCCGCTGCGATCAATCGAAGAACAAGCCATTCTGCGATGGGACGCACAAGACGTGCGGGTTCACGGCGGACCTGAAGGCGAGGTAGAAGTTGTCAGTCGTCAGTTTTCAGTTGTCAGCCATAAGAAAGCCCCACGGTTGCAACCGTAGGGCTTGAGCCAATGATGATCGTGTTCCATTCTCCTAGGAGCGTTCCATGCGTCAGTCTTTTGTCTGGACCTGTGCAGTTCTGATCGGCCTCCTCTCGACTCGTGCGAGCGCTGCTGAGCCGCCAGTCGTCATCAATGTCTGGCCCGCTGCTGCGCCCGGTGAACCGAGTGGCATCGGCGAGGAGACCGCTGTCGTCGGCAAGCCCGGCGAGCAGAACCCCATCATTCGCATCGGTAATGTGACCAAGCCGACGCTCACCATCTACCGCCCCTCAGCCGACAAGGCGAACGGGACAGCTGTCATCATCTGTCCGGGGGGCGGGTACAACATTCTGGCCTGGGACTTGGAGGGGACCGAGATCGCCGAGTGGCTCAACAGCTTGGGCGTGACCGGCATCGTGCTGAAATACCGCGTCCCGCGCCGACCGAACGCCTCGAAGGACGAGGAGCAGCCCGTCTGCTCGCACCAGGATGCTCAGCGGGCCATGCGGCTCGTGCGCAGCAAGGCCGCCGAGTGGAAGCTGGATGACAAGAAGGTCGGCATCCTCGGGTTCTCCGCTGGCGGTCATCTCGCCGCCCGGACCTCCACCAACTACGAGACCCTCAGCTACCCGGCCATCGACGAGGCCGACAAGCTCTCGGGCCGCCCGGACTTTTCGATCCTGATCTACCCGGCCTACCTCGTGACGAAGGACATGACCGCTCTGACGCCGATGATCGCCGTCAACGACAAGACCCCGCCCGCCTTCCTGGCCCACGCCTACGATGACGGCGTCACCGCCGACAGCAGCGTGCAATACTTCCTGGCCCTCAAGCGGAACAAGGTTCCCGCCGAACTGCACGTCTACAGCAAAGGCGGCCACGGGTATGGCATGCGCCCCAGCAAGAACGCCGTCGTGACCTGGCCTGCCCGGTGTGAGGAGTGGCTCAAGGCCGGGGAGTGGGTGAAGTAGGCCGGGCCCATTGGCCCGACCGTTGTAGGTTGGACTTTAGTCCGACCTCTCCGGCACCGTGCATCCGCGAGTCACCAACACGCGTTGATCGCACATTGCCTGATCTGTGAAAATCTGTGTGATCTGTGTACCACATCCTCCTGCCAGTGTGGGAAGAGTTAGGGGTAGACAGATTTCACAGATTGACACAGATCATAGGAGAAGTCATTCCCTCGCAGAGTCCGCCTAGTAAGGCCGTCTCACCAGGACGGGCAAACGTGCCCGTCCCACGACAGGACGCCCACTTGTCCACCGCCCCCCTCCGCATCCCGGCCCTCAATTCCGTCGACGAGTTTCGCTCGGCGTTAGTCACGCTCGGTCTGGATCTCCCGGTCGACGACCGCTCCCTGTCCGCAGCCGAGGGCAGCCCGCTGGCCGACTCGCTGACCATCGGCGACTTGCGAATTGGCAACCGTTGGTGCATTCATCCGATGGAGGGCTGGGACGGGACAGCCGACGGGCGGCCCAGCGAGCACACGCTGCGGCGGTGGCGGAACTTTGGTCAGTCGGGGGCGAAACTACTCTGGGGCGGGGAGGCGTTTGCGGTGCGGCCCGATGGGCGGGCGAACCCTCGGCAGTTGTATTACCGACCAGAGACTGTGGGCTCGCTGCGCGAGTTGCTGACGGCAGCCAACTCAACTCACACGGAAGCGTACGGCCCCGGCGCGACGGACGATCTGGTCGTCGGCCTGCAACTCACTCACTCAGGACGGTTCTGCAAGCCGAACCGTAATGACCGGTTCGAGCCGCGCGTGGCCTATCACCATCCGGTGCTGGATGCCAAGGTCGGGATCGCCCCCGACGATGACAGTTGCATCTGGACCGATGGAGAGATTCGCGAACTGATCGAAGCGTATGTGGTCAGTGCGAAGGCTGCGAGCGCTGCCGGGTTTCAGTTCGTCGACCTCAAGTGCTGTCACGGGTATCTGGGACATGAGTTCCTCTCCGCGTTCGAGCGGCCCGGCCCGTACGGCGGCGACTTCGCGGGTCGTACTCGCTTCATTCGCGAACTGGTGGCAGCGGTGCGGTCGGAGTGTCCGGGGTTGGAGATTGGCGTGCGGTTGTCGTTGTGGGACACGTATGCTTACCGCCCCGATCCTGCCCTCTCGAAGCCTGGCAAGCTCGGGTCGGGAATCCCCGTGATCCCCGAGGGGAATGACCTCTACCCCGTGTTCGGAGCCGACCGCGCGAACCCGCACCGCATTGATCTCGCCGAGCCGATCGAGCTGATGCGGTCACTCTGGGAGGAACACCAAGTCGGCCTGTGGAACCTCACCGCCGGGTCGCCGTACTACAACCCGCATGTGCAGCGGCCCGCGATCTACCCGCCGTCGGACGGCTACGCGCCGCCGGAGGATCCGCTGGTCGGGTGCGTGCGGCAGATTCAAGCGGTACGCGAGGTGTGTGAGTTTTTCCGAGAACAGCAGCGAACGTTGGACGTAAGTCCAACGTGCCGTGCGACGCCCGAACGCTCGAAAACTTCTGGCGATGCGGGAGTCGCTCAGCACGGCGGACTGACATCCGCCGCTCGCTGGCCAATCTTCGTCGGCACTGCATACACCTACTTCCAGGAGTACCTGCCCCACGTCGCGCAAGCGTTGGTGAGAAGCGGTTGGGTCGACAGCATCGGCCTGGGGCGGATGGTCCTCAGCGACTGGCAACTCCCCGCCAAGATCCTCGCCGGGAGTGACTTCACTGCCGACAAGAAACTCTGCCGCACGTTCAGCGACTGCACCACCGCCCCGCGCAACGGCATCATCTCGGGTTGTTACCCGCTCGACCCGTATTACAAATCGCTGCCGCAAGCCGCAGAACTCAAGCGTATCAAGAAGCCGTAAAGCCCAGGGGTGGCAACCCCTGGGCGTTCCGACTGAGTCGTAGGGGTGCATTCGCCAACTGGCGGTCTCCTATCTGCCCCCTCTCCCCCGCGAGCGACGTGGCTTTCCGGGTGTGCGTTGCGGGGGAGACAGAATGGAAGGACCAGCGATCACTGGGGTCGTGGGTTCGAGTGGTGGGGGCCTTTCCTGGTGGGGCGGCTTCCCGATTCTCCAGAGCCAAAAACAGTGAGGCTGGTCCGATGTCGAGCGTACGGTTTATTGGTTTGGATGTCCACAAGGATTCCGTGGTGGCGGCGGT
>JAYTCW010000453.1:0-9344 GCA_043736295.1 Planctomycetota bacterium | reverse complement strand
TCCAGCACGGGCAATTGCCCGCCACGCTCGCCAATCTCGGCGCAACGCGACTACCCAGTGGGAAAACAAAGGCAGACCTGACCATCGACCCCTTCGATGGCCAGCCCCTGCGGACCCGCACCGACACCACCGGACTACTGATCTACAGCGTCTCGCAGAACCTCGTCGACGATGGCGGAGATGTGATATCGAGCGATGCCAAGCCGACTCCCGGCGACCTCGGGTTTCAGGTCCATCTCCTGCCGCCAGCCACCGAATAGTCCGTGGATGCATCAGGAACGTCGGCAGACTGCTTCCCTCTGCTCCCTCTCCCCACGGGCGACGCGACTTTCGGTGAGGACATAGCTGTGGGGAGAGGGCCGGGGTGAGGGGCTGGGCAAGCACTCCGTGGAGGTCACTTTCCGTTGCTCACGAGCAATGCTCGAGATCTGACTGTTCTTCACGAGACAGTCGAGAGGACGGGAACCAGGTACGAGATGATGTCGGCATCGACCGTGGCGATTGTGAGTCCGTGCTGAATCGCCTGGGCGACCAGCAGTCGGTCGAATGGATCGCGGTGCAGCGGGGGAAGGCTGGCCAGTGCGGACATCGCCCCCTCGTCAATCGGGAGTGCGGTGATGCCATGGGCCTCCCGTTGCTGTGGGAGATAGTCGGCGGGTGGAGACGGAAGTGGTCACTTTCCAAGTTGGGACTTGATGACCGCCTCCCAAACCGATGCCACGCTCAAGAATATCTCGTTCGCCGGATCTTGAATTGCGATTCGGTAGGCAGTCGGTAGTTTCGGGTCCGCCGAGATGTCCCAGAGAAACACAGCGCGGCGTAGCCGCAACCAAAGGGAAGCCGTCAGCCATCAGCCATCAGCCAGAAAGCCACACCCGTCGAGCCGACCTCTGCACCCCCACGGGGTCGACACATCACAGCCCAGGGTCGCGACCACCGGGAGCGCACCCTAGGGCAACACGCCACTAGAAGACGAACCCTGAAGGGGTTCTACACCTCGCGCGCGGATGTGCAACCCCTTTGGGGTTGGATCGGCGGCGGCCATTTTCCCAGGGTGCGCTCCAGCGTCGCGACCCTGGGCTGTGATGGGTAACCCCTTCGGGGTACAGAGGATTTCAGGCCACCGGAAATGTGCGCATCGTGCAAACATTCTTGAGGTGAGTCGTCCATGAGTATCGAGCAGAATCCTCATCGTCCCATAAACCCCTGAAGGATGTCGTCGGTGAGTGGAGCGTCGAAGTCAGCTGGGACGGTGAATGCACCCGCAGCCAGTCCGAAGGGACGCCCACCCGAACGAGCCGCAGGGACCGGCCGCAACTCGGCCACCGGCAGATTGTTGCGGGTGACCAAGATCGACTCACCCGCCTCGACACGGCGGACGAGCCCCAGTGGGGCATGTTGGAGTTCTTGGAGGGTGATGGTACTCATGAGTGAATTGTAGCTGTCGCAGGACTCCGAAGGATACCAGTTATCGCGAAATGTGATCCATTGGCAACAGTCGATTGACGGGCTGGAAAGCTGCGTCCTACAACCCCCAAACGACGCGCGACAACCCCGCAGCTGTCTCCCAGCCGCGATCAACCAGTTCGCTGGCAAAGCTGGCCACCTCGCCGGTGGGTTTGAGGACTGGTTGCGGGGTTCCATCGGGGCGGCGTTCCCAGGCGGTCTTGAACAGGTCGGTCAGCAGGTACTGGTTCTCTTTGTCGAGGCCGCGCTGTTCGGCGATGCGGACGATGCGGCGTTTGCCGTCTTCGTTCGAGCGTTCAAGCTGGACGATCAGCGAGATGGCCGAGGCGATCTGCACCCGCGCCACATAGATCGGCACGTCGATGTCCGACATCAGTGACAGCGTTTCCAGCCGCAGTAGCGACTCGCGTGGGCTGGTGGCATGCACGGTCGAGAGGCTGCCCGCGTGGCCGCTGATCATCGATTGCACGAGGTCGAGGGCCTCGCCACCTCGCACTTCGCCGACGATGATCCGGTCGGGTCGCATGCGGAGTGACGCCTTGAACAGGTCGCGAATGTCGATCGCCTCTGTCCCGTCCGACAGCGCGGGCCGCGACTCCATCGTCAAGCAGTGAGCCTGCGCCAGTTGCAGTTCCGAACTGTCCTCAATCACCACGATCCGCTCGGTCTCTGGAATCGCTCCCGAGAGGGCGTTGAGGAACGAAGTCTTCCCGGTGCCCGTCCCGCCCGAGATTAAAATGTTCCGCTTGAGCCGCACGGCCAGCGACAGGAATTCCGCAGCTGCGGGGGAGACGCTGCCCAAGCGGATGAAGTCGGGCAGCGAGTAGGCGTCGCGGCGGAATTTACGAATGGTGAGGTACGTCCCCTGCCGAGCACACGGCGGGAGTACGGCATGCACGCGTGAGCCATCGGGGAGCCGGGCGTCGAGGATCGGGTGCTGGGCGTCGACCTCGCGATCCACGAACTGCGCGATGTTGCGGACCGCCGATTCGAGGGCGTGTTCACTCTCAAACGATGACCCGGTGGCCCGTAGCTGCCCAGCCTGCTCGATATAGATTTCATTGGCCCCATTGACCATCACTTCGGTGACGGAGGGGTCTTCGAGGTAACGCTGAATGGGAGCCAGGAAGAAGGCGAGGCTCGCGGAGAAGACAGATTCGCGGTCCATCGGTCAGGCTGCCAGAGAGGGAGAGTGATCTTGATACCGTGCATCATGGGAAGTTGGCAGTCGCAGAGGAAGGGGACTCAAACTGAACACGGAACATCCCCGCTACGGCTCATGTCGACTCCAAGATCGTGCATTTCAAATCGCGGTACTGAATGAACCCGCGATCGAACGTGACGACCTCCAAGTCAGTTGTCTTGGCAAAGGCTGCGAGGTAGGCGTCCGCCCAGACATTCGGAGAGTACAAATTCCCCGGCGTGAGCGACCGCCAGGCGATTTCCAACTCCTCGGGCTCTTCGGCAAACACCACACGGATGTCCGACAGCAATTCGTCTTAGAGATCCCAAGCTTCACGCATCGTCCGGGCATCTTGCGAGAAGATCTTGCGATTGGTCGCCAGCCGCAGGAATCCCAATTGCGTCAACCGGCAGAAGCAGTAACTTTGCTCGGGGGCCGACAACATCCAAGCTTTGGCTGTCGCGTGATGGGCGTGCGATTGGAAGGCGAGCGCGAGCCAAAAGTTAATATCCGGAAGATGCATCTTCCTCATCCTGGATCTCGGCAATCCTCTCATTTGTCAGCAGCACGCTCCCGGGATTCGCTGACCGCACCAGCGGAAACGCCACGCGCGTCTGGTTCTGGGCAACCCGGATCATGGGCGACTGGCGATATGTCACCCTCACCGCAGCCCCTTCAGGCAACGACAAGGGGCCGTCGAGTACGACCACACCGTTTTGAACTCGTCCGAGGAATTCCATGCTCTCATTGTATGGTGACTATGTAACGCCATCAAGAACTGATCCTGCGGAATGGAGGCAGAGGGAGGAGACCGGGAGACTGGGACCAAGAGGCGGCGCCCGCCTTGTCTCCTTGTCTTCCCCCTCCTCCTCCCTCGTTTGACTCCCCCCGCACGGGTGATAGGATGCGGGTGTTCTAGGTGCTGGAGGACTTGTGGTCCTTCAGAGAATAGGGAAGACGGTGAGAATCCGTCGCGGTCCCGCCGCTGTATCCGGGGACGAAGCGTGATGTGCGAGGCAGCCAGTTGATCTGGCCAAATCGCAGCCACTGTGTTCAATCCACTGCACTCCCACATCGGCCTGCCGATCGAGAGGACAGAGAACATGGGAAGGTGTCACGCTAGGACGATCCGGGAGTCAGAAGACCTGCCTAGACGGTTACGAGTTGGCCCTCGCGCGGTAACGTGCGCCGACTGGTTTGTATCGCGGTGCGCCCTCATGAAATGATGGGCGTGAGCGCTGCTGCTGCGTCGCGCCATTCCGGCGTGGGCCTCGTTTGACACGAGGAACTGTCCCATGCGTCTGTCTGTCTCTCGCCGCGAGCGTGGCTTTACGCTCATTGAACTGTTAGTCGTCATCGCGATCATCGCGGTACTCATCGCTCTGCTGCTGCCCGCTGTACAGCAAGCCCGCGAAGCCGCCCGCCGCACCGAGTGCCGCAACCGGCTCAAGCAGCTTGTGCTGGCGGTGCATAACTATGCCGACACCTATAAGGAACAGTTCGTGCCGTACGTGTCGGAAGACTCGACACGCCTGAACTACTTGCAGACCTACTCGGGCAATCAAGGCAAGGCCCAGCACTGGTTCGGCACCGTCAACTACGACGAGCCGGATGTCACCAAGCAGCTCGATTTCCCCGCGAGCCCGTTGGCTCCCTACATGGAGACGAGCTACGAGTCGTTCCAGTGCCCCGACTTTGGCCCCAGCCAGATGGACGCGGTCCCATTCGGCAAGCCATCGACCGGATTTGGCTACAACGGTCACTTCCTGGCCCGGTCCTCGGGAGTCGATTACCTGCCGCCGACATGGGCAGCTGTGCCGAATTCGAAGCCGCTCACGCGTCGATTCCGAGATGTCATGCAGCTGACGCAGACGATCGTGTTTGCGGATAGTGCGGGGGTGTTCTGCACCGATTGGACCTGTGCGTCGAGCCAGCTGCGCGAGAACTGGCTGCTGGAGCCGCCGAGCAATGACTTCCCCACGGTCCACTTCCGTCACAGCGACAGTGCGAACGTCGCGTTCGCCGATGGCCATGTGGAGACGAAGGGGCGCGGTTGGCTGGCCCCCGGGTTTGGAGATGTCCAGATGATGGAAAAGGCTCGCCTGGGCTATGTCGGTGATCAGCTCAACGACCCCGCATACCGGGATGATTGGTACGATTTGAAGTAGTCCCGTGCCGTGGGATTCTTCCATCCCGCAGGGATGGCAGGGGCACGAGCGATGACTTTGCGACAGGACTGCGAGTGAATCCGGCCCGTCTCGGTGGGGGGAGAGTCTTCTGGCATCCCTCCGGGATGCGAGGCATGTCGCGGAGATTTTTAACCGGTGGTGTCGCTGCGCTCAACCACCGGCTCATGGCCCCGACCCCTCCGGGGTCGGACTTCGCAGTTCGACGACAACAAGACAATTGCACCCCGTCGTCAGCGTGTGCTTCGCACGCTGGCGAATATGGCAGTCCGTTTTTATCAAGTGGAGAGTTTGATGTTTCTCAACTGGCCCGAACCACAACAGTACCGCACTTGCCAGCAGCGATTGGCCAGCTGGTCTATGGCATTCGCAATTGCAACGACACTCGGTTGTGGCGCGGCACCTCCCCCCGATCCGCAGGCGAATCAGATGGTCTACTACGACCGGGCGACAAAAAAGGCAGTGGTCTATAACGTCTCTCGGGAGATGCCCACGCTGCACCCCCAAACCGGTAAGCCGACGCTGGTGCCAGCGCTGTACTGTTCGCAGTGCCAGAAGTGGTTCCCCTCTCCACCGATTGAAGTCCGGGAGCGAAATCCCAAGGCGATGATTTGCCCGAAGAAGCACCCTTTGACCCTGGATGGTCCCTGGCCAGAGGAGTCGCTGTAGTGGCCAGCGGGGCCGCACTGTTTCCCAGTGGGCCAGTTTTCAGTCATCAGTTCTCAGTCTTCAGTCAGCGGTCGTCAGTTGCTGTGCTATAGGCGTGCGGTCCGTGAAAACTGCCCCTAAAGACTTCCGAAGTCTCGGAAGACTTCGGAAGTCTTTAGGGAGGCGAAGTCTGGCCGCTCGGCGAGGGGCTGACTGGTCGTCGTTGACCGTTCAGGCAGGCGGTTGCTCCCGGTTCTTTTGGCCGTCCTGCGTTTTGGCTGCATGATTTCGTAGACCCCCAATGGTCTGGCGAACTGGCGGCCAGCGACGCGCCGCTCACGGGCACGTAGGAAACGTGCCCCACAGTGTGATAAGCTGCGGCAGGGGGAGGAGATCGCTCTCTCTGGTTGGTCGCACTGTGAGGCATGCTGGTGAGCGAAAAGACTGCACAATACACGGTGATGGCCCGGCGATTTCGCCCGCAGACCTTTGGCGAGGTCGTGGGACAGGAGCACGTGGGGCAGGCTCTGTGCAACGCGATTCGGTCGAATCGCGTTGCACATGCGTACCTGTTCACCGGCGCGCGCGGGGTCGGCAAGACCTCGACGGCCCGCATCTTTGCCAAGGCCCTGAACTGCCCGCACGCGGTCGATGCCGTGCCCTGCAACCAGTGCGAGGTCTGCGAAAGTATCACCGCTGGTTCCGATGTCGACGTGATCGAGATCGACGGAGCCTCGAATCGCGGGATCGATGATATCCGCCAGCTGCGGGCGAATGTGAATGTGCGGTCGATGCGGTCACCGAACAAGGTGTACATCATCGACGAAGTTCACATGCTGACGAAGGAGGCGTTCAATGCGCTCCTCAAGACGCTGGAAGAGCCGCCGCCGAATGTGAAGTTCGTGTTTTGCACGACTGAGGCGAATAAGGTTCCTGACACCATTTTGTCGCGGTGCCAACGGTTCGACTTTGGGACGATCGCGACGGCGTCGATTGCCACGCGGTTGCGACAGATTGCGGAGTTGGAGGGGAAACAGGTCGACGAGGAGGCTCTCGAACTCGTCGCACGCCGCGCGTCGGGGTCAATGCGCGACAGCCAGTCGCTCTTCGACCAGTTGCTGGCCTTCGGCGGCGAGGTGATCGTCGCAGCTGATGTCCACCAACTGCTCGGCACCGCCCCGGACGAGCGGCTGATCGACCTGTTCGACCGGATCATCAACCGCCAGCGGGACGAGGTGCTGCAACTGCTCAACACCGCCCTCGCTGAGGGGGTCGAGCTGGGGATGTTTAGCGACCAACTCCTCGGGTATCTCCGCGACCTGATGATCGTCTCGGTCCAGGCCCAGGGGGTGCCGCTCATCGCCGTCTCTGAGCGCAGCCGCCCGCGCCTCGTCGCCCAGACTGCGGCGTGGGGCATCCAAACGATCTCAGCAGCGATGCAACTGCTGGCGGAGACGAAGGTTCGGATGGCCCGGATCAGTTATGGGCGTCCGCTGATTGAGTTGGCACTCGTGCGGATGTCGCTGCTGGAAGACTTGGACGACATTCGGCGTTTAATTGACCAAGTGGCGGCGAATCCGGGAACGGCCGTCGCCAGCACTCCGCGCGTTACTCTCCAAAGCCCAGGGGTTGCAACCCCTGGGCTTTCGGCCCCGCGAGTGATTGCACCGCTACCTCTGCCGACAGAACCTGCAAAAAAAAACGTTGAAGCCAGTGTGAAACCGCCGACAGCGGCCCCAGCGGCGGTTCCCAAGATCGATTTTAACGTTTCGAACCTGCCAGCCATCTGGACGGAAGTCATTTCCAAATTTAACGATGCAACGCGGAACCACCTTGTCAAGTCGAGTTCGCAAGCAATTTCTGGGCCAAATGTTTTAGAAATCGTCTTCCCAAAGACCATGATACTCAGTAAGACTTACTGCCAGCGACCCGAACTGCTCAAGCGGATCGCGACGGAGGTGCTGGAAATCACCGGTGCGGTGGTGACCTGCCGGGTGAGCGAAGACCAGTCTTCGTCCGCCCCGGTGGCCGAAGCTGTTCCGCCGGTAGTGGTTCGGGAGACCGAGCGGAAGCGGACGGACAGCGTCGACAACGACCCGTTCGTCCAGCTGGCCGTCGAGGTCTTCTCGGCCAGGGTGGCCGATGTCCGGACCGTCCTCACCGGGCCGGTCGAGGAGTGAACCCCGGTAGCCACGTTCGCCAGAACGTGGGTGCCCCGGAAAAGACTTCCGAAGTCTTCCGAGACTTCGGAAGTCTGGCCCAAGTGGAAATGACCCCCACGGGGTCTCGTCTCGTAGCCCAGGGTTGCTCGCAGAGCGAGCTACCCTGGGACAACAGGGATGTAAGCGGATCAACCCCAACGGGGTTGCGTCTGTCTTATGCCTGTGGCGAGGTTCCCCACTGGCCGCAACCCCGTTAGGGTTGAATCTCGCAATCGGCGATTCAACCTAGGGTAGCTCGCTCCGCGAGCAACCCTAGGCTACATGACGGAACCCCTTCGGGGTACAAACGGAGACCGCATGTTCAAGGAACTGGCCGCACTCACCCACCTCCTGAAGAACGCGGGAGACATCCAGCGTCAGATGGGGGAGATGAAGGACCGCTTGGCACTCATGACGGTCGACGGACGTTCGGCATGTGGTCAGGTGATTGTCACCGTCACCGGCAAGCTGGAGGTGCAGGCCGTTCGCTTTGCCATCGACCCGCACCAGATCGGCTCCCAGCACGCGGTCGAAGCCCTCATTCTGGAGGCGGTGAACAACGGCCTCCGCCAAGCCAAAGACCTCGCAACTCGCGAGATGAAGTCGGTCGCCAATAACCTCGGACTGCCCGCAGAAATGCTGGCCAAGTTCGGGGTGAGTTGAGGGAAGTCCTTCGTAGGACGGGCACATTTGCCCGTCCGTTTCCCCCCAGAAATCTCGGACGGGCAAATGTGCCCGTCCTACTCCGGTCACTAACTCCCAAATCCATGCCCCCACGCCTCCCCCCTAGTGACGATCACCCCTTTGGACCCGCAGTCGGGCGGCTGGTGAACGAGTTCGCCTCGCTCCCCGGCATCGGGCGCAAGACCGCCGAACGACTGACAAACCATATCGTCAGCTGCTCCAAACGTGACGCCCTGGCCTTGGCCGATGCGATTAAGGTGGTCAAGGACACGGTGCGGCACTGCTCGCTGTGCTTCAACCTCACCGATCAGGAACTGTGCAGCGTGTGCAGTGACCCGCGTCGCGACCGGACGCACATCTGTGTCGTCGAGCAGCCGCGCGACGTGACCGCTCTGGAGGCGACGGGAGCCTTCCCCGGCACGTACCACGTGCTGGGAGGTCGGGTTTCTCCGCTGGAAGGGATTACTCCGGCGGATCTGACGATCGATCAACTGGTCAACCGGGTCAAACGCGACGGAGTGACCGAAATCATTATGGCCCTCAATCCCACTCTAGACGGGGACGGGACCGCACTTCTGATCTCCAACCTGTTCGAGGAGATCACAGTGCATGGGAAACCCGTGCAAATTACGCGCCTTGCTCGCGGGATTGCCACCGGGAGTGTGCTAGAGTTTGCCAACAAGGAAATGCTGTCCGACGCCCTGCGGGGACGGCAATCGTTCTGAGGATCGTTGAGCGATGAGGGTTGAGCGTTGAGGGTCAGAACCTTCACAACCCCATCGTAATGACTTCCGAAGTCTTCCGAGACTTCGGAAGTCTGCCCCCTCAACCCTCAACCCTCAACCCTCAACCCTCAACCCTCAACGATCGCCGCCCCTGAATCATGCACCTGAACGTCTCTCAGCAAATGCGGATGTCCCAGCAGATGAAGCTGGCGCCGCGCATGATCCAATCGATGGAAATCCTCCAGCTGCC
>JAYTCW010000452.1:0-4295 GCA_043736295.1 Planctomycetota bacterium | reverse complement strand
CTCCGCGAAAGACCGGTCTTTCGCGGAGCGAAAGACGACACTCCCCGGATAACCCGGTGGAAGAATCCCAGCCCCGGCCCAGGACGCCTCGCGTCCGGGCGCTGACTGGTCGCACACCCGCACCGAAAAACCGTGCTGGGCCAGTCTCCAAGCTGTGGTAAGGCCGATGACGCCGCCGCCGATGACCAGACAATCGACCGCCATACTGCCACTTACTTCTTCAGGGCGTCACGGAATTTTCCACCGAATGTGGCGCTGTCCATGCCGTAGCTCTTTGTCACCGCCTCCCCGATATCCGATCCGGATTCGAGGGCCTTGACCATCTCGCTAAACTTGGCCGGGCCTTGCGTGGCAATCATATACTCAACAAGGGTCAGCCCGACGGCCCCGATCGTACTGGGCGAGAACGACGAGTCGACAAACACGTCTTGCGGATTGACCAGTGTCGGCACGATGGCTGCGGCCTCTTTCGGCATCGCTTCCAGGAAGGCATTCTTGCCAGCCACCTTCATCGCGAGAGACAATCCCGTCCCGCGCAGGAGCCAGTTGGGCAGGTCGGACCCGCTCCGACGCATATACGCCCCGGTCAGGTGATCGATCAGATTGACGCGCAGGCCGGGTGACTTCGCAGAGACCTCATCCCCGACATCCTCGATGACCATGTAGGCATCTTCCAGCGTCGCGGTAATGACCACATGCCCCGTCATCCCCTCGGGGGTCGTCCGCCCACTGATCGTCTGGCCGAACTCTTCGTAGCTGAAGCGGTCCTTCATCACGATCACAGCCAGGCGGCCCTTCCAGGACTGCCCCGCAGGAGCGCCGAATCCCTTGCGAAGTGCGACGACATGCTCCTTTGACCAGGCTTCGACCTGCTTCAGACGAGTCTCGGGTGCGTTCCCGGTGACCAGTAAATCTTCGCTCTCCAGAGTCACCACCGTGTCATTCGGCAGTGCTTTCTTCATCAGCTCCGCCGTCTTCTCCTTGCGCAGTTCGTTGTACTGTGCCGGTGACATCTTGGATGCTTTCTCCAAGGCCATCTCGGCGTCGGACCTCACAAAGCTACGCAGCGGAGTCTTGGGGTCGACACCGTCATAGACGCAGCCCTCGTCGAACCAAGTCTTGAGGTCTTCATAGTTCCGTTTGGTGAGCAGGACATTATTGTTGTTGGGCATGCGAGGATTCTCCAGCCCCCCCGTCAACCGGAACAGGCGGCTCTTGTCACGCGGCTCGCCCGGCAGAACCACATGCCCACTGTCGCCCCCCTTCATCATGTCGTAGAAGGTCTCTAGCGATAGCCCCCCGCGCAGGTTGTTTCCCGAATGGCACCCCAGGCAAAGATTCGCCATGAACGGGGCCACATCCTTCGTGAACGAAACCTTCTCCGTCCCCTTCGGTTTCACGATCTTAATCGAGGATTCGATCTCCTCCGCTTCCTTCGCCGTCCTCAGCTTGCTCAGCGGAGCGTCTTCGCCTTCGCCGTCGAAGAGGGCACCCTGGCTGATCCAATTCGCCAGCACGATCAACTTGTCTTTATCGATCGCAGCGGCGTTCTTCGGCATGCGGAGATTCATGTCCGGGCTCGCCATCCGTTGCCCGATCAAGCTCGTCTGCGGAACGCCAGGTGTCAACAGCAAACCGCTCTTGCCCCCCTTTTTCCAGTTCGCAAACGTATCGAGCCGCAAGCCACCCGACTGCATCCCCGCCCCGTGGCAACCGACGCACTTCTCGTTAATCAGCGGGGCGACATCCTTGGTGAAGCTCACCAAGTTCTTGTTCGCGGCGGCTGGGGTCTTGCCTTGTGCCTTGTCGAGGTTCTTGCGATTCGTGGCGAGCGTCTTGTTGACCGTCGTGAACGCCTTGTCGGTCACTTCGATCTCCGCAGTCTTCGCAATCTCCGCGATGCGGGTCTCGGCGGTTTTGAGGACCTCTTCCGCCTCGGTGTATTCCTTCTTGCGAATATGCGTCGCAATCACCTTCATGGAGACATTGACCTCGATGATTTCCTTCTTTTGTTCCGGAGTCACAGCTGCCCATGCAACCGCGCCGAGAAGTCCACCCACCAGACAGACCGTCAACATCCCACGAGCAAACATATCCGCCTCGCCGAGAACAGACTCACGCACACGTTCCATCGCCATCAAATCCGGAAACAATTCCAGACGACACGACCTCGATCAGTCACCGCAGCAGCGACCGGAACATTCGTCGAGGCACTGCCAATATACCCCGAAATCCTTGCCCATAACCAGTCCAGCGAGGAATCGTTCCAATTTCGACGGGCATCCCTGTCACTCGTGGGATTGACTGAATTCACCGGCGGATTACACTGATGGTGCGAACCCGCAACGGAATCTTTGTGTCTTGCTTGAACCATGACCCACACCATCCACTTGCTCGGCCTACTGCTTCTTGCTTCCCACGGGAAGTCTTAGGCCGGTTGGCGAACGCGTTGCGATTCACCCTCAGCCTGGAGACTCCCCGAGAGTCGCCAGGCTGATTTCGTTTGGGGAGGCTGATGGCGATTGGCTGATGGCAAATGGCCAGAGAGGAGAGCCGGACACTCCCGACTTCCCCCCCCTCCCCCCCGCGGCTTCTGGCAACAAGCCATCAGCCATCAGCCCACCACTAGCCAAAGGCCATTCCATGTTTCGATTCGAGAATCTCGAAGTCTGGCAGGACGCCATGAATTTGTGCGAAAGGGTCTATCGATTGTCACAATCATTCCCCGCAGCCGAACAATACGGGATCACGTCGCAAGTCCGTCGCTCAGCGGTCTCTGTGTCTGCCAACATCGCTGAAGGGGCCGGTCGGTCAACCGATGGGGACTTCGCGAGATTTCTCGACATCGCCTTTGGATCCCTGATGGAAACTGTGTCTCATCTGACTCTGGCCAAGCGTCTCCGATTCGTCGACGAGAACTCTCACCAAGAGGTCTATGCCGACTGCGAGCGAATCGGGAAGATGCTCACGAGTTTCCGCAATCGATTGAGAAAAGGCTAGTGGCGGATGGCGGATGGCCAGACCAGAGACTCCCCTCTGGCCATCCGCCATAAGCCTCCCGCACTCTAATAAACACCAAGTCCTCCGGCTTCTGGCCATCCGCCATAAGCCACCAACCATCAGCCCTTCCTCTTTCTGGCCATCCGCCAAAAGCCATCTGCCATGAGCCAATTCATCACGATCTTCGACACCACATTGCGTGACGGCGAGCAGTCGCCCGGTTGCAGCATGACGACTCCGGAGAAGCTGGAGATTGCGAAGGCGCTGGTCGAACTCGGTGTCGACGTGATCGAGGCGGGGTTCCCGATTGCTTCGCCGGGGGACTTCGATTCGGTGAGCCAGATTGCCAACGTATTCGGCGATCGGACGACGATCTGCGGGTTGGCCCGTTGCCGGACCGAGGACATCGACCGGGCGTGGGACGCCTTGAAGGGGGCCGAGAAGGTTCGCATCCATGTGTTCCTCGCCACGAGCGCGATCCATCGCGAGTTCAAGCTGAAGATGGCCAAAGAGGAGATCGTCCGCCGCGCCGTCGAGATGGTGAAGTACACCTGCGACAAGATGAGCCAACGGAAGGACATCACCCGCCCCGATGTCGAGTTTTCCCCCGAGGACGCCGCCCGCACCGAACTCGATTTTCTCTGCGAGGTCGTCGAGAAGGCGATCGACGCCGGGGCGACGACTGTCAACATCCCCGACACCGTCGGGTACGCCACGCCGACCCACTACTTCAAGGTCATCTCCCACCTCAAACAGCACGTCTCGAATATCCACAAAGCGGTCATCAGCACGCACTGCCACAACGACCTCGGCATGGCTGTCGCCAACAGTCTCGCAGCTGTCGAAGCCGGGGCGCGGCAGGTGGAATGCACGATCAATGGGCTGGGCGAGCGGGCGGGGAACGCCGCTCTCGAAGAGATCGTGATGGCCTTGCGGACCCGCAAGGATTACTACGGGATCGAGACCAAAATCAACACGCCGCGTCTGTTCCCGACCAGTCGGCTCGTCTCCAGCATCACCGGGATGAAGGTCCAGCGGAACAAGGCGATCGTCGGTCAGAACGCCTTCGCCCACGAGGCGGGGGTGCATCAGCACGGCATGTTGCAATCGCGCGAGACCTACGAAATCATGCGGCCCGCTGATGTCGGCTACATCGGCCAGAACCTCGTCCTCGGCAAGCATAGCGGACGCCACGCCTTCCGCGCCCGCTTGACCGAACTCGGCTATCAGCTCGACGACGCCACGGTGCAAAAGGTCTTCGACGACTTCACCGCACTGTGTGACAAGATCAAAGA
>JAYTCW010000451.1:0-2471 GCA_043736295.1 Planctomycetota bacterium | reverse complement strand
GTCTCCGAAATGCGTTTCAACCTCAGCAACACAGGTTCGCAGAAAAGGAAAACGACCGCGATACCAGTTGCGGAACGACTTGTGAAACAGTCATCTAGTTCCGTGGGTGGTGGATTACTCCACCATTAACGGTTCACCCAATCGCGTCGATCCGTTCGCTCAGACCCGTGGAATCGTGGACACCCCCTGTCCCGGTTTCGCGGGTTTTTCATTTCAAGAGAGCTGTAGCAATCAGGCCGACTTCGAATGGAGCAGACTCCGCATCATCACCTTGGATTCAGCCCCTGTTCAACCCATCTCATGCATGTGTGATATGCTAAATCGTGCGAAAGTCGCGCTGAGCCGACGCTCGGGGGTACGGCCCCGTCCACCAGGAGATGAGTTGTGAGAATTGTCATGATCGGCACGGGGTATGTGGGCCTCGTTACCGGAACCTGTTTCGCTGACAGCGGCAATGATGTCGTATGCGTCGATATCGACCACAAAAAGGTTGAGAGACTTCGCCAGGGTGACATTCCGATCTACGAACCCGGCCTCACCGAGATGGTCACGCGCAACGTCGCACATGGCCGTCTGAAGTTCACCACTCAGGTCGCCGAGTGCGTCCCCACTGCCAACTGCGTGTTCCTGGCTGTCGGGACGCCACAGGGCGATGACGGCTCGGCGGACCTCAAATACCTGTTCGCAGCCGCCGACTCCATTGCCCCACATCTCTCCCAAGATGTCGTGGTGGTCATCAAGAGTACCGTGCCAGTCGGCACCAATCGCAAAGTGGCCAAACGCTTCAAGGAACTTCTGGGGCGAGACGTGGATGTCGCTTCGAATCCCGAGTTCCTGAAAGAAGGCTGCGCAATCGACGACTTCACCAAGCCCGACCGCGTCGTCGTGGGCTCGGACCGCCCCGAACCCGCGGACGTTCTCCAGGAACTCTACAAGCCATTCCTCCGCACCGAAAAGCCGTTCCTCGCGATGGGCCTCGAAAGTGCAGAGATGACGAAGTACGTCGCCAACTGTCTATTGGCCACCAAGATCAGCTTCATCAACGAGATGGCGAATCTGTGTGAACGCGTGGGGGCTGACATCAACGAAGTGCGTCGCGGCATTGGCCACGACCAGCGCATCGGCTTTGCGTTCCTGTTCCCCGGCGTCGGCTACGGCGGCTCGTGCTTCCCCAAGGATGTCCGCGCGCTGTTCAGCGTCGCCCGGGAAACTGGAATGAAGCTGCACATGCTGGAGGCAGTTGACAACGTCAATAACCAGCAGAAGAACGTCTTGTACTCCAAGATCAGCGATCACTTCAGCGGCAACTTGAAGGGCAAGAAAGTCGCCCTCTGGGGCCTCGCTTTCAAACCCAAGACCGATGACATCCGCGAGGCCCCCGCCCTCGTCCTCATCGAGCAGTTGCTGGCCGCTGGAGCCGAAGTCCACGTCAACGATCCGGTCGCGATCGAAAATGTGAAAGAGATCTTCGGCGACAAGTTGACCTACCACGCTCATCACTACGATGCCGTCGACGGGGCCGACTGCCTGGCGATCGTGACCGAGTGGAACGAGTACCGCACCCCGGACTTCGACTACTTGAAGCACAAGATGAAAGCCCCAGTGATTTTCGACGGACGCAATCTGTACAACCCCACGAAGATGACCAAAGCCGGGTTCGCTTACTCCGGGATCGGGCTGCTCGTGCCGAAGCCGTAGGGACACGGGGCACGTTGTCGCTCTGCCCCATCATCTCAGGAAACGAAATGGGCCAGACAATTTGTCTGGCCCATTTCATTTCCCATTTCCGTTTGCCATCCATCGGGAAATGCCTCCGAGAGCGGTTCCAGACTGATCGTTCGACATTTCGCGACTCTCCAATAGCCTCCACTCTTCTGTCACCCAGGGCGATCAAGAAGGATGCGATGCCAGCGCCGTTGTCGGTCGATTCGTGGTTGAGGATGGTTGAGGCTGTGGGGGCTGGGGAGTACATCGCGTGGTCGTGCAGCGGCTTGGGGTGACGCGACCGACGATCTATTCGTGGTTGGCGTAAGGCGAGCGGCCAGACTTCGCGTACCCGGAGACTTCCGAAGTCTGGCGGTAAGTTTCCACTGGCCGCTCGCCTTACGTGAGGAGACCGGTTCTTTGGATACGCGGGCGCGGCCGGAGCGGGGGCGAGTACTCGATGAGTTTCGCGAGCAGATCGAAGAGACGATTGCCGAGAACGTGAGCGTGACGCGTGTGGAACTCAAGGAGCAGTGGGCGCACCCGTTGGAATCAGCACGGTGTGGGAGGCGCTGGACGAGTGGGGCCTGACCTTTTTAAAAAAAGCCTGCACGCGTCGGGCCTGTCCGGAATCTTGTGTCAGGCAGAATCCGCCTGAGCGGGTGGGTCACATCAGTTCAGGTGTTTGGGTAGGCGGCCCTCGAACTGGATTGCGAAGTGGTTGAGGGCGTCTTTCCAGTTCGGGATCGGCTTGGTCCACTTCTTCG
>JAYTCW010000450.1:0-16701 GCA_043736295.1 Planctomycetota bacterium | reverse complement strand
AAAGTGACTTGGGACATGAGTTGGGCCTTTCGCAATGGAGAGTGTGTGGATGCGGAAAACTCGTGAGGAATGTCGGGTGGGACAAGCTCGCATTGAAGCGCTGTTCCACCACGTCTAACACCTGTCCCGGCCATGGGGGGCCCGTGCGACAAAGCTGGCTTGTCTTTCTCGATGTCACTCCGTTTCGACAGTCTTGGATCGATACCGCTGCTTCGGATGATTCGGCTGATCCGGAAAGATCATGACGAGTCTCCCGTCTCTGACCATCGGAGTGACATATTTGTCGAGTGTGTACTGCCGATTTCGTTGGAAATGTTGGGCCAGTTCGTCCAGGTTCCAGTCTCGAACACGGCACAGCCGCTCGATGAGATCCTGCATTGTTTGTTGAGATGCTTTTTTGGGTAGATCACGAATGTCTTCCGCCAGTTTTGATGGAACTGTATTCAGAGAATCGTTTTTCAGGTTGCCATGGGCTGGTGCTTGCGGTTCTGAAGTGAGCTTACCAGCTTCTGTGGTTAAGTTACCAGTTTTGTCAGGGAGGTTACCAGCTTCCGAAGCGGGCTTACCTGTTTCCAGAGCTAGGTTACCAGCTTGAGTGATCGCACTTTCCGACTGTGAGCGATATGAGGATTGCCAACCCTCCAGGAGAGTCTCAGTAGGAATGTAGTAGGTCTCGGCTCCTTTTCCTTTCATCTCCAGCAAGCCACGATCACGGAGTTTTCGAAGATGGTTGCTCGCGTTGAGCGTGTCTACGCTGTTCAGGTCTCTGTAGGTCTGATTTTTGATGGCACCAGCCTCCCGTACGAACACCAGTGCGCGAGACTCCTCATTGGTCAAATTCTGGTCCGTGAACCTTGTGAGCCAATTCCAGTCCTCCGGTGTCAGGAAGTGATGAAACAGCATGGTGACCCAGAACTGATTTCCAGTTCTGTCGGATTCGAAAGTCGGTGGCGTCAAGCCAGCCAGGGTCATCGACTCCCTCATGACGCGAATTCCGCTCCCCTTGGTCTCAGCCAAATTCGTTTCATGGAGTACCGCAGCCAGATACGGGTTTCGAGTTTCAGATCCCGGTTCTCCGAGTCGCTCCTCCGATTTCAGCGAATGACCGGGGTTGCGAATCTCTAACCGATTGGAATAACGGATGATCTGGATAGGGCCGTTGACGCGATACGACCGATGCATAACCGCGTTCACAACCGCCTCGCGGATGACTCGGTCGGGGATAACGGGAATCTCCTGCCGCTCCAGTTGGCCCGGTGGAAGCGAAAACGCCTTCGGCAAATCGTCCAGAATCGCGTGGTGTGCGCGCCGAATCGAGCGAATGAGTGGGCCTCGAATTTCGATCGTGTCAAAACGCCGATCAGGGTCACGCACCCATGCTCGACCGGGAATGCGAATGTAGTCGACTCGGATCATGGGAAAAAAGCGACGAAGCGCAGAAGCCGAACCGAACAATAAGATGCCAGCGACCGTGGGCAAATACTCGCCTTTGGATCGAGTGACGCAACCCAGAGATTCGAGCAGTCCGGAATCAGACAATCGAAGTTCTTCAGCGTCTGGTTTCACTTCCGAACGGATTTGTCTGTACTCTGCAACCGCAAGTGGATCGATGTGTGAGAGATCACTTCCGGGCACCACTCCGATGTCAAAAGTTTCGCCTCGCCGGTCCTGAAAAAGTACAAGCAAATCGTCGTCTGTGCAGTGCTGATCTGTCGTGCCTATCCTGCGAAACGCGCCTTTTGGTAATCCCTGCTTTTTCAGGTAGACGGGTTTCTGAGATGCTGAAACTTCAGGGACGTACACCGCCATGACACGTTTGTCTCTGATGATGGCCGACTCGATCTGGACTCTGATCGGAAGGTTGAATTCCGTGGCACATCGAGACGCCAGCTCCTGGCTCATTTTGTCAGGATCGGCGATGCCCTTCGGTTCATACTCTGGCCAGAATGTATTCTCACGAGGGGCGACGCCTAACAGAATCCAACCACCTCCCAATCCCGGCTCATTGGAGAACGCGCAAATCGTCTCCATGACAGACGACCCCAGTTCAGAGGCTTTCTTGGCCTCGATTTGTGTCTGCTCGTCGTTCTGGTTCAGTTGCTCAAAAAGCTCTGCTGCCGTCACACCGTTCCTCCTCTGCCCGATGCATAATACTCGAAAACTCAAGTAACTTGCAGTTGATGTTGAGCAAATCAATCAGCATCCGCAATCTGTCAAATTCGAATCCCCAAGACACGAATCGCCTCTTGCACGGTGGTCAGTCCCGCTTCGATCGCCTGGGCGGCCCGCTGTTGCAGCGGGATCATGCCGGCGGCGATGGCGGCTTGGTCGATCTCTTGGACAGCGGCGCGGCGGAGCAGGGCGGTGCCGACGGCTCCATCGCGCGGGGCGAGTGCTTCAACGAGCGGCATGCGGCCTTTGTACCCGGTCAGGCTGCACTGCGGACAACCGACGGCGACTCCCGCCCGTGTCACCGGCCAGCCCAAGAGGTCGGCCTCAGCGGTCGATTCTCGGCGACACGCACACAGCGTCCGCACCAGCCGTTGCCCGAGGACGCCGAGCAGACCGCTCTTGATGATGTACGGCTCGATCCCCATATCGAGCAGCCGACCGCACGCCTCGGCAGCTCGACCGGCGTGGAATGTCGTCAGCACTTGATGCCCGGTGAGGGACGCCTGAAACACAATCTCCGCAGTCACCTTGTCACGAATCTCGCCAACCATCAGGACTTCCGGGTCTTGCCGTAGCAGAGACTTCAACCCGACCTCGTATGTGAACCCAGCGTGCGGTTGAATCTGCGATTGGGCCACTCCCGGCACCAGCGATTCAATCGGGTCTTCCAGCGAACACAAGCTGCGCGGGGTCAGGCTTTGCAGCTGGATCTGACGCAGGGCGGCATAGAGTGTCGTCGTCTTTCCGGCCCCCGCTGGCCCACTGACCAGCAGCACTCCCTGCGGCTGGGCGAGCCACTCGATGCACTGCGAGAGGACATCCGCCGGGAACCGCAGATCGTCCAGCTTCAGGAACCGGCTCGACCCCGCAAACAGCCGCACGACCGCCTTCTCTCCGTGGACGGTGGGGAAGGTACTGACTCGCATCTCGACCGGCGTCTCGGCCCCGCTGCCGGTGTTGCGGATGCGTCCCTCCTGCGGCAGATCGGTGCGGTAAGTCAGCAGTTCGGCCAACACCTTCAGCCGCGACACGATGTTGGGCGCCGCGCTCTCGATACACGCCACCGGATGCAGGAGTCCATCGATCCGGCACAGCACATCCAGCTGCTTCTTCGCATTCGGGACCAGATGCAAATCACTGGCCCGCGACTCACGAGCATGATCGAGCAACAGCTGGACCACATCAACCGCGAACTTCTCCGACTTGGGGTCGAGGCGTGGGAGTCGTTCGAGCAGCAATTCGGTCGAAGTCAGCACAAGAGACCTTGCAGGCGAGGTGGGTGTTGGATCACACGATGATACACGCCCCCCTGCTACGCCGCGATTCGCCGATTCGTTGGAGGTGATTCCTCGCGGGGCCGCCCCCCACGTAGGACGGGCACATCTGCCCGTCCGTCTTGGTTAGGGAGCAATTCGTCCATCGTAGGATGGGCAATCCTGCCCGTCCCCGCTGTGGTGTGGACTCGCTACTCCCAGCATCACGTCGATCAAAGCGTGGGCATTCCGAATCGCCTCACAGGGGCATTCGCGCCGGTGGCCGGGTGCCGGAGGCGGCGGGCAGGATTGCCGATCGTACGGGAGGCGGACGGGCCAATGAGCCCGTCCTACGGCTTCGGCTTGGGCTTCTTCGGCTTCGGAGCCTCCTTGATCAGCTTCACCGGCACGGCGTTCGCCTGCGGCGCGCCGGGGGTGCTGCGACCGTTGGCGATGTACTGTTCCAGCAGTTGGGTCAGCCGGGTCACCTGCTCGGGGTGCTGATCGACGAGGTTGGTCTGCTCGCTGATCTCCTGGGCAAGGTTGAACAGCTGGACGGGGGGCGAACCGTCGGGTTGCTTCCCCGGTCCCGGCGCACTCCAGCCGCCCGAGCCGGGGCAGAGGGCCAGTTTCCAATCGCCGTCGCGGATCGCGAACGAGCCGTTGATCGAGTGATGCACCACAGCGGGACGCTGGGGGCGGTCAGTGACCCCTCGCAAGGCGGGCAGGAAGCTCACGCTGTCTTCGGCAGCTGTGGCGGGGAGTTTGGTGCCGGTGATGTCAGCACAGGTGGCCATGAAGTCGGTGAGGCAGATGGTGTCATCGCACTGCGAACCAGCTGCGACTTGGCCCTTCCAGCGGGCCAGAAAGGGGACGCGGTGGCCGCCCTCATAGATGTCGGCTTTGTGGCCTCGAAAGTGGTAGCTGGGATTGTGACCGAGTTTGAGGAGTTCCGGGAAGTCGGCCTGCGGCGAGCAGCCGTTGTCGCTGGTGACGATGAGTAACGTGTTCTCGGCGAGGCCATTTTTGTCGATGGCGTCGATGACTTGCCCGATGACGTGATCGGTCTGCATGACGAAATCAGCATAAGGATTCAGCTGGCTCTTGCCTTGCCACTCGAAGGTCGGTGCGATGGGCGTATGCGGCGAGGCCAGCGGCAGATAGAGGAAGAACGGCTGGCCCTTCTTCTGAGCGGCGGCAGCGCGGGCTTCAATCGTGACGACCGCCCGCTGGGCCAGAGTTGGCAAGACATCCAGCGCCTCGAAGCCGGGGGCAGCGGGGCCGAGACGTGTCTTCCCGCCCTCGCGCCCGAGCATCATCGCAAAGGCATTCTCCTCGGTCGGCTGTGCGGTGAGGTGGTCGTTCTCGATGAACGCATACGGCACCATGTCGAGCGAGGCACTGATCCCGAAATACTCATCGAACCCGACCGCGTTGGGGCCGTTCGTGATCGGTTGGGTGTAGTCGACGTTCCTGTTCTGAGCCAGCGGCTCGATGTTGAGTTCCGTGACCGCCTTCCCCGGCAGCTTGACCCAGTCCATGCCGAGGTGCCACTTGCCGACACAGGCGGTGTGATAGCCAGCGGTCTTCAGCATCTGAGCCACGGTCAGCCGGTCCTGCTCAATCAGCCTCGGACTCAACCCGCCGAGCACACCACTCTGGAGCTTCGACCGCCACGCATACCGCCCGGTGATGACTCCGTACCGAGTCGGCGAACAGACGCCCGACCCGCTATGAGCATCGGTAAACGTCATCCCCTCTTTCGCGATCTGGTCAAGACGCGGTGTCGCGATCTTGCCCTCCGGATTGAGGCACTTCACATCGCCGTATCCCAGGTCATCGCACAAGATGAACACGATGTTCGGGTGAGTCGGCGTCTCCGCCGCTGGCAGGGCCGGGGACAACGCCAAGAGCAGCGCGAGAAGAAGGACGGGCACATTTGCCCGTCCTTCTTTGCCTCTGGCAACATCCATGGTCTTGTGATCGCTATGCATGTCGCATGCCTCGTCGATCGTTCAGCACGGACGGGCCAATGGGCCCGTCCTACGGCACGGGGCCTACAAACCCTTCTTGATCATCAGCTTCAGCAGGTCGCAGACGCGGTTGCTGTAGCCCCATTCGTTGTCGTACCAGCTGACCAGCTTGAAGAACTTGCTGTTCAGCTCGATGCCGCTCCCCTTGTCGAAGATCGACGAGGCCGGGCAGTGGATGAAGTCGGTGCTGACCACTTCGTCGCTGGTCACTTCGAGAATCCCCTTCAGGTAGGTCTCGCTCGCCCGCTGCATCGCAGCTGCGATTTCGGCGTAGCTGGTGGCCTTGGTGGTCTTGACGGTCAGGTCGACGACCGACACCGTCTGGACCGGGACGCGGAAGGCCATGCCGGTCAGCTTGGTCTTTCCCGTGACCTGGTCAATCACTTCGGGGCAGACGAGGGCCACGGCCTTCGCAGCGCCAGTGGCGCTGGGGATGATGTTCTGGGCGGCGGTGCGGCCACCCTTCCAGTCCTTCTTGCTGGGGCCGTCGACCGTTTTCTGGGTCGCGGTGTAAGCGTGGATGGTGGTCATCAGACCTTCATCGATGCCGAATTCCTTGAGCAGCACATCGACGATCGGAGCCAGACAGTTCGTCGTGCAACTGGCGTTGGAGACGATGTGGTGCTTGGCCGGGTCGTACTTACCGCAGTTCACGCCCATGACGATGGTGATGTCTTCGCCCTTGGCCGGGGCAGAGATGATGACCTTCTTGGCACCGGCGGTGATGTGGCCCTTGGCCTTTTCCGCTTCGGTGAAGAGGCCGGTCGACTCGATGACCACATCGACGCCGAGGGCCTTCCAGGGGAGTTCGGCGGGGGTCTTGGCACTGACGACGAGGATGTCGTGACCATTGACGACGAGGACATCGTCCTCGGCCTTGTCGGGGCTGGACTTCTTCGAGGAGACTTCGCCCTTGAAGCGTCCCTGGGCGGAGTCGTACTTCACGAGGTAAGCGAGATTGTCTGCTGGGACGATATCGCCGACAGCCACGACCTGCACATCCTTGCCAATGATTCCCTGCTCGACCATCGCGCGAAACACGAGCCGACCGATACGACCGAAGCCATTGATGGCCACTTTCACTGTCACTGGAAATCTCCTGAAGAACGACAGCCTCAATCCTGCGAACTACTGTCGCAGCTGAAACTTGTGCCGATTGGGCCGAGAACCAAGCCGCGCGGATGAGCGCCAGCGACTGGAAGCCGACCAGAAGCCACAATTCTATCGGCGGCTTGGTGTCAGTCGCAAGCGATCGCCCTTGCAGTCTGCCAGACCCCATTTTTCGGGGTGACTCAATCGTGTGGCACCCAGTTGATTTTCATTCGGAGGTCTGATAGCCTCCCCGATTCGCTACGGTGTGAAACGTCTGGGAGTTGTTCTCCTGTGACGAAAAACACTGGAACAGCATCGTTCACTGGGAGTTGCGTCGGAATGGGCGTCAAGAAAACCGGCAAAGGTCGTCGTAAACTCGGTCGCAGGAAGCGACGCATGCGCGCCCGTATTCGGCATCGTAAGGGCTAGGATTCTCGCGGGGATTGGCCTGTTGTGGCAATTTCGTCCGCTCTTACGCATGCGAAATTCCGGAGTGGATCGCTGCGCCTGTGAGTGAATTGTTCAAGGTGGATGCGATTGCACTCCCCCTTGAATCGGCAGTCTGGAAGCCTATCCCACTGTGGAGTTGCTGGGCATGCCTGCTGGTCTCTCCGCACTGGCTTACCTCAACGGGAAATATATTCCCGGCGATTGTGCCTCGCTCCCGGTTTGGGATCGCGGAGTCGTTCAGGGGGCGACCGTGACCGAGATGATCCGCACCTTCCAGCGGGTTCCGTTCCGGCTCCCTCAGCACCTCGCTCGCCTGCGATGTTCACTCAATTACCTCGGTGTGGTGATCGATCAGTCCGATGACGATCTGAGCGGCATTGTGCAACGGGTCATCGAGTCGCACGCCCCGACCCTCCCTTCGCAAGCCGAACTGGGGATCGTGATCTTTGTCACGCCCGGGGCGATCCCCATGTATGCCGGGGAGTTTCCCGTCTCGGAGGCCCCGACCGTTTGTGTCCACACTTTTCCCCTGCCGTTCAGACATTGGGCTGCGAAATACCAGGTGGGCCAAGCTCTCGTGGTCCCCTCGATCCGCCAGATTCCCGCTGAGATACTCGACCCCCGTTTCAAATACCGCAGCCGCTTGCACTGGTATCTCGCCGATCGAGAGGCTCGCGCCACAGACCCGGCAGCTGTGGCCCTGCTTCAGAATGCGGAAGGCCACTTGACGGAAACAAATAGTGGAAACTTCTTCATCGTCACCAGAGGTACGATCCGTACTGCCCGCGAGGCCGACTCACTTCCGGGAATCAGCCAGCAGTTCGTCCGGGAATTGGCGAAGGAACTGGCAATTCCGTATCAAGTTGGCGACATTACGCTCGCGGCCGCGCTCGCAGCTGAGGAGGCATTCGTGACCTCCACGACCTACTGCGTGCTGCCCGTGACACGGATCAATCGGCAGGCGATCGGGACCGGAAATCTTGGCCCGGTCACCCTCGCCTTGCTCAGGCGATGGTCGGATCAAGTCGGGTTGGACATCATGAAGCAAGCTCAACCGCCGCACGAACAGCACGGAAATTCATTCCTTCGGGACCATTCATGACTTCCCTTCGCGACCAGATTGATTTCATTCGCCAGGTCCGCCAGCGGTTCTACACCACGGGAGCTGTACTGCCCAGCAGTCGATTTCTGGCTCACGCGACGACTCGGCCCCTGCATCAGTTCAAGGGGCCCAAGCGGGTACTCGAACTCGGACCGGGTACCGGGGCGGTGACTCGCCATATCGTCAAGCACATCAACCCGGACGACAAGTTTGATCTCGTCGAGATCAACGAGAGCTTCGGCGAGATCCTCAACAACCGGTTTCAGCACGACCCCGACTACAAGAAGGTCTCTGCGGTCTCGAAAGTCCACATCTGCCCGCTGCAGGAGTTCCAGACCGACGCTCCGTACGACATCATCATCTCCGGCCTGCCCTTCAATAACTTCCCGGCCCCGCTGGTCGAGGAACTGGTCGAAACCACGTTGAAGCTGTTGGCTCCCGGCGGGACGTATTCCTTCTTCGAGTATATGTTCATGCGCCCCATGCGCCGGGCCGTGACTTCGGGGCCGGACCGTAAGCGGCTGGGCGAGATCGAAGAGATTTTGACCAAGCGGTTCAACGCCTACCGTTTCCAGCGTGACTGGGTGTTCTTGAACATGCCGCCCGCGTGGGTGCAGCACCTGCGACTCAAGTAATGGACGTGATCGCACACGAAAGCCCAGGGGTTGCAACGCCTGGGCTTTGGCGTTGAATCGTGCTGGAATCACTCAATCGAATGCAACCACCGTCCTCCAGCCGGAGTAGATCGGGCATGCCCCTTCCACTTTCTGGACCAAACCTCATGCTGCGTCGTCTCTTCTTGATCTGTCTGGTGATCCCGGCCCTAACCGGCAGCCTGTTCGCGGAAACGCCGAAGCCCGCGCGGGAACCGGTCGCGGTCGCTTACCTCTCCAGCATCGACGGCGTACTGGATGATGTCGATTACATCGTCACGACTGGGGGCCAGCCTCAGCTATCACAAATGGTCAAGGGGTTCCTGACGAACCTCAACAATCTGGATGGGATCGACCGGGCCAAGCCGATGGGGGCGTTCGCTTTTGTGCCGCTCGATCTGAGCGGAGGAAAGCAAGACCCCGATATCGTCGGGTTCATCCCCGTGACCAATATCGAGGCCCTCCAGAAAACTGCCCACTTGAGCAATGTGCTTTCGCTGGAAGCGACCGACAAGCCGAATCGATACGAGTTCAAGACACCCGAAAAAACACTGTTTGTGCTATTCGATCAAGGGCATCTCTTCGTGACTGAGAAGGCTGACCTGCTCGATCTGCCGCTACCCGCACCCGCTGCTTTGACCGAAGTCCTCGGAGGCCAGTACGACCTCGTCATTCAACTCCGCCGGGAAGGAGTTCCGAAGCTGGTGTGGGACTTCGCCCTCATCGGAGCGATGGCTGCGAGCGACAAGGAACTGCGGAAACTCAAGCAGAGCCGCGAACCAGATGATCTGGCCAAGACTGAAGGCATCGAACTCGGCCGAGCGGCATTCAAGTCGGTCATGGGGGAGGTCCGCTCTGTCTGGCTCGGAGTCAAAATCTCCCGCGAATCCCGCACAGCTGTGATCGACGCCAAGCTGCAGTTTACGGACTCCGGCAAGGTGTCTAAGGCACTGGCTCAGTCGGCCAGCAGTCCATCTCTGCTCGCCAAGGTCGCGACGGCGGATGTCCCGGCGGCTGTTCACCTGCACGCCGCTTTGCCGTCTGATGTGCGTAATCTCGCTGCTGAGGCATTCCGACTGGCGCGAGCCAAGCAGGATCCGACAGAATCGATCCCCGAACCACAACGGACCTCGGTCAACTCGTTGATTGATGTCGTGGAAAAAACCATCGCAGCTGGTCAAGCCGACCTCCTCTTGCAGCTCACGGGCGAGCCGCAAACCGGCATGACAGCTGTCGTCGGTATCCACGTCGAGGAGAGTCAGAAGCTCTCGGAGGCGATCATGAAGCTGCTTCCCGAAGCTCGCAATTCCGACAAGGTTTCCGAAGTCACGCTCGATGCGGGGGCAGCCCGAGGCATTCACTTTGCCCGCATTGATGGGAAAGTGAGCGAGGGGGAGAGCGACGGCAAAAAAGAGGAGCTGTTCTACGGCGGCAAGCCGAGCCTTTACATCGGGACCGAAGCGTCGACGCTCTGGCTGGTCGTGGGGGATCAGGACGCTCTGACCGATTTCGGGAGCCTGGCCGATGGGACTTCAACGTCCGCTGATCGCTCAACCATCGCAGCCTTCGGTCAGGCTCATCTCCACTTGTCCGACTGGCTGGGGCTACTGGGACAAGCGGAGGATCAGAAGACTCGCGAGTTCACCGCAGCAGCCCGGAAAGCGGTGAAAGATCCCGACCACGATGCCCTCCGGTTCGTGCTGCGCCCCGAGTCGGATGGCCTGCGTCTGACGCTGACCATTGATGAGGCGTACCTGATCCTGATCGGGGCCGCTGTCGGAAAGAAGTAACAGCGGTGAGGCGCGGTGCTGCCTTGCCCCTCCGCAGGACTCACTTCACTGGGGAGAGCCAATCCGTCGAGGTCACGCTCAACGAGGCCCGCTCGCGGGCGACCTTCCTCGAAATCGAGATGTTGGCAGCCGAAGACCAATGGCAGATAGCCCGCGACCAGACAGTGCGGCTGGCCGAGCACGGGCGGATCATTGACTTGCGGGGGTCGCGTTCTGACTTAAGGATGCGGCTGGAGCAGCAGCGGGTGCTGTAGGCGATCACTTCTCCGCGGCATACCCCCAGACAGTGGGCATTCCGTATCATCTCCGGGCAGAGTCTGCTTCTCGACCGCAAGCCGGTCCCACCCCTTCCTTGTGGAGAATCTCGTGTCACTGCGAGTCAGCACCCGTTTGCTCTCAACGATGTTCGTCGGCTTGTTCGCCATCCACCTTCCTGCGGAGGAGCCGCTCTGGACGGCGAAGCCCCTGTCCGCTGAGAAGTCCTTCACAGCCGGCATCGAAGGTCCGGCGTGTGACAAGGTGGGGAATGTCTATGCCGTCTGTTTCGAGAAGAATCACACCATTGGCAAGGTGACTCCCGCCGGGCACGGCGAACTCTGGCTGACGCTGCCCGAGGGGAGTTCCGGGAACGGGATCGTCTTCGACAAAGCCGGGATGATGTATGTGGCCGACTACGTGGCCCATCAGGTTCTGAAGATCGATCCAGCGACGAAGACGCTCTCTGTCCTGGCTCACGAACCGAAGATGAACCAGCCCAATGACCTCGCCATCGGACCGGACGAAACCCTCTGGGCCAGCGATCCCAACTGGAAGGAAAGCACCGGACAGCTGTGGCGGATTGATCGCGATGGGAAGGTGACACCACTCGCCAGTGGGATGGGGACAACGAACGGCATTGAGGTCAGCCCGGACGGGAAGCACCTGTATGTGAATGAAAGCGTACAGCGGAACGTGTGGAGTTTTGACATCGGGGCGGACAAGCTGCTCTCGGACAAGACGTTGATTCGGCAGTTCCCCGATCATGGATTCGACGGGATGCGCTGCGACGTGGACGGGAATCTGTATATCTCGCGGCATGGCAAGGGGACCGTCGTGGTCATGTCGCCGAGCGGGGAAATCCTGCGCGAGGTCGATGTCCTGGGGGCCTCCCCCACGAATGTCTGCTTTGGCGGTCCGGACGGACGAACCGTCTACGTGACCGAAGTCGAACACCAGCGGCTGGTCCAGTTTCGGACCGAGAAGCCAGGACTGGCGTGGAGCCGTTGGAGCAAGTAGTAGAGCGTGGGGCGGAAATAATTTGCTAACTCTCCGGGCACATGCAACACAAAGGTGCATCCCCCAGCTGGGCCACGTCTCGGATCAGAGACCTTTTGTTTTTTTCTGCCTATTTCTGTTTATCCTCACGATAAAACTGCCTACAATTCGCGCAGCTCGCCGGAAATCTCACCGGATACTGCCGTGAACACTGTTGAAGACGATTCCCCCCTGTACGAGGGCATGATTGGCCGCGGGCCCGCCATGCGCGAGGTCTATCGCATGACCCGCAAGGTCGCGGCGAGCTCAGCCACCGTGCTACTGCTCGGCGAAACGGGGACGGGTAAGGAACTGGTCGCCAAGGGGATTCACCAGTTGAGCCGCCGGGCGACGGGGCCGTTTATCCGCGTGAACTGCGGGGCACTGAGCGAGAGCTTGCTGGAGAGCGAACTCTTCGGGCATGTGAAAGGGGCCTTCACCAGTGCTCATGAAAATCGCACCGGGCGATTTGAGGCAGCCCACGGCGGGACGATCTTTCTGGATGAGATCAACTCCATCAGCTACACGTTGCAGGTCAAACTGTTGCGGGTGTTGCAGGAGCACGAGTTCGAGCGGGTCGGTGACACGAAGACGATCTCGGTCGACTGCCGGATTGTCGCGGCGACGAATCGCGATCTGAACGAGATGGTCGACCGCGGGCAGTTCCGCGAGGACTTATATTACCGTCTGAATGTGTTGCCAATCTATCTGCCTCCGCTGCGGGACCGGACCGAGGACATCCCCGCTCTCGTCGAGCATTTTGCCTTGAGGTTCGCCCCGGATATGCGCCGCGTGCCCCTGCAAGTCACCGCCGAGGCCATGAGTTGTCTCAAGAGTTATATCTGGCCCGGCAACGTCCGCGAGCTAGAGAATTACATCGAGCGGGCGACAGTGCTGGCTCCGACCCCCGCACTGACTCCCGATCTGCTTCCGGCCCACCTGCGAGGCGAGGCCCCCGTCCGCCTGGGGCGTGCCCAGCGGAACAGCATCGAAGCCCTCTGCACCGAATTGGTCAACCTCGGTCTCTCCCGCGTGCAAGAAGAAGGTCTGGCCCACGAGCAGGTGATGGGGCTCGTCGAGAAGGAGTTAATCCTCCAGGTCTTGCGTTCCTTTCAAGGCACCCAGACCAAAGCCGCCAGCAAGCTGGGGATCAACCGCAACACCCTGCATAAGAAGATCGACGACTACGGTCTGCACGGGGAGGCGCGGTGAACCCGCCCCCCGCCGCCCCGTACGGCCTGACCACCACCTACGCCTACGACGACAACCTGACCGACAACACCGGCCTCGATGCCACGTTCTCGGCCCACCTCGCCGGGCTCTCCCTCGGAGCGGACAGCGACGGCGCAGCTGTCCTCACCACCAACCCGGCGGGCGAACGCACGCTGGCGATTCGCGACGGCCTGGGCCGAGGGGTCCGCAGCGTAGTGTTGGATTTATCTAACACCGCCCTCGTGTCGAACACCAGCACGTTCGACGCCGTGGTGAACATCAGCGGGTACGGCGATGTCCTGGAAACCGCCTCGGTGAATGCCCTGGGCCACACCAACAAATCTCGCACCGATGGAGCGGGCCGCACGCTGCAATCGCTCGACGCGACCAGCGCGATCACCGCGTTCGTCTATAACGCCAACGGTCAACGCCTCTCCGTCCGCGACCCCAACAACGTCGGCCAGGACTGCACCTACGACGCCCTTGGCCGCGACCTCAGCTGTACCGACACAGCTGGGGCCGTCACGTCCCGCACGTACGACCTCTCCGGGAATGTGACGACTCAGACCGATGCCAAGGGCAAGCTCACCAGCATGGTCTACGACTCGCGAGGTCGCCGCACCACCCTCACCGACCGCATCAACGCCGTCACCGCCTGGGTCTTTGATGCCGCCGGGAACGAACTCAGCATGACCGATGCCGAGGGCCAGACTACGGTCTACACCTACGATAACTCCGGTCGAAGGATCACTACCCAATGGCCGGATCATGTGAGTGGTCAAACGCCGGGTCAGTTGAACTACGGCATTCAATCGGCTGCCTACCGCGAAGACAACAAGCTGTTGAGGACGACGAATCAGCTGGGAGATACGATCACTCAAGTCTACGACTTGGGCGGTCGGCTCTTGCGGAAAGAGTTCCGCACATTGGCCAACAGTCCAGCGGGAACTCTCACCAGCCAAGACACCTACTCCTATGACGCAGCCAGTCGATTGCTGGCTGCCACGAGTGGACAATATGCCAACACAATCGGGAGGTCGTACACCAACGGAAGGCTGGCGAGTGAGTCGTTGACCACGGATGGGCAGACCTATACGACGGGGGTGGCGTATGACTTCAGCGTGCCGAAGGTGACGCTGACCTATCCGAATGGGATGGCGGTCTCGCGATCGTTGAATTCGCGCGGGCTGTTGAATTCGGTGAACATGGGATCGACGACGTTGTTGTCGCGGACGTATGATGCGGGTCGACGTTTGACCTCGCAGACGTTTGGCAACGGGATTGTGGAAGCCATGAGCTATCGCACCGACAACCTGCCTGAGACTCGCAACACCCCGGTCGGGAATTTCTCGTTCGGCTGGGATGCGAATAAGAATAAGACGAGTGAGACGATTTCCGGCATGCTGTCGGGCTATGGCTGGTCGACTGGAACGACCGGGTTTGACGACCAGAACCGGTTGGTGAGCCGCAATCAAGGGACTGGCGGAACGCAGTTGATTGAAGCCTACGCGCTGACCCCCGTCGGTGATATGTCATCGACCACGACGAACGGAGTGGCTCAAGCCCGCACGCATGGGCCTGCACATGAGTTGCTGAGTGTTGGCGCAGCCGCTGTCACGGAAGATTCGCGTGGCAACATCGTCACCGACGGCTTCGGCCAGACGTTCGCCTGGGACAATCTCGGCCACATGGCCAGCGCCGACACCGACAGCAATGGCACAGCCGACGTGACGTACGCCTACGACGCCCTCCGCCGCCGCGTCAAGAAAACTACCACTGGTGAAGGAGCAGCATCGCTCGTGTTCGTCAGCCTCGGCCACGACCTGCTCGCCGACTACCTCGCTGGTTCCACCCCCGCCACCCCGCAACGCAACTACGCCTACACGGGCCGCATCGACGAACCCGTCGCGCTGATCGACTACACAACCTCTGGCTCGCTCGGGGCCGGTGTCGCCGAACCCTTCTACTACCATATCGACGCGAACTGGCATGTTCGCGGTCTAACTAACAGCACCGGAACCGCCGTCGAAGCCTACTCATACTCTACTTTCGGCACTCCAACAATCCTCGATCCGAGCAATGGAACCGTCCGCGCATCATCGGCTATCAATAACCGTTGGATGTTCACCGCTCGCGAATGGGACAAGGAGACAATGACGTTCTACTTCCGTTTGCGGTACTACGGTTCGAGACACAATCGGTTTCTGAGTCGCGACCCGTTGGGGTATCCTTCGGGCTCGAACACTTATGCAGGGTACTACATCCCAGGCAGGATCGATCCATTGGGGCTCGATCCGATTATAAATGTTGGAGGAATGGATGGAGATATGAGTAGATACTACCCCCCAGGTTTCAATCCCACCCTCCCTCCTCCAGGACCGAGCCAACCAGATCCACCAAAATGGAAAGAGTGAACGCCGATTTGTGACACCGACTCATCAGACATGTGCTGTGCAAATGGAACATGGTACAAGAAAGGAACCAAGATCACAGTAAAAGTATGCAGGAGACAAGCGGACCTTCCAGGGGGCGGATTGGGGGCAATGATGGGGGGCTACCACGTTTGGATTGATGCCGGTTTCGTTGAGGCGGGGCTTGGCGAACTCGGCGGGGGTGTTCCAGGTGGTGGAAATGGATCACCAACGCCATTCCCGCAAACAGGTGTAAATGACCATAGTGGTCAATCGGATTTACCAGGTTCAGTCTGTACAGACGCAACTGTTGATGCATGTTGCATTGCGGGCCAACTACGTCCTCATGGCACCGGCCACAGATGTGGACCCACCTACAATTGCAACACTACTGTGGCTGACGCTCTTCAAAGTTGCGGCAACAGCTGGGCTGCAGTTGCACAGCGACTCGGCATAAGCCCAAACCCGTTAGACGGAACATTTTTCCCGCCTCTTGTAGATCACCAGATCAACTTCCCACCGACCAATTGGCCGCCGTACATGAATGGTAGAGGAGGAGGAGGTATCAATATACTTCCCGTGATTGAGGAGTGATCGACAATGCAGATGATCATGCTAACTAAACGCGAGGGGAATACTATGCGGTTTGTCGTGACGGCTTCGATTACATCCATTGCCCTGTTCATTTCTTGGCTTGCTTGTGACATCGTTTGTTTTATAACATTCCCTCAATTAAGGCGATACGAGAATTTGTTTGGAATATTTCAATTTATTATTGCATGTGTCCCCGTCTACCTTGAATACTCCTTGCCATGTGAAAAGAGGTCATTCATTCGCGGCATCGTCATCAGTGTCGTCAGTGTGATTGCAGGGTTTTTACTTGTCGTAATATTCGGAATTGGAATGCACGTCTCCATGAAAGGATCACTGTGACTTTGGGAGGTAACCATTCACACCCCGATCGTGTGGCGGGTCACTTGGCGGGCAGCAGTGAGGGGGTTGGTGTGTGGTGGTTTTGGGCTTCGAGGGCGGTGGTCAGGACATCGAGGACATCGCGTTTCTGTTGGCGGCAGGTTTCGATGATGGTCAGCAGGGTTTCGACGAAGCGGCTGCCGGCGGCGCTCTGGGTGCCGAAGGAGAGTTTGCGCCAGATCACGGCGTGGCGCAGCACTTGTTCCGCGCGATTATTCGTCGGCTGAACACCGGCGTGGGTGAGGAACATCCAGAGTTGGTCCCAGCG
>JAYTCW010000449.1:0-3012 GCA_043736295.1 Planctomycetota bacterium | reverse complement strand
GTACCGCCCCACCCCGGCAACTCCAGTCGCTAGTGCGGTTTGAGGGATACTTGGCTTTTCGGATAGCCTCTAAGTCCAATCACCGAGGGCACGGCTGGTCAGAACTTCTCGGTGTCGCCGAACGTAGGAGTCCGTTGGAGAGGATTGTGGCACAGAGTGACAACGATGGTGAAAATTTCGGACTCGGGCTGGCCCGCGAACTTCGTTTGGATGGTGGGTTGACTGCCTGCTGCTTCGTTTTCGGTGCGACCTTCAGTTCCATGCCTGGACTCTTTGACCAAGGCGAATCACCAAAGGGTACTGAACCGCAGCGATTGTGTCTCTGCTGTTCAACTGCCTCTGTTCAAATCGGGATGGGAATTTGGAAGAAGTCCTTAGCCGTTTCCTGTTCATTGGAAATCTGCCACAATCCCAAAGAGCCGTGAGCGGGTTTCGCGGCCGCTCGACACTGCCTTTCTGAACGCGAGATTTCGTGCTTTCCCGATTGTCCCATCTCTTGGCTCAGGACTCCGCTGCCGCTGTGTCGTCGGTGTCGTCCGCGTTCGAGTGGGATGTCCCCTACAGCACGGGCGACTGGGCGGTATTGGTCGGGTTGGTGCTGACCGGGGCTTGGGCGATTTTTATTGCTCGCCGCGACACGCGTGATCTGAGTCCGTTCTGGATGGTCTGGCTGTCGGTGTTGCGTCTGGCGACGATCGCCTGCCTGATCGTCATCGCACTGAACCCGCATATCCGAACACAGCGCGAGTCGTTCCGCCCCTCGCAAGTGGCGATTCTCGTCGACACGTCGACCTCCATGAAGCAGCCCGCAGAGGATGTTCGCTCCGGGTCAGCAGTCAAAGAACGGGCTGTGGCCGTGCGGGAGTTCTTGGTGAAGTCCCCGCTGATCGCGACGTTGCAGAAGCAGCATGCGGTGGATGTGTTCACGTTTGATAGTGATCTGGTCGGGCCGCTGTACCGGTTTCCGTGGTCGGGGGGCCCGAGCAGTGGCCCACCGGGCGAGGCAGTCCAGCCTCCGCAGTGGGACGTGTGGCTCAAACCCGCCAAGAACGCGACCGCCCTGGGCGATGCGGTCGACAAGGTGCTCGCCGAGCAGAAGGGCCGCACGCTCTCTGGCGTGATCGTCGTCTCCGACGGAGCCAACAACGTCGGTCGCAGCCCCGAGTCGGCTATTGCTCGTGCGAAGCAGCACGGGGTCAAGATCGTGGCCATCGGCGTCGGTGGGACGACCCCGCCGGTCGATCTGTCGATCCTCAAGGTCGTGTCGCCGACCGATGTGGCCAAGGGGGATGCCTTCGAACTCACCGCTTGGGTGCAGACGCGCGGCCTGTCGAATCAGAACGCCAATGTGGAGCTCCTGCAGCGCGGACCGCAGGATGCCTCGCCGATTGTGGTCGATACCAAATCGGTGCCGGTAGTGGACGGGGCCGGGCCGCAGGAGGTCCAGTTCTCGCGGTCGCTCACCGAGGCCGGGGCCTTCGAGTACACGATCCGCGTGGCTGCCGGGACCGAGGTCATCGAGAGCCGGATGGACAACAACGCCGAGTCGCGGACGGTCAACGTCTTCGACCGCCCGACCCGCGTGCTGATCGTTGCCAGTGGACCAATGCGGGATTACATCTTCGCCAAGAATCTGCTGTTCCGGCACAAGTCGATCGATGTCGATGTCTGGCTGCAAACCGGGCGCGTCGGCATCAGCCAGGACGCCGACAACCTGCTGTTCAAGTTCCCCGAGAAGCGCGAGGATCTGTTCACCTATGACGTGCTGCTGGCGTTTGATGCCGACTGGACGCAGGTGACTCCCGAGCAGCAGCAGTGGCTCGACGAGTGGGTCTCCGGGGAAGGGGGCGGGATCGCCTTCATCGCCGGGGATGCGTACACGTATCTCCTGTCGTCCGAAGATGAGAAGTGGAACAAGATCCGCACGCTGTGCCCGGTCATCGTCGACGACTCGGCCACCGGCACGACACTGAGAGACTCGGCCAAGCAGGCGTGGCCCGTTGACCTGACACAGGACGGCAAGGCCGCCGAGTTCCTCAAGCTCGAAGACGATGCCACCAAAGAGTCGATCTGGACCAAGTTCGCTGGCTTCTACCGCACGCAGGCCACGCGTGGGCGGCGCGGCGGCGTGACCGTCTACGCCGAGTTCACCGACCCATTGGCCCGCGGCGCGGACGGACCGCCCCCACTCATCGCTGGCCAGCGCTACGGCCAAGGCAACAGCTTCTACCTCGGCAGCCCCGAGTTCTGGCGGCTGCGGTCGGAATCGGAGGAGGCGTACGACCGGTTCTGGATCAAGCTGACGCGCAAGCTGGCCGAGGGTCGCTCGAAGCGCGGCCTGCAGCGCGGGATGTTCGTCCTCGACAGCCGCGAATTTGATTTGGGGCAGACGATTCCGGTGCGGGTTCGCGTACTCAATGAGCAGTTCCAACCTCTGACCGCGTCGACCTTCCCCTTGGATGTCTACGATGCCGTCGGTCGCCCGCTGACACCCCAGCTGGTCCTGTCGCAGGACCGTTTCCGTCCCGCCGAGTACACCGGGGAGTTTCGCGCGGACCTGTCGGGACGGTATCGTTTGGAGATGGAGGTTCCCGGTCTACCCGACCGTCTGAAGGAAGAGTTGCAGATTCGCCTGCCGGAGCGGGAGTTTGCCGAGATGACCCAGAACGTCGCGGTGCTGACTTCACTGGCTGACCAGACCGGTGGGAAGTACTTCAGCCTGACCGCGAAGACTTCCGAAGTCTCGGAAGACTTCGGAAGTCTGGCCGCTGCGATCGCTCCGCTGCTGCCGGACAAGGGGGAACGGATCGTGGTCGATCAGCGGATCGACGAGGTCTGGGACCGAGGCTGGCTAATGGGCCTGCTCGTCGGTCTGCTGGCGGTCGAATGGCTGTCACGTAAGCTGCTCAAACTGGCGTGATCGATCGGGAGGTCGAGGCTCCTGCCGAGCCGCCGCAGGCCAACCATCGTTTGATGCACCGATCCAACGAGTCCGAAATGTCTGTTCCCAGT
>JAYTCW010000448.1:0-4177 GCA_043736295.1 Planctomycetota bacterium | reverse complement strand
CCCTCCTTGAGGGTGCGGAGGATGTCTGGCCTGGCCACGCCCCACTTCTTCACGCCCCCATGATTGCGATGCCTCCCCGGGAGGACTGGCCACGCCGTTGTGTTGTGCATCACGAGATGGGCTGCGAGTTGATCGCGGACAAAGGTCTGTTCCGTTTCCCCCTCGACAATCACGACCAGTTCATTCACGGGTCGGCCCTCCTTGGACGACATTCTTCTGCCAGAGTTCGCCGACGGAGTAGTTCTCGATCCAGTCACTAAGGCGGGTCGCATCCAATCGCTCGAAAACCGATCGTCCCTTCTGGCGACTGACGACCACAATCTGCTCCGGCAGGAAGTAATCCAGCAGTGTCGGAGACTGAGTCGAGATGATGACCTGTGTTCGATCTGCGGCGGACTTGATGAGATCAGCGAGCAAGGACAATGCATAGGGATGCAAACCCAGTTCCGGCTCATCGATCACAATCGTGGCCGGAGGATCGGGTTGCAGGAGTGCCGTGGCGAGGCAGATGAACCGGATCGTTCCATCGGACAAATGATTGGGCTGAAATGGGAAGTCGGTCCCCTTCTGATGCCATTCCAGCCGCACCAGTTCGTCTGTTCCCCGCGTCTGCGGACGCAGCAAGAAGTCGTCGAAGAAGGGGGCGATCAACCGAACGGTGTCGCGGATCAGTTCGTAACTGCGGGGCTCATCCGCACGCATATTCAATAGGAACGATGCAATATTGGAAGCGTCTTGGCGAAAGCGAGTATAATCCCGCAGGGGTTGGTCCCGTCGCATGAGGGCCAGTGGTCCTGTGTCGTGAAAGTGGTAGACAGTCCAGCTGGATATGGCCCGATAAATGTAGTGCGGGACGCCAGGTGAACTCTGATACAGATGCCCCCTCTCATCCTTTCGCTGCTTGAGGGTAGACTCCAGCGAACCTGACGTGATCGTGTTGATGCTTCCTATGTAGTACTGGACCCTTTCATTCTCCACTTGAAGGCTCCCACTGGCGGTCGGAGCCAATTCGAACTCATAAAGGTTCTTCCCGAACTCCAAATGGGCAGCAATCTGAGGAGTCTGCTTCGGCCCCAAAAACAACAGCCCATCACCGCCACCTTGAGCGTTCACGAACGATTGGAAGGACTCGTCGGCCAAGGCCCGTAGCATCCGAAAGAAATCGACGAAGTTGCTCTTTCCTGCTCCATTCGCTCCGATCAAGACCGTGAGATTTCCCAATGAAAAATCTTCGAGTCGTTCAATCGATTTGAACCCTCGGATGGTCAGCTTCTTCAGCGAGGCTCCCATTCACTTCACTCCGCTTTACCAATCTCCCGCAAGTCTCAACGATCTTCAGCATATCGGAATCACGAGCGACTCGCCAAAGAAACTCTTCGTTAGTGTGATTCCACGCGGTACAGATGCGTCGCCGTCCGCAAGTACAGCGCCTTCCCGGCCACGGCGGGAGACGCCATGAAGCCCGCGTCGAGGACGTTCTTGGCCACTTCCTGGTAGGTGTCACCCGCTTTGATCACGGTGCAGAGTCCCTCTTGATTGCAGAAGTAGAGGTGCCCCTCGGCAGCGATGGGAGATGCGGAGTAATCTCCCCCAAGACGCTCGAACCAGACATCCTCGCCAGCCTCGGCGTTGACACAGCGGACGATTCCCTTGTCACTGACAAAGTAGAGCCGCCCCTCTAAGGCGATCAGTGACGGCTTGTTCGGAATTTGGCGGTCGGACATCCACGCGGTATGAGTGGCGGTCACATCTCCTGTACCACCCAGCTTCACTGCGATCAGACGTGACTGCATGTAGCTGGTGGCGATAAAGACCTTGTTGTCCATGACAACCGGACGCGGCACGGTACTGAAACCAAGTTGGCCATAGCCGACCTTCCACAGTTCGCGGCCATCGCGGGCGTCGTACCCATACACCCAATTGGCAGCTGGGGAGATGACCAGTGACCCGGTCTCGCTTTTGATGACGAGTGGGGTGCCGTATGCCTTCTTAAGGTCGGGTCGCTCGTCCATCTCACCCGAGCGTTTCGTCTCCCACAGCATCTCTCCGTTCTGGGGATTCAGTGCGGCAATGAACTGCCGGTCGGTGCCGTCGAAGTGAATGATGAGACGGTCATCGGAGAAGACGGGTGAAGACCCCGGGCCGTTCTGGTGGTCGACGCGGATCGAATCGTTCCGCCACAGCACCTCGCCCGAGGTGCGGTCGACACAGGCAGTCCCGTACGCCCCGAAGTGGCAAAAGATCTTGGTGCCCGCGATGACCGGCGTCGGCGAGGCGTAGCTGTTGAGGCCGTGCTTCGGCTCGGGATGCGAGACCTTAAACAGATCGACGGTCCGTTCCATCTTCCCGGTGGTGCGGTTGATTTGGATCGCTTGGAGCGTCAGCTCACCGGCCAGCTTCAATCCTTGTGGGTTCTTGATCTGCGCGAGTCGTTCCTTCTCTTCCTCCGGAGTCAACTCGCGGGTGATGGCGGTCGTGACCCACACCTGATCGCCAGAGATGACCGGAGAGGAGTGCCCCTCGCCAGGGATGGCTGTCTTCCAGGCGATGTTCTCGGTCTCGCTCCAGCGAATCGGCAGTCCGGTGGCTGTCGCATGGCCTTGTCCGCCTGGGCCTCGGAACTGAGGCCATTCATCGTCTGCCGACAAGGAACTCTCCACCTCGCTGAATAAAGTCAACACCGCGAGGACGAACAGACTGGGGAGTAGACGCATCTCAGCAGACTCACAGGTGGGTGGGCAGATCAATCACACGAGTTACGGGCACCCCCGACGCAGGGTTTCACAGCAGAACAGCCCAAGTCGTCCGGAGGCGACCTGGGCTGTTGGCAAGCGGAGTACGACCGCAAAGTCACGAAGATTTAGAACTCGACAGAGATCGTTTCACGACCATTTCGAGTACACAACGAGCGGAATACGTTCGTGTCGATGTTCTTCGAGATGTTCTTCGTCGACCCATCCAGCATCGAGAAGTTCGCGACTTCACCGTGGAAACTACCAAAGCTGAAGAAGTGGATGTTCCCACTGTTGGCAGCAGGAATGGTCCAGTGGGCATCGAAATTCGGCTGGTCATCGCGAGCGCGAGCACAGCAGGCATAATTGTCTCCCCAATACCCCCCGAATAACGTTTCCCCGAAGAGAATGGTCTGCGTCGTTCCATCCGTGGCATCGCGGAAGTTGGTCTGGCTATTGCGATAGAAGATCCCGTTATTCAGCGGTGCATTCGGGTCATTGGTGGCCCACCAGCCCATGTTGCCGCGATAACTCGTGTATCCCAAGTTTTGCAGCCGGGCCGCCGGATAACTGGAACTGGGACAGACATAGGAACTCACAGGCACCTGGATCATTTTCCAGTTGTTCGGATCGTTCTTCGGCATCGAGAAATCCAGCAGGACTGTCCCCTGATCCATCTGGGACAGCATCAACGTGTGCCACCCGAAGTACCCGCCCAGCGACCAGTCCGTCAACGTCAACTGTTGATTCCTGGCCAGCGGCAAAATCACTGGGCTGGGCATTTGGAATGGGAAGTCTGCCACTGGAAGATTGACATCCTCGATCCACCCCGACGGCATCGTGTTGTGAGTGTCGTGATAGTTGTGCGAGGCCAGCCCGAGCTGCTTCATGTTGTTTAAACAGCTGCTGCGGCGGGCGGCTTCGCGAGCTTTTTGAACGGCTGGCAACAGCATGGAGGCGAGCAAAGCGATGATCGCGATGACCACTAGCAGTTCAATGAGCGTGAATCCCCGAGGGGAACTCACAGACCGTTGACACAGAACTCGACGAGATTGCATGACAACTTCCTGAGGAAGACCTCGACCCACACTCGCCCCCGCGTCCCTAGACGCACGCACTCGGGCAGACTGACCTAGCGGATCAATCATACCGCTGTCCAATCCATTCATGCAAACAAACTGATCCAACGGGAGGATTTTTTGTGTGCGTCAGACAAGTGAGCAGCCCGCGACTTCTGCCCCCTCTCCCCACGGGCGACACGACTTTCAGTGGGGACATCACTGTGGGGAGAGGGCCGGGGTGAGGGGCCCAGAGCGAGCGGCGTGGGCCCCCTCACCCTGGCCTGATGAATCGGCGTTGTTTCTGTCGAATGATCTGTGAACGGTCAACGATTCCCAGCCACCGCATCGAACAGCCTCCACTCCATCGAGTCGCGATCGCCACAG
>JAYTCW010000447.1:0-4512 GCA_043736295.1 Planctomycetota bacterium | reverse complement strand
CTAAGGAACAGATCCCGGCTATAGGTCAGACCGGTCTGCACGAGGGCCAGACGTTCACCCTGTTGATCGAAGCCGAAGGCGTGCATCACCGTGTCTGGTGGCGTCAGGACATGGGCGGTCGGTGTGTCGGTGTCAACGCCCCGGGCACTACAGACCTTGATGGTGGCCCGCACATCGCCAAGATAGCAAACCTCATCCGACATGCCGCGCCAGCTAAGGCTACCCTCAAGATAGACATCCTGCGGGCGTGGTAACCGCCGCGTCTGCGGTGTCTCCCCGTTCCAAGTCGTCACCAAGAGTTCCGCCGGGTAGCCATCGAACCCGACCAGGAACGCCAGATGCCGACCATCCCCGGACCACGTCGGCTCCAGCAGCCACCCGTACGGCGACGGAGCGTCCTTCCGCCAGAGATCGTCGGGAAGAGTCGTGACCTTTGATGTCGCGGTGTCGAGGATGTCGACGCGCGACCAGCCTTCGCGGCTGATGAGTAGTTCATTCGGGATGGTGACCATCGCGATCCGCGTCTCATCGGGCGAGACATCGAACGAGTCAATGTGCCGCTGCTCATCGAGCAACAGAGTCGTTCGCCAACTGGTGAGGTCGAGCTTGGAGAGGGCGGAGACCTTGTGAACGCCGTGCCCATATTGCAGATCGGCGAACTCCTTTCGGAGGTCTTTCCACTCCTCAATCGTGTGCTCTTTCGAGGTGGTGTAATAGAGCGACTGACCATTGGCCGAAAGGCGGTACGCCACGATGCCGCCCTCGACCCGCGTCACCGGTTCGAGGCGGCCACTGGACAGTTGCAGCCGCCAGACCTGTGTCTTGGCTGCATTGGGTGGGGTCGCGTCGGGATCACGTTTCGGCTCGCTGGTGAAGTAGAGAAACTGCCCGTCGGGTGACCAGTGCGGGTGAGCGTCCGAGGCCGGATCGAACGTCAATCGCTGGACCGCCTTGGTCTGGCCATCGACCACCCAAAGGTCACTGCTGGCGGGTTCCTTCGGCCCCTGCCAGCGCTGCTCGGTGTAGGCGACCCGGCTGCCATCGGGGGAGAGGGCACATTCGGTGATGGACGCCTGGGTGAAGTAGTCTTCGACGGTGATGTCATGCGTCCGATCTGCGGCGAGCGTGGCGTCAGTCGCCCACGCGCCCAGCAGTACCAGAGATGTCGAACGGATGGACCCAGCCATGTTGTCTCACTGATCAGAGAGGATGTGGAATGCACATTCAGAATGTCTCTGCGAATCTTGGCGGGAGAAGCTCATTCTGGCGAGTCGATGGGCCCTTGAATGTCACACGCATTCGTTGCGAAAGTGAGACCGACCGGTAAACTGACGTGGATTGCAGCCTCTGATGATGACCTCTGGAGCGAGATCGAAGTTTCATCAGCAACCCACTGCTCATGTCGCGCGAAACACATTTATTGATTCACCCTCTTCTTTGAACATGATCGATGGACTGCACTTGAATTGTTCTCACTTATCTCCGCTGTTGATGGCCACTGTTGTGATGACCTGCGTCTCGTTTTGGGAGGCACCCTATCCCTCGGAATTGCGATTACAGCACATTCCGACGTTCGTGGGAATCATCGGTCTGTGGCTGGCGGTCAAGCGAGAATGGTTCAATCCGATTTCCGTCTTGTGTCTGCTGGCTTTCCTGTGGCTCCACATCATCGGAGCCAGGTGGATCTATACGTTCGTCCCCTATGATCAGTGGTTCAAGTGGGTGCTTGGGACATCGACCTCTGAACTGTTTGAATGGAAGCGAAATCACTACGACCGATTCGTCCATCTGGCATCGGGCTTCTTGTTTGTGCCACCCACCTGGGAAGTTTTGCAGCGACGCGGACTCGCTGGATCGGGTGTCCTGGCAATCGTATCAGTGTCGGTGGTCCTGGCGATGGGAGCGGTCTACGAGATATTGGAGTGGACCATCAGCCTGCTGTTCGCTCCGGCCTATGCCGAGTCATATAACGGGCAGCAAGGAGATTTATGGGATCCGCAGAAGGATCTGGCACTGGCGGGACTCGGGGCGATCGCGATGGCGGGATGGCTGTTATGGCGATCACGCATAGGGTGCCGCAATGCCAAGGACACGGGCACGTAGGAAACGTGCCCCACGGGGAACGATGGCCTCTCCCTCATGTTCGCAGCACGGGCTTCGCCCTCCCGGCGGTGGTGCCCACTTTTTCCTCGCCTGGAGGGGGGCCTGTTTCACTCACTTTTGACTCCTCTGCTGGTCCGTGGTTCTTACACTGCTATGATTCTGGCGAACTGATGAGGAGATGACGAACTGATGAATTTGCATGGTCGATGTGCGGTCGTGGTGGGGACTCGGCGGATTGGGCGAGAGATTTCTCTGCGTCTCGCGTCGCTGGGGATGGAGGTCGGCATCCTCTATCGCAGTTCGCGGGATGAGGCGGAATCGCTGGCAAGCGAGGTCCGTCAACTCGGCCAGCGTTCCATCGCAGTCCAGTCACTTATGGGTGATGACGTGGATGTCGCCGCAGCGCTCGACACCATTGAAGCTGCGTGTGGGCCGGTGAGCTGTCTGATCAATCTGGCCTCGGACTACCAGCGAACTCCCTTCGAGACCCTCGACGCAGAAGCATGGGACCGGGGGATGCAGGCCGCGCGCGTCAACTATCTGCTAGCGATTCATGCCTCACGCCGCATGAAGCTTCAGCCGGGGCCGACGCGGGGACACATCTTGCAGTTCGGTGACTGGGCGGCGGGGGAGACGCCTTACAAAAACTACCTGCCGTATCTGACAGCCAAGGCTGCCATTCAGTTCATGACGCGGGCCTTGGCCGTCGAGTTGGCCAGCGACGGGATTCTGGTGAACACGATTGCGCCGGGGCCGACGGTACGACCTCCGGATCTCTCCGAGGAAGTGTGGGCTTCCGAAGTTGTGGCCCGCACTCCCTTGCGTCGAGAATCGTCTGTCGACGACATTGTCGAGTTGGCCGTGACGCTGTTACGTAGTGACACGATCACGGGCGAAGTCATCCGCGTCGATAGCGGACGCCACATCGATCCCGGGTGAGTCTGTCTCAGTCGGGAGCAAGACCCGCCCCGAATTCCCTACTCCCTACTCCCTACTCGCCCCCATGCCCAAACTCCACCGCATTACCAAGCTGATCGACTTCTGCTACGGGCACCGCCTGTTGAATTACGACGGCAAGTGTCGCTACCTGCATGGCCACAACGGGCGTATCGAGGTCGATCTTGAATCGAAAGAACTCGACCGACTGGGGATGGTCCTCGACTTCGGAGTCGTCAAAGATGTCATGCGTACCTGGGTCGATGAGAACCTCGACCACCGCATGCTGCTGTGCAAGGACGATCACTACGTCCCGATTCTGCGCGCTCAAGGCGAACCACTATTCCTGCTTGACGAGAACCCGACCGCCGAGAACATCGCCAAGGTCATCTTCCAGCACGGCATCCAAGCCGGCCTGCCCATCACTCAGATTCGGCTCTGGGAGACCGCCAGCAGCTTCGCCACCTATTCGGAGTAGTCATGGAACGCATCGCGGTTCTGGCCAGCGGCGGCCTCGACAGCTGCGTACTCGTGGCTGATCTTGCTCGGACCGCCGAGGTGATCCCCGTCCATGTCTCGATGGGACTGGTCTGGGAGCGAGACGAGTTGGCCGCGTTGGAGCGGTTTCTGGCCGCTGTTGCCCAGCCGAACATTCGACCGCTGGTCAGGCTGAGCATGCCGGTCCAATCGGTTTACGGACTACACTGGAGCGTGACTGGACGGGACGTCCCTCCAGTCGGGACCCCCGACTTGGATGTCTATCTGCCCGGAAGAAACATCCTGCTGTTCAGTCTAGTCGGCGTCTGGTGCAGCTTGAACAACGTCTCGACGATGGCGATCGGGTCGCTGTCGTGTAACCCGTTTCCCGATGGCACGCCGGAATTCTTCAAGACATTTCCCACAGCTGTGGGACAAGGGCTGAATCACTCTCTGCGAGTGCTGGCCCCATACCGTGGACTGGAAAAAGTGCAGTTGATCCGGCAGTTTGCCGACTTGCCACTGGAATTGACCCTCACCTGCATGACACCAGTTCGGGGCAGCCATTGCGGTCGGTGCAGCAAGTGCGGCGAGCGGCAACATGCGTATGTCGATGCCGGTATTGTTGACCCCACGGTGTATGAGACACTTCGGATTCCCTGAGGGGAGTTTACGGTAAGGCGAGCGGCCTGAGTTCGCGTACCAAAAGACTTCCGAAGTCTCTGAAGGAGTGTGGTCGCCATCCTACACAGAAAACATCGGATTCAAGCAGCTCTTCCACCTCGCAGGGGAAGGGCTACCCAGGCCCATGTTTCCAGAGGAAACTCCCCTCTTTGTCCCGCCAGGGACACCCGACAATCGCCCACCGTTGAAACGATGGGCTATTGTCGGGTGTCCCTGCGGGACAAAGAGTGGTCAGAGGCGGCCTTTCTTGCTGGGGAGGCGTGGGATTTGGCTGTGTTTCACACGTTGGAAGCCCTGGGGTGGAGGTCCGAG
>JAYTCW010000446.1:0-2263 GCA_043736295.1 Planctomycetota bacterium | reverse complement strand
CTGTGTACCACAACCCGCCTCTGCCACGGTGATGGAATTGCGGTGTGCGGGCATCGGCGGGAACACTCGGGAGACTCTGTCGGCTTCAGCGAGAAGTGTCGACTTTTTGGACCGTTTGGAAGCCGACCGGTGTGCCTTAGAACAAGAGGAACTTCGTGAGAAACCACTCGATACCAGAACCACTTTCGGCTGCGTCGTCCCGGTCGCCCGAAGCAGCAACCGGCGCGACACCGCGTGCCGCGCCGTTGCGTCAGGTGCTGCTGAAATTCCGCGATGGTGGACTAGAGCATGTTCAGGATTGGTCTTCAGTCTAAGCCATCAGCCGTCAGCGGTCAGCCAGAAGCCGAAACAAAACCTTCTGGCTGACTGCTGAAAGCTGACGGCTGACCGCTCGTGAGTTCACTGAAGAGAGATTGTGAAACTGCTTTCGGTCTAGGCAGAACGAATTGGAGGGTCCGTTCGACTTCTCGGCGTTCCCCGAATTGTGGAATGGTCTCGTGATACGGGACAAGCCTGTTGAACGCTCGGTCGACCTTCTACGATGCGTTGTACTCGCCGATCAGGAATCTGAGATTCCTGCCGTCGAGAACGGTGATCCCTCCGTCGCATTTGCGGTGTCTGCTGAGTGTCCGCTGAGAGGGAAGCGGGATAATGGCCCAGCAGAATTCCTGTTCGAGAACGTTTGGCATGGCTTGGTTTCGGCGATTTGTGACGCTGGTGTTTGTGGCCGCTGTGGTGGCTGCGATCGGCTATTCCTTTCAGACGCAGGCGTTGGATGTCGATTGGGCGACCGTCTCGCAGGGGGTACTGGAGGTCACCGTCAACGAGGACGGTCGCACCCGCATTCGCGAGAAATACACCGTCTCGACCCCCCTCGCAGGTCAGCTTCAGCGAGTCGTCTTGCGCCCCGGGGCCCCGGTTTACGCGGGTGAGACGCTGCTGGCCACTATTCTGCCGTCGAGCCCCGACCTGCTCGATCCGCGCAGCCGCAGTACCGCCCAAGCTCGTGTGAAAGCCTCTGAAGCCGGGGTCAGCCGCGCCGAGGCGAATGCTGCCGTCGCGAAGACCGCCGCCGAATCCGCCAAATCACTCCTCGAACGGCAAGAGCGCCTCCACAAGGGGGCTGCGACCTCGGAACAGTCGTTCGAGGACGCCAAGATGCTGGCTCGCATGCGCGCCGAAGAGAGCCGTTCGGCCGAGTTCGGTCGCGAGATCGCCAAGTTTGAGCTGGAACTGGCTCAGGCCGCCTTTGTCCGCACAGCTCCCGGCGATGAATCGGTTGAAGGGAGTTGGCATCTCGATGTGGTCGCCCCGATCAAGGGGACGATCCTGCGGGTTTTTCAGGAGAGTGCATCTGTCCTGCCTGCGGGGACTCCCCTGATGGAGATCGGTGACCCTCGCGACATCGAGCTGGAGGTAGATGTCCTCTCGACCGATGCGGTGAAGATCGCCCCCGGAGCGAAGATCCATATCGAACACTGGGGCGGCGACGCCGTGCTGGAGGGACGGGTGCGGCTGATCGAACCGGGAGCCTTTACCAAGGTGTCGGCTCTGGGGGTCGAAGAGCAGCGGGTGAACATCATCAGCGACTTGGTGTCTCCTGTGCCGGAGCAGTTCGGAGACCGGTTCCGCTTCGAGGCCCGCATTGTGACCTGGCACGGTGAGGGTGTCGTGAAGGTGCCGATGAGTGCCCTCTTCCGCTATCAGGCCGACTGGGCGGTGTTCGCCGTGGATGCGGCTCAAACCGCGCGGCGGAAGGTCGTGCGAATCGGACATCGAAACTCCGACGAGGCGGAAATTCTCGAAGGACTCGCGGCCAACGACCGTGTCGTTATCTTTCCCAGTGACCGCGTCGCCGAGGGTGTCCTGCTCAAACTCAAGGCCAAAGAATGACCGCCAAAGCCGACGCATCGCGAGAATTCGCGACCGATGTCGTCCGGCAGCTGAGAGCGGCGGGGCATGTCGCGTTGTGGGCGGGCGGTTGCGTCCGCGACTTGTTGCTGGGTCGCGCGGCGAAGGACTTCGATGTCGCAACCAGTGCGACACCGGAGCAGGTTCGCGACCTATTTGGCAAGCGCCGAACACTGGCGGTGGGACAATGCTTTGGCGTGATCATCGTGCTGGCTCCGACAAAAGAGGCGGAGCCCGTGGAGGTCGCGACGTTTCGTACCGAGGGAGCCTACCTCGATGGTCGTCGCCCAACCGAGGTGACATTCTCCACTCCGGAGGAGGACGCTCAGCGCCGCGACTTCACCATTAACGG
>JAYTCW010000445.1:0-16505 GCA_043736295.1 Planctomycetota bacterium | reverse complement strand
AACGCGGCATCAAAGCCAAACGCTTCGCCTGCGCCCTCGATCCGAACGACCTGCTACAGGTCTTCCAACAGGGTCAGATCGATGCGTAGGCCCTGCATTCGCTGTAACCCGAGCGGTTCTACTACCACCGCAACCAGCAATACAGCATCACGGCCCTGTGCGATAACACCGGAGCCGTCACTGAATACTACGCTTACACCGCGTATGGCGAACCCACGATCCTCGACGGAGCAGGCACCACTCTGGCCTGCGCAAAAGTCGTGTTTCCGGGAGTTGTGGTTGATCCGGGATTTGTTCTGTGGAGCCCTTGCTGACCTGGTGCTTTCCATGATGGGGGCAACGAATGACTGGAACAGAAACGCCTCAAACCTCAAGCCCCAGTTTCGACACTTTTGCGCAGGCCAGGCACCACCCTACGCACAGCGTCGTTAATCGGAAACCCGTACCTGTACATCAGCCAAGAACTCGACGCCGAGTCGGGGTTGTACCACTTCAACTCCCGCATGTACGAAGGCCGCAAGGGACGGTTCCTGAGCCATGACCCGATCGGATATCCCGATGGCGGTCCTTCACGGCAACCGACATTGTGGTACCGGGCCACTCTCTCCCTAGCTAAATACCGACAACTGAAAACCAACACACTGTGAAATGGCGAGTTGCCATATCGCTTTACGCTCAAAGGAATGCGATTCGTGTTATGACATCGCCAACAATCGATCACTCCTCAAGTCGCAGTGGCGTACTCATCTGATCGACGGGTTTGGTCAGTAGCTGTTGGTGGATTTGTCCCCCAAAGCGTTTGCCGTCTTGATGCTCCAGTTCGAAGCCGATCATAATTCCTTCGTGGGTCTGCACCTGCCAGCAGGGAGCCGCTGACACACAGACCTGATCCTCAAGTGTAGTGCCCACGGAGATAATTGCGGGGCGTCCGAGAGTGACCTGATCGGAACAGACGAGTCCGATCCCGCTGATCGAGTAGTTGGCCAGTCGGGCGGGCAAGCTGGTGCGGGCTCCTTGCCACCAGATGCGGGCATCCAGGCTGAGCGGGTAGCGGAGTGACTCGCGGCGATCCCATTCGGGCCAGGCGAGCAGCTCTTCCGAGAGCTGCTGATTCAGATACATGCCGACGCTGGTCCCCCCGGGAATCGGGTGCGACCAGTGGATCTCGCCTGCCGAGCGGAACCAGTTCTCCCCGTTCGCATCCTCAATTCGCAGAACGCAGAACCGCCCCGTTTCCAAGGGGGCGAGTGCATCAAGGCGGACCTCCTCGGGACCGGCCTGACGAATCTTAACGCCGATGGTTCGTCCATCGTCGAGTTCGAGCATGGGGAACAGCCGCGTGACAGGGCTCTCTTCGGGAATCAGGTCCATGTGGGGCTCCGCAGTTGAGTGAGAATGAATTGGGGGTCAGGCCCCGGTCGTGAACCCTATGTTGCCTGAAACGGACATGCTGCCGAATCGCGACAAAGTGAGGGCGAGTGCAGTAGGAACACTCGCTCTCGCGAGAACGGCACAGGAAGCAGTGACTTGAGGGGATGTACGCCCTATCATCAAACAGTCATCCGCTCTGCCCCTCTCCTTGAGTCCCTCGTGGAACCTGCCACTCGCATCTACCTCGACAACGCCGCCACCAGCTTCCCCAAGCCGGATGTGGTCGTCCGCGCCGTGACGGAGTACCTGACCGAGTGTGGTGTCGCCGCCGGGCGAGGGAGTTCGCGCCGAGCGACCGAACTGGATGGCCGGATTGCCGCCTGCCGCGCGGCACTCGCTCGGCTTTTCAACGCCGAGTCGCCACGCGAGATCGCATTTGCGTTCAACGGCACGGACAGCTTGAACCTCGCGATACACGGTTGCCTACGTCCGGGCGATCATGTGGTGACGACGGAGTTGGAACACAACTCGGTGTTGCGACCGCTGAGGGTCTGGGAGACTGAGCACGGAGTGACGCTGTCGATCATCCCGGCTGAGGCCGATGGGCGAGTTAGTCCCGCTCGCCTTCGTGAGGCACTGCGACCGAACACTCGCCTCGTGGCGTTAACACATGCGTCGAATGTCACCGGCGTGATCCAGCCAATTGCCGAGGTCGGGGAGCAGTTGCGATCTCGCCTCGATGTGTTGTTTCTGGTCGACGCCGCTCAGACTGCCGGGCACGTGCTGATCGATGTGCAGCAGTCGCGAATCGACTTGCTCTGCTGCTCGGGGCACAAGGGACTACTCGGTCCGCTCGGGACGGGAGTGGTTTATCTCAAGGCATCTCGCGTGGCCGAGGTGCGGTCACTTCGCCAAGGCGGGACCGGCTCGCAGAGCGAATCACTCGACCAGCCGACACAGGCTCCCGACAAGTACGAATCGGGCAACCCCAACGCCGCCGGGCTGATGGGGCTGGCCGCAGCTGTGGAGTGGATTCAATCGCAGGGGGTGGGGGCGTTGGCGTCGCGGTCGGCCCCGCTCGTGCGAATGTTGTATGACGGACTGATCGGCAATCCGAGTATTCGAGTGCTGACACCGGACCCTGCGCTGGTCAAGAACTCGGGCGTGGTGAGTTTCGTACTCGAGGGCATCGACCCGCGTATCACGTCGACCTTGCTCGATGCTCACTTCGGGATTGAGGTCCGCGCGGGGCTGCATTGTGCTCCGCTGGTTCACCGTAGTTTGGAGACGCTCGACACGGGCGGCACGGTCCGGGCCAGCGTCGGTCCGTTCACGGCTGAGGCCGACATAGATGCTCTGCTGACGGCGCTGATGATGATTACGACAGCGATGTGAGTCGATGAGTACGAGTGAGCGGCACGGCGCTAGCCGCCGGTTCCCCTGACCGTTGACCCGCCATATCCTGTTTCCGCGACGCACAACGTTTATAAGAACCGGCGGCTAGCGCCTTGCCGCTCACTGCTCTGTGGAGTGGCGGACGGCCATCGTTTTATGGACACTCACTGCGAGTGACCACTTGCCACATCGATCTCATGAGGAACCCACTGATGATCAGTTTTCGCTCTGCCTGTTGGCTGGCAGTCTTGCTGCTGGGGACCACGACTCTTTGGGCGGAGGAACCCGCGAAGGCGGAGCCGCTCGCGGACCTGCATCTCCTTCAACCTGTGTGGGAGGGAGATGTGGTCCAGGGCGAAAGCACCGTTCTCTTGCAAGACAAAGACGGCGGCCCGCTGATCGGGCGGTTGGCCTTTCCGGTGCAGGAGATCCTCTCGGTCCGCAACTCCAATCGCGAGCGGGAGTACGACATCGCGAAGCAGGTGAAGCTGCACGCGAATGGCACGATCGAGCTGGCGGTGGAGACGCAGGCCCCGTTTGTCAGCATGTCGGAATTATTCAAGCCGACCGACGCTCCAATGAGCTACAAGCACCGCGTGGGTCATCCGGAGCAGTCACTGCTCTACGGACCCGGACGCTGGTTCCATGACCATCAAGTCGAGGTCACTTACCGCCGCCAGGCGTTTACCTGGAAGGGGGCGATCCCGCACTTTGCAGCTAAGCAACTGCCCCGCACGCTGGCGAAGCTCCAGGCCGGTGAGCCACTGACCATTGGCGTCAGCGGAGACAGCATTGCCGCGGGGGGTGATGCGTCGGGCTTGAACAAGGTGGCCCCGTATCAGCCCGCGTTTCCGGAACTGGTCACGCAGCAATTGGGGCAGAGTTACAAGTCCGCCATCACGCTCAAGAACCGGGCGATTGGCGGCTGGAGCATCGCCAACGGGAATGCCGATCTCGACGCCTTGCTGGCGGAGAAGCCCCAGCTGATCCTCATGGCGTACGGCATGAACGATGTCGGTCGCCGCGACCCGGCGTGGTTCAAGCAGCAGGCCGAGGAGTTTATCCAGCATGCGAGAAAGGCCGACCCGAATGTCGAGCTGATCCTGGTCACTCCGATGCTGGGTCACGTCGAGTGGATTCATACGCCACGTGAGATGTTCTTCAGCTACCGTGATGAGTTGCAGTCGCTGTGCGGGCCGGGGATTGTACTGGCTGATGTGTCCTCGGTGTGGCATGAGTTGCTTCAAAACAAGCACGACCTGGACTTGACCGGGAATGGGCTGAATCATCCGAACGACTATGGACACCGGTTGTATGCGCAGGTGCTGCTGGCGCTGCTGGTGGAACGGGCGAAGTTGTAGGCGATGTCGCTCCGCGATTCGCATTCCATGTAGCGGGAACCCTCTCTGCCCACACTGAGAGTGCCCGTTTGGGAGGGCGAAGTTCCTGCTGAGCCGCGAGCCAGAGACGACGTTTACTCGCGGTAGCGGCTCGGCAGGAGCCTCACCCTCCCGGCCTCGCCTTCCCATAGAGGCGGCCCCCGATTTCGTTCTGCTGAGCAGTGGTTGACGAGGAACAACGCAGACATTGGGCGCGGCGACGGAACTGCTTATGGGAGAGGAGCGGTTTCCACTGGTTGCAACCCGCCCGTCGACCGGCGATGATGATCGTTCACAAACGTCAGTCGAGGACAGCATGGCCATTCGAGTTCAATGCCCGGAATGTGAAGCGGTCTACCAGCTGAAGGAAGAGCTGGCGGGCAAGTCGGTGCGCTGCAAATCGTGTGGGACAACGATTCCGGTTCGTGCGTCTCGCACCCCGGAAGAGGAATACGAAGTCGTTCACGATGACGAGGAGGAATTCGCGGAGCCTGTCGCTCGTCCTGGGCGTGGCGGCTCTCGTTCTCGCTCTGGCATCAAGCTCAGCAACAAGAAGAACCGCTCCCGAGATGACAATTCCTCGGGTGTCTGGAAGTGGGTATTGGGCGGCTGCGGAGTCATGGCTTTCCTCATGATCCTCGTCTGCGGGGGGCTGATGCTGCTGGGGCGAAATGCCGCTCGGCAAGCCGCCGAAGGCACGCTGGAACAGCGCCGCGAGCGAGAGGCTTTCATCGCGGCGGCCAACAGCCTGAACATCCCCGATGCGGGGCCGACGACCACCCTTTATCCGGTGGGGCAATACCCGCTGCCCGCGTTTCCGGAGTTGGGGGTGGGAACACCTGTGCCGGGATCGAGTGTGTTGGTGCAAAGCTTGATGCTGCAACCGCCGCCGGATCAGATTTTGCAACCGGCCTTCGGCATGCAGATGCGGGTCTACATGCCACCGGGCGAGCATGCACCGGGGTCGCTGCCGCTGGTGCTGGTGGCTCCGGCTGGTTCACCGCTGTTCACCGGGAACGGGCTCGATGATCCGAGCTATCATGACGAGACGCTGCCATACGCCGAGGCCGGAGCGGTGGTGATCATGTTCTCGCTCGATGGGGGGATCATCGATCTCGACACCGCAACGGACGCTCAATTGAGTTTGGCCTACGACCGCTTTCGCAAGGCAGCTGCGGGGACGGTGAACGCGCGGGTCGCCCTCGAGTTCGCACTCGCCAAGATTCCCGCTGTCGATCCGAAGAAGATCGTGGTGGCGGGTCACAGTTCGGCGGGAACGCTGGCGATGCTGTGGGCCGCACATGAGCCTCGGCTGGCAGCGGCGATCGCCTACTGCCCGTGTACCGATGTCCCGACTCGACTGACCGATTTCGTCGCCCAAGTGAATGGCAATCCGTTGTTCCCGGACGTCAGCAACTTTGCACAGAAGTCCTCGCCCCGGACGCACGCCGCCCAGATCCAATGCCCGGTGTTCCTGTTTCATGCGTTCGACGATTCGAACTGCCCGTATGCCGAGTCCGTCCAGTTCCAGGCTCTGCTGAAATCCTCCGCCAAGAATGTGACCCTCTCGGAGCCCCCAGCATTCGGCGACCACTATCAGCCGATGATCGACGAGGGAATTCCGCGAGCGATTGTGTGGCTCCGGTCGCGAGGAGTATTACGGTAGAGAAGTCGCCGGATGGCTTTTTAGGGGTGGTCTGGTGGCTGTCCGGAGTGTTTCTTCCATTCACTTCTGCATGCTCCAGCGTTAGTCTGCGGACATAAATTGTACGTCTCGTGTTTCGACCCCGAGGACTTTCGCATGCCCGCTGCTGGCCCCACTGCCGCCTCTCTCCCCCAACAGAACACTGCTACATTGTTCGGCCATCCCGATGGGTTGTTCCTGCTCTTCTGCGTCGAGATGTGGGAGCGGTTCTCGTATTACGGCATGCGGGCGCTGCTGGTGCTGTACCTCGTGGCGAAAGTCCACCCGGAACCTGATCCCAGTGGTTTCGTGAACCCCGGACGCGGCTGGACCGAAGCGGAGGCGAGCGTACTGTACGGCTGGTACACCGGGCTGGCATACCTGTTTCCCATGCTGGGCGGGATTGTCGCGGACAAGCTGATCGGGACGCACCGTTCCATGCTGCTCGGCGGAACCCTGATTGCACTGGGTCACGTCGTCCTGGCGGTATCGGGTTTTGGAGAATTGGCTCATAACCACACGGGGATGTCGATCTTCATTTTTGGATTGGCTCTGATCATTTTGGGGACCGGGCATTTCAAACCCTGTGTGTCCGTGATGGTCGGGCAGTTGTATCCCGAGAAAGACCCGCGTCGCGATGGGGCCTTCACGATCTTTTACATGGGGATCAACCTGGGAGCGTTTCTGTGTGCCTTTGTCTGTGGCACACTGGGAGAACAAGTCGGTTGGCACTATGGGTTCGGATCGGCAGCGGTCGGAATGATGGCCGGGTTGCTGATGTACCAGCTCCTGCGCTCTCGCTTCCTCTCCGGGATTGGCGAAGCTCCATCTCGCGCGGCAGGTTCGAAAGCGTGGGTGTTTCTCCCAATCTCGATCTTTCTATCAGCAGCTGTGGCCTGGATGTTTTTTCAAGGCTGGTTTGGATTCGTCGGAGTCTGGTTCAGTCGCATGGAGTCTTGGCAAGCCAACAGCTTGCTGATCGGGCTGACAGTGGCCTGCTTGACGTGGACCGTCCTTTTCACACTGCGACAGGCTCCCGAAGATCGTGGCCCAACGGCCTCAATCTTTATCTTCATGCTCTTCAATATCTTCTTCTGGCTCGCGTTTGAGCAAGCCGGTTCGAGCATGAACATCTTTGCTCAAAACAAGATTGATCGCAGCTGGGGAGCCACTCGCGAGATCCCCGCGACTTGGTTTCAATCGGTGAATGCTGGCGTCATCATCCTCATGGGGCCGTTCTTTGCCGCGATGTGGGCGTGGCTGGGGAGACGCCGTCTGAACCCCAGTCAACCGGTCAAAATCGGGCTGGGCTTAATCTTGCTGGGACTAGGCTTTGCCGTCTTGACGTGGGGAGCCGCCACAGCTGTCGCCGCCGGAGCGAAAGCGAGCTTTGTGTTTCTAGTGGGGACCTACGTGTTGCATACATTTGGAGAGTTATGCATCTCGCCCACGGGTCTGTCGTATGTGACAAAGGCTGCTCCCGTGAAGCACGTTTCATTGCTGATGGGGATCTGGTTCGCATCCAACTTCGTGGCCAACCTGGGGGGTGGCCTGATTGCTTCGCAAGTGAAGAAGATTGAATCAGGCGAGATCACGCTTCCGTGGCATTTCGGGGGGCAGGCCGATTTTTTTTTCCTGTTTGTCGTGTCCTCTATCGTCCCCGGTGTCCTGATCTTGGCTCTGGCTCCGTGGCTCAAGAAGCTGGTAGGGAATCGTGAGGCTTAAGGCGAACGGACACAGAATCCTGACCGGGTAGGACGGCCTTTCCAGGCCGTCCAGTGGAGTCTCTTGCCAGGGAGACGGCCTGGAAGGGCCGTCTTACGGGAGCCCTACGGCCCGTCCGTCACCGCGTGGCACGCCAGGCACGACTGCGTCATCTGCCTTCCGGTCATCCCGGCTGGGCGAGAATCGGCGAGGTACAGGCAGTCTTGTGCGGACCCGCGAGCTGTCGGTGCAAGCGCTGCTGGTGGATTCAAAGCGAACGTACTCCACACGAGGCCCGCCCCCAACACCACAGCTGCGGCATAGCCCCAGAGGCAGTGCAGTCTGCGGCGAGGGGGAGCAGCCGAAGTAGTGAGCTTCAAGGCGGCCTGCGTGGCGACTTCGCTCCCCTCGGAGGCGACTTCCCACGGACTGCGATTGGTCATCGCCGCCGAGTCGGCGCGGAATAGCCCCAGCGCGGGTTCCAGCGTCGCCTGCATCTCGCGGCAGCGGGGACACCCGGCCAGATGGACGAGTAGCTCGCGGTCGCTCGCGCGACGCGGTCCGGTCATGACATCAAACGCCTGATCACAGTTCATGACTTGTCTCCGGATGAAGCTCCCGATCGGGGAGCGTCCGCTTCCTGACGGGCCAGTTCCGATAACCGCTCCAGCCCATTCCGCACCCGCAGCTTGGCCCCGCTGACGCTGCTCTCCATCGACGCGGCGATCTCGTCGAAGCTGAGTTCCCCGAAGAATCGCAACCGCAACGCATCCGCTTCTGTCTCGGGAATCAGCGACAGCCAGTGGTCCAGTTGCTCGCGATCTTCGGCGGGGTGGCGGCATGCCGGGGTCGGTCGGACTTCGACGGAGGCGGTTTCTCGGACCTGCCGCTGGGCCAATCGCTGTCGAGTGCGTCTGACCAAGTTGAGCAAGATGGTCCAGACCCACGTGCTGACAGCGAACGTGGGGTTATAGGTCTGGCGAGCCTGAAACACGGCCAGGAAAGTTTCCTGGACCACATCCTCGGCGAGTTGCCGATCACGCAGCGAACTCAGAGTAAACCGCAAAAGGCGCGGCCGGAACCGATCCACAAGCTCAGCGAAGGGAGCGTGCTCCCCCGCCTGCACCTGCAGCATCAGTTCCTGGTCACGATTCGCCATGGGTGGCCTTGAAAGGCGAAGGGGCAGGCGGGTCTGACTCGTGGAATAGGCTGCCAGCCTGTCTGTTGACTGGAGATGACAGGCCGGCAGCCTCTCCCACAGTCGTCTTCACTGCCCGCTCGCTTCAGGACGTTGACTGTTGTCCGCGTCAGACGATTTCAGTGTACTGAGGTCGCCCAGACGATGCGAGAGGAAGGAGCGTGGGGCTCTCAGAAAATACGTGCCTCACCTTGGTCAGTGCCAGGCTTCAGGGGCACCACACACGACTGCCGAGCGGGCGAGGCCACAGCTGTGTACACGAGTGACCGTAGGCGATGTCGCTCCTCAGCTCGCATTCAGACGTACAGAAGGTCCGAAAGCGCTTCGAGCGAGAGGGATCTCAGCCTCGGAGCGTCATGAGCGACGGGCAGATCGGAAACGTTCCCCGCGCGCTCGCCGTGGGAGGCTCGAATGACCATAATCTAGGGTCTGCCTCGACCGCTCCCCACTGACTCGACCGGCCTGTCTCACTATGCGGGAACTGCTGCAAGTTCTGTTCTCCACCATGACTGCGGGGCGCTCCGTGGCGATGACGGTTCTGGTGGAGACGCGCGGATCGACGCCGCAGAAGGCGGGGGCGGCGATGCTCGTCTTCCCGGACGGCAGCCAGCAGGGCACGCTGGGCGGCGGCTGCGTCGAGGCGGAAGTCAAACGCCGGGCGCTGGCTCTGCTGCTGGATGGCCAGCCCGAACTACTCACGTTTCAGCTTGACAGTGATTATGGCTGGGACGATGGGCTGATCTGTGGCGGGCGGATGCGGATGCTCGTTGATCCGCTACGGGCCGGAGCCGATCTCTCTTATTACAAAGAGCTGGCCCGATTGATCGATCTCGGCAAAGGCTGTACCGAAGCGGTGGTGCTTGAGCCAGAAACCTGCGGGATGCCTGAGCTGTCGCGGTTTCTGTTCGACCGTGAGGGGATTTGCACGGCGGGACCGAAAGGAATTTCTGACGAAACCGAAAAAAGTGGGGGTCGCGTGGGCTTTAGCCCACGTGTGGGTGAAGATGGCACTCCGGCGTGGGCTAAAGCCCACGCTACTGGGGCTTCAGTCGGGCACATCAATCCTCCCACTCCAGCACTGTATACGAACCTGCGACCGCTCTCTCAGCGTCCCCGCCCGTATGCCAGCGCAGGAGTGTCGTACCTCCCTCATCTCGCACGCGGCAAGCTGCTCGTCGTGGGTGGTGGGCATGTCGGGCAGAAGGTGGCGGACCTCGCAGCCGATGTGAACTTCGACGTGACGGTCGTCGATGACCGGGCGGAGTACGTGACGGAAGAACGTTTCCCGAAGTCGGTCCGGCGGATTGCTGGACGGATTGAGGAGGTACTCCCCTCGTTAGAAGTCGATGAGGATACGTTTTGCATCATCGTCACGCGCGGCCACAACCACGACGAGGAGGCCCTGTTTCACCTCGTACGCAAGCCCTCGCAGTATCTCGGGATGATTGGCAGCCGCCGCAAGATCAGCATGATCTTTGACGACCTGCGCCGCGAGGGAGTTGAGGAATCGCTGCTCACTCGCGTGCATGCCCCGCTCGGACTGGAGATCGGTTCACAAACCGTCCCGGAGATCGCGATCAGTATTGTGGCCGAGTTGATCGCCTGCCGGAATCTGGGCGACATCTCGAAGCAATAGAAGTCGCCGTAGTCGTTGGGGGGCCAGCCGACGGCTCTACAGCTTATACTTCACGCGAGGCGAAAGGAGCCGTCGCTGCTCCTCGCCAGAGGGCGAGCCCGCGTGCCAATTCGCCCACATTCTGGCGAACGTGGCTACAATTAAATGTTTCACTTCTGGCCGCGTGAAGTATAATCTCTACTCATGTCGCATCGCAGACATGCCGCTCAGAGTCCGGCTCTTGAGATAGCTGCCGGGGAGAAAACTGACCTTGCTGAACGGGACCGAGACCTTCACCTTGCAGAGGTCTCGCTTGTGAGCATTGGCCAAGGTATTGGACGCGGCTGCATTTCCCGCCGCCTCGGTGATCGTGATCGCAACCGTCACGTCCGCAGCCAGACACTTCACGGAGTCCACCATAAATGCCTTGGCGTCGGCGGTGATGACTGCGTTCGTGCTGCCGGAGAGGATCGAAGAGCGGGCACCTTCCCGGGCTGCATCGTTGAGCAACTGGACCACCATGAAGCCTCGACCAAACTCCACGATTGCCAAGATGAACATGCAGAAGATGGGCATCACGAGGGCCATCTCGACGACTGCGGCACCGGATCGGAGTGCCGTTTTTGGTTGTGACGTGCGGAGGAACGAGGAACGCATCAGAACACCTGGGAAGACTGCGATGAGGGGGAGGAAATGAGGTTGGCAAAGTCGTGCCGAATGGAGACTGGTCGGATTACGGGACAATGGCGGCCGGGGTGAAAATCGTGCCCAGTCCGATCGTGGTTGTCCCGGGAACCCCGGCGGCACTGACCATGCTGGCAGGCTGGACCACGACTTTCTTCTGGTTGCCGGTCAGCTGCACATACAGAATCCGGATGCCGACGAACTTGGGGATGACGTAGTTGGCGTTGTTGCCGGGGCCCGCGACCGAAGTGAAGATTGGGATCATGCGTGGTTTCCCGATGATGGAGGTCAAATCATCCTTGATTCCCGCACTGAGCCCGGTGTCCCCGTTGAGCGTGATCGATCCGCTACTCCAGTTGAACTGTCCTCCGAAGTAGGACATGTCGGTATCGTTCACGCCGTAACGAATCTGCCGGCTAATGTCGGCGGTGCTGTTGTTGGCGCTCCCGATGTCGACCGTCCCCCGGTTGCCTGCGGTCGTGGTGCCACTGGAGAGCGGGTACAGATCGACCTCTTTGACCCCGTCAGCCCCTGTCGTCACGGCCCCGGTCGAAGCGTTGTACGAGTAGAGATCAGTGCCAGTTCCGCCTTCGAGTGCGGTCCATGTGGGCAGGTCGAGCGTGATCGGCAAAATATCGAGATTGATGCCGGTGATCTTCTTCAGCCCAGTCGAGGGCATGAGCGCCGCCTTTCCCACCATCGCAACCTTGGTCGTGTTTTTGCCGAACGAGGGCGCGATAAACAGATCCAGCGGCTTGTCACCCAGCGTACTGCCCGTTTGGTCCCGGCGCAGTGTGACCTCGGCGACGTTGTAGGGAGTCGCATTCCACGTCGTCACCCAAGTGGAATTGGCCGCATTCCAGGTGTACGAGCCCAGCTTGATATCGCGTGTCGAACTGCAGTACAGCGAGGTCTGCCCCGCACCGGTGTTCGCCGCTGCGACTGCTACGGCGGCGTCCTTGGCCTTGGTCGCGATCTGAGCATTGGTTAGCGTGCCAAATCCATCCCCCATCTCAAAGGTCGCGGCCAGTGCGCCTCCATCGGCAGCGGCGGCCAGTTCCGATCGCGAGGTCACGATATAGCCGACATCCACCACGAAGGCCATGAAGGCCAGCAGCATGGAAAAGACCAATGCGGTGAGCACCAGAATGTTGCCTCGACGAGCTGCACGAAGTGGCGTTGGACGGACAAATCTCTGCATGATCAGGTTTCCTGGCGGTTGCACAATTCCACAGGACAAAAGGGACGCACTCACTTTCGCAGAGCGAATGGCAACCGCTTACCAGGCCTCAACGACCGTGTCTGTCGTGTCCGTCTGGTGTAGTCCGGCACCGTCGTAGTACCGGATCGCGGTTCGCTTATAGACGATCACGCGATTGCCCCCGAACGTGACCCGCGAGTTGGCAATGGAATGCGCCGGGTCGAAGCTGTTTAAGTCGTCCAGGGATGTCGGGATGCTCAGCCGCAACGAACGGGTTCCGCCAAAGGTGCCCCAACTGGTGGACGTGCCGTCGATGACCTCCATCAACACGCGATCCGTCCCCGTCAGAATGATTTCAGAGGCCGTCGTGAATTTAATGACCTCATCCACGACATTCAGTTCCGCCGGGGCGTGCTGGCTGCGATAGCCAACCAGCGAATTGGCGTACCAGCACTGGAGTTGCATCCCGCCTTGCGCGAAGTCGGGCTGGGTGCCGTGGTTCAGCTCGAAGATGGCGTGTGTGCCGGTGATCGGATTGACCGGTCCGAAGACGGTCACAATCTGCGGAGCATCAATGTCCGGATCGGGATCGCCGACCTTGATGTACCAGTCCTCTTCGACGCGGATGATATCCGTGGCACTCGTGGCCGCTCGAACATGAGTTCCAGCAGCGAAGGCCGCAGTCAGACCGAGAGACGATAGCAGGAACGAACGACGTTTCATGGTGGTACTTTCACTCTCCAGAGAAGGAATGCCCACACCAACCCTAGCTCGCATATTCCGTCTAGCGTGAATTGTTCATCCGAAATTCTGTGAATATTTTGTAGATGGGGGGTGGCACTTGACTTCTGGAAAACGTGTCCTTAATTCGCCACATCCCTGTCGATACCGTCTGCGACTGCACACACTTTGTCCCCCTTCATCCTCGAGTCAGAGGCAACCGCTATTGACCGAATCCCCGGTGATCGGGTAATCCACCCGCACAACTTGCCGAACTCGACTCACAAGGAAGCGAGAATTGGGCGGCAGACAGGGGATTCCCATGCGGACTGCGAAATGGATTTCGTTGTGCGTGGCCAGCATGATCTGGTTCGTCGCACCGTCCTGCGCAGAGGACACTTGGGCCGCCACAAAATCCACCGGTATCTTCGAGATTCGTTCCGAATTCGCTCTTGACGACCGGGACAGCCAGGCACTGATCGCTCAGATCACTCAGCTGCAAAGTGATGTGCAGAAGCTGCTGAATCTGGAGCCGCAGGAACGCTCAGTCGAGATCAGCCTGTTTCAGAGTAAGTCGACCTATCGGGCGCACTTGTCTCAACGAGTGCCCGAGGGGATGCACCGTCCGGCTCTGTTTGTGCAGGGTTCCGACATGGGGCGCGTGTACGTTTATAAGCGGTGGGGGTTCGATGTCGACTTGCGGCATGAATGCACGCACGCTGTTCTGCATAATGCACTGCCTTACGTTCCGATGTGGATCGACGAGGGTCTGGCCGAGTATTTCGAGGTCGTGTCCTCCAAACGCAGTTCTGGCAACCCTCATTTGTCGAGTCTCAAGCGTTCTATTCTGTTCGGCTGGCGTCCCAACCTGGCCAAGCTGGAAGCCGCTGAAGACCTGTCCGACATGGGATCTAACGAGTACCGCGAAGCGTGGGCGTGGGCTCACTACATGCTGCATGGCCCGCCGGAAGTCCGACAGGTGCTCAGCGATTATCTGTTCGACATTCAGTCCGGCGAGGCCGCCGGACTGCTAAGTACACGGCTGTTAGAGGCCGTTCCCCAGGCTGAGATCCGGCTCGTAGAGCACATTCGAAACTGGCACTGACCCCTGCGAGCTTGCTCGCCATTTTGGAGAAGATCGATGACCACATGGAAGCGATTGCAACGTGCCCTGGCCCTGCTGGCGGGGATCACCCTGACACTGCCAGGCCTGGCTTGGAGCGAGGACGCCCCAGCGAGCCCCCCTGTCGCGAAAGCGGCCAAACTGATCGTGCCTGATGTGCTGCTGAACAGTGATGGCTCGTTCAAAGGCACGCTGGTTGACGGGGCGAAGAACCCGCTCGCCAAGACTTCCGTCATTCTCAAAAAGGACGGCAAGCTCATCACCACTGTCGAGACGAACGAGAAAGGCGTGTACACGTTGCCAGGTCTCAAGCCCGGGGCCTATCAACTGGAAATCCATCAGCAGACCGTCGCAGTCAGGCTCTGGAAGCCCGCTGCTGCCCCACCCAAAGCGATGAAGCAACTGGATATGGCCTATGTGCCGGACGCCAACGTTGTCCGTGGCCAGCTGGGATACCTCGATCCGGTCGAAACGTCACTGCTGATCCTCGGAGTGACGGGTGTCGTTCTGGGGGGCGTGGCGATTTCTGAATTGAACCAGCTGGAAGACGACATCCGTGATCTGAAGAGTCCATGATCGATTCAGATTCTTGAATGATGGAGTGGAGCATCATGGGCGAATTTCGTCGAGTGGCGATTGTCGTTGTGGCAGCAGTCCATGGACTGCTGGCATCGGTGGGGGGAGTCTGCGCCCAAACGGGTCAGTCACAGACTCCTCCCCCGGCAGTTGCACCGCAAGTTCACCCTCTGACTCCCGCCATCGCCATGGCCAAGACCGCGCTGAGCAAGGCTGAAGCCCTCGTCGACTACGAGGGGACATTGACCAAGCGTGAGCTGATTGGCAATACCGTGACCACACAGATGATGCAGATCCGCGTGCGAGAGAAGCCGTTCGCGGTGTACCTCAAGTATGCGGCGCCCCATGAGGGTCGCGAGGTGATCTATGACTCGGCTCAAGATCCAGCCAAGTTGCTGGTGCATGAGGGAACCGGAGTGAAGTCGCTGGTGGGGACGCTGGCACTGCCGATCAACGATCCTCAAGTGCTGGCTGAAACCCGGCATCCCGTGTCTGATCTCGGGCTACGTCGAATGGTCCAACTCGTCGTTGCCCAATGGGAATTGGAATCGAAGTATGGCGAAGTGGACGTGAAGTATTACCCAAATGCCAAGATGGGGCGGATCGAATGCGAAACACTCGAAGTGACGCACCCGCGCCCTCGTCGTCAGTTCCGCTATCACCAGAGCCGGCTGTTTATTGAGAAGGTCTCCGGATTACCTCTGCGAATTCAGAATTACGGATATCCGCAACAGGCTGGGGTCGACCCCCCACTGGTCGAGGATTATGCCTACACCGGCCTCAAGACCAATCTGGGTTTGAAGCCTCTCGATTTCTCCAAAACCAATCCGGCCTACCGGTTTCAGTAAGGCGACCGGCCAGACTTCGCGTCCCGAAGTCTTCGGAGACTTCGGAAGTCTGACGGTTAGAAAGAGAGCGGGCTCGCGAGCCCATTTCGCCCACGTTCTGGCGAAACGTGGCGACGTCGAAATGCTTTACTTCTGCCCGCGCGAAGTCTAGGACTGGAATCCGGTATGGGGGATTGACGAGGTCGCGGTATCGCGGCGGTCCGTGTAGGTCAGATACGCCTGCCAATCATCAACGATTTGTATACCAATACGATCATGACGCAGCTGTGTGATCGGGCGAGACAGAGACAGCGATTGCCCCTCGCCTGGTTGCTGGCTACCCTGAGAGCCTCATTCTGCCCCCCCGTCTCGAAATCCCGCCCATGTCCCGCTTCGCCCTCACCATCGCCCGTTTCGCTGCCTCGGCCTGGGTCGGGGCCGCTGTGCTGTTTGTCATCAATGGGGTGCAGCAGGCGACCTCGGGCAAGTTCGAATCGATGACCACCGATCTGCTGGTCCTACTTCGGTTTCCTGCGTACTACGTGATGGGGTTCGTATTGGTCGGGGCGGCGTTTCTGGGGTCAGCGGTTTCGGGAGAGTTCGTATCGTTTCGCCGTCGTGGGGTCATCCTCGCGTTGTTCGGCCTGGCGCTGGGGATGATGCTGTTCGATTATCTAGTGGTGTACCTCCCTCTGGCCGAGATGATTACCCCACCGGGCCAAGCGCGTCCGCAGGGGTTTCAAACTTTGCACCACTGGTCGAAGCTCATCAATTCCGTCGATGTGGGTCTCGTGTTATTGGGGTCGGTCATGCTCTGCTGGCCGAGCCGGATGGTGCCACAACCGGGGGCCTGAAGTCGGGTTCATCCGACTATTTGGGGGGATGGTCATTGGCGAGATATTAGCCTTGTAGGGTGTACTTGGTGTGGTACAGGGTGAGGAGTCGTTCCTTCAGGTGTTCGTAGTTTCGGTATCCATACGCTCGTCTTTGAAGTGCGCCGATTTTGTTGTTGATGCCTTCCAGCGGGC
>JAYTCW010000444.1:0-4628 GCA_043736295.1 Planctomycetota bacterium | reverse complement strand
AGAGGGGCTGGCGAACCCCAAGCTCGAAACCGGTTCGGTCGAGGTTCTCTGCCGCAACCTGAAGCTCCTCAACAAGAGCAAGACCCCGCCGTTCGAGCCGGACGGCCAGTCGGTGCCGAACGAGGACATCCGTCTTAAGCATCGCTACATCGACCTGCGGCGGCCCGCGATTCAGCAGAACATCATCCTGCGGCACAAGCTGACCAAGGTCGTCCGCGACTACTTCGACAAGCTCGGGTTCCTCGACATCGAGACCCCGATGCTCGGACGCAGCACCCCCGAAGGAGCCCGCGATTACCTCGTCCCCAGCCGCGTTCACGAGGGCACGTTCTACGCCCTCCCGCAATCGCCGCAGCTGTATAAGCAGCTGCTGATGGTCGCCGGGTTCGACCGCTACATGCAGATCGCCCGCTGCTTCCGCGATGAGGATCTGCGTGCCGACCGCCAGCCGGAGTTCACGCAGATCGATGTCGAGATGGCCTTCGTCGAGCGCGACGACATCTTGGAGGTGATCGACGGCCTCGTCGCCGAGATGATCCTCGCCGTCCGCAATGAGAAGTTCCCGCTGCCGCTGCGCCGGTTTACCCACGAATATTGCCTCGAAAACTACGGCAGCGACAAGCCCGATATGCGGTTCGGGATGCAGCTGGTCGACATCGGCGACATCGCCCGGAACTGCGAGTTCGGCGTCTTCAAATCGACGATCGAGGCCGGAAATCGTGTGCGGGGCATCAACGTCAAGAGCGGGGCTGACAAGTACAGCCGCCGCATCCTCGATGTCGAGATGAAGGCCCTCGTCGCTGACTACGGAGCCAAGGGGCTGGCCTACTTCAAGGTCACCGGCGGAAAGCTCGATTCCTCGATCGCCAAGTTCTTTAACGACGAGCAGCAACAGGCGATCATCCAGAAGATGGGTGGCGAAGAGGGGGATCTTTTATTGTACGTGGCCGACACGTTCAAGGTCTCCAGCGCCGCCCTCAGTGCCGTCCGCAACCGCATTGCCCGCGAACAGAAGCTGTTCGATCCGAACACGATGGAGGTCTTCTGGGTGCTGGACTTCCCGCTGTTCGGTTGGAACGACGACGAGCAACGCTGGGACGCCGAGCACCACCCGTTCTGCTCGATTCATCCCGATGACGAGCAGTACCTCGTCACCGATCCGGGCCGCGTCCGGGCCTCCTCGTACGATCTCATTTGCAACGGTTACGAAGCCGCCAGCGGCAGCGTCCGCATCCACGACCCGAAGATCCAGCAGCGTGTCTTCGACCTGATGAACATCAAGGAAGAAGAGGCGGAACAACGCTTCGGCTTTTTCCTCGACGCCCTCCGCTACGGTGCCCCACCCCACGGCGGCATCGCTCTGGGCCTCGACCGCTGGGTCATGATGTTCACCGGCGGCGACAATATCCGCGACGTGATCGCCTTCCCCAAAACCCAAAAAGCCGCCGACCAAATGACCGGCGCCCCGAGCGAAGTCGACGCAAGGCAGATTCGCGATTTGCACATCAAGCTGGATGTGAAGGAGTAGTGCCGAGCCGAAAACTTCCGAAGTCTTCGGAGACTTCGGAAGTTTGCTGCGGTTCTCAGTTCGCCATGACCTACTTCACCCCGGAGTGGTCGCAGCCATTAGCCGGTGGTTGAACGCAGCGACACCACCGGAGTCGAGTCCCTCATGAGTTTGCATCCCGGAGGGATGCCAGCCTCCTTGCAGTGTGTCATTGTGGAACGGCAGCTGCTTGGCACGCGTCGAAGCAGAGCTTTGTGGATAGGCGTTCCCAAGCCGGAGCTTGAGAACGAGATTGGCAACGAGTCCTCTGTAACCTCTCGTTGTGACACAACCCAGACGCTCAAGGGAGGGTCTGGGGCACCCCGCCACCTGGTGGGTAGATGTCGGGGCAGGTTGTCTTTCTCAGATTCGTGGCTCGCTCGGCCCACGCCGTTGCTGATCCGTGTCGTCCGGTGGCCTGTCCCGTTCCGAGGAGTAGGAATGTTCTCTCATGTGATCCGTGACCTCCGTATTATTTCTATATATAGCCTGATTGTTCTGGGGTTCGGGATAACCGGGATAGCCAGTGACGTGTCCCTGGTTGTTCACCCAGAGGAATTCGGAGCGAAAGGGGACGGCGTTACAGATGACACAACAGCCTTTCAGATGGCAGTGTCGAAACTTCAGCAGGCCAAAAATGGCACACTGGAATTCAAGGCGAAAGCCGAATACCGCATCGGGCGTCAGATTGAGCAGACCGGGAAACATCCGTACTGGAAGAACGACCCGGTCATCTCCTTTGATGGAATGACTGGGTTGAAGATCGTTGGGAATGGCGCGATCCTCAAGTTGAATGATGGGCTACACATCGGGTGCTTCGAGTTCATGAGCGGGAAAGCGGCGTTTCCCACTGTCCCTGTCAATGATTGGGATGAGCACAACAACCTTTCGGCGATGATCGATTTGAAGAATTGTTCCGATGTCGTCATCTCTGACCTGATCTTAGACGGGAATGAGGAATACCTCGTTCACGGTGGTCCGAACCAAACGTGGGGTTTGGAAGTATGGGCTGTTGGGATTCGCTCGCTGGAATCGAGATGTGTCACGATTCGCGATGTCGTCTGTCGGCATCACGCTCTGGACGGCATATATATTGGACAGGATCTCACGGCTAAGTATGACGAGAATAGCCCGCCGATGAACCATCGGCTGGAGCGGGTGAAGTGCCAGTACAACGCCAGGCAGGGAATGTCGTGGGGCGGGGGCCGTGGGCTGACCTGCGTAGAATGCGAATTTAGCCACAACGGGCGATCACGACTTCGGGTAGGTCCACAGGCTGGGGTCGATATTGAATGTGAGGCTGGCTCGTGCTTGGATGGGGTTTTCGACCACTGTCAATTTGTGAATAACACTGGTGTCGGCTGCCTGCTTCATGGAACCGGATACGCCCGTGAAATCCGCAACATTCGGTTCCTCAAGTGCAACATGTGGGGCACAACCGCTCCGTCGATCGCCGTGAATACCGCCAAAGAGATTCGTTTCGAGGACTGTGACATCTGGGGGACCGCGATCTGGGGAACTGGTTCGAAGAATGCCGAGGAGGCAACACAGTACCTCAATTGCCGCTTCGAAGATGTCGTTCGGACGGAATTCCCAACGTGCCGCGATCTCGGTTGCCTGGCCTTCTCCAGAGGGGACAACATTCTGTTTGATAAATGTCTATTCACTTGCCGCAAAGCAATGGCCGTGTCAACTGACAACTCACCCGAGGGAACAGATCAAGAGATCTTTCGGGACTGTCAATTCCTCCTCTCGACACCGACTCGTGCGGAAGATTATCTCCGATGCGTTCTTTACGGGTCGCATTTGGAGCGGTGTCAGTTCCGATGGAGCGAGAGTTCCCAGAATGCGAGTACGCACACTGGTGCAATTTTTGTCCAAGGGACGATCGGCAATAATGTTGTGGTAGAGGGGAGCCACCTCAGCCTTAATGGCAAAACGGGCGAGATCCCCGAAGGAAAGCAGTAGACGGCGGCAATTCTCGGACATCGCTATGGATGTATTGGTGGCGCAGGAACAAGAGGGATTGAAAGGAGAGCGTCCCCTCCGTAGCCTCTTGTTGTTGCACAACCCAGACGCTCAAAGCAGCGTCTGGGCCACTCGGCCAGGGCGTCCACTTCAGCGGACCGGGTCTGCGACAGCAGGCCGCCCTCTGGGAGGAGAAGGTGGCTCCGTGGTTCGAGGAGCGGCTTCGAACAGCGAAGGAATGAAAGTACATCTAACCCCCATGGGGTTTCGCAGTGAAGGGTTCCAGCGAGGCGTTTTCCAGGGTTCTGCCCCCTCTCCCCCGCATTCGATGCCGCTTTCAGAGTGGACTCCACCGTGGGGGAGAGGGTTGGGGTGAGGGGGCCTGAGCGAGCGATATGGCCCCCTCACCCCAGCCCTCTCCCCCGCAACACGCACAGGGCAAAAGACACGTCGATCGCGGGGGAGAGGGGGCCGGAAACATGTTGGCTGCCTTGCGAACGAATCCTTCACGGCGGAGACCAACGGGGTTGCGTCTTCCCACGCCGTTTGCAGCAGCGAATGGTCAGGAGGCAGGTCGTCCCTGCTGGAGAATGTATCTGTGTCGCTTTCCTTCCGCCTCGAAATACGCCAAACGTCCGGGCAGACAGGAAAGAATCGTCGCCATGTTTGAGCCGACGATGAGGTCGAGTGCCTCTCGCAACTCCATCTCCCGACCGTCTAACTCTCGCAACTCGGAGATGACATGACAAACAGTGCCAGCTCCGCTCGCACGGAGAAGCTTTGCAATGCCGTTCGGATCCTGTTCTGCAGTGGGGATCTGAACGACGCAAGATGGGACAAACACGAAGCTGTACAGCAAGCCATCGAGAAGTGTCTTCCGGCGCTTGGAATGGCTCACGAATCCGAGATACCGCGTACGCTTTTCGGGAAGCACGAACGCTGCGATCAATTCCTGTTCATGGTTCATGGTTCATGACGTTTGATGCCCCTACACGAGGAATAGGGGACACAATCTTTGCGGTTCATCCGACTATTTGGGGGGATGGTCATTGGCGAGATTTTAGCCTTGTAGGGTGTACTTGGTGTGGTGCAGGGTGAGGAGTCGTTCCTTCAG
>JAYTCW010000443.1:0-20221 GCA_043736295.1 Planctomycetota bacterium | reverse complement strand
GGCAGAGACAGCGGTGGCATCGTGTTCTCCCAAGATTCGAGGAATTCACTTGGAACAGTATCTCATCCGGATCCAATGGGGGCCGCAGAGCAGTCGTTGTCGATGAATTCTGAATTATCCGAGAGCCCGGCGAGTTGTTTGACCGTCAAATGGGATAGACCGCAGTCTCGGATTATTCCATGCGATTGCTGTATCCCGACCAGCCTGCGAGAGAATGTGGCATGTCAATGAAGGGCTTGTGTCGGGCTGAGAGGTGGGATGACTGGCGGGTTTTGGACTCGTGGTTGTCGATGTCGAAAGGTCGGGTGCGAGCGTTGACGGTACTCGCTCGCCGCAGATCACCGAAGTGTGTGTGCCCCGATACTCGGCGACGCCATTCTTTCTTCCGTTCCCCACAATCGGTGCCGGATGCGGTGAAGACTCTCCTGTGGGAAGAGGGCCGCGTGTCCTGATGAATCGGCGTTGACTCACTGCCAGAGCAGTGAACCGTCAGGGTTCCACCGCCACAACTCACGAGGACAGTCTCCGAACCCGTCTGCGGGTCCACACACCGCGTCGCCCCCACGCATCCGGAGTCGCACCGGCCACAGCCAAGCCTCTCGATCTGCGCAAATCTGTACGACTCACATCACAAATCACGACACGCAGACTTGAATGGTTTGCAGCACAAAGTGTCAAAAACGAGTCTCGCTGCCGCCTCCGTGGTGAATTCCCGCCGCTGTCTATTTTTCTATTGCAGACACGTCCCCAAGCGATCACTGCGACATCATGGCACTTGAATCAGTGTTTTGGCTCAGAGGTGAGTGAGAACACTCAGGGTGTCATGGGGAAGGGATGACAGGAGCTGTCATCCCTCACTTCGAAACGCAACGTTTCCTGATGAGTGAGAGTGAACTCTCACTCTGAGTAGGTTTCCCGGTGATGTGGAAAACCTCTCGTTCCACGAGCATTTCCTGTGTCCCCCCTTGAGGTGTTCCTGCCGATTGCCTAGCGTACGACACCTTTTGTTTCCTCACAGTTGTATTGCTCCGGAGACCCCATGCATGGTTGCAACATCGAATCGACGTGTTACCACATTCATTGTGGATGACTGCCCGTTGTTGTGTGAAGCACTGACTGCACTGCTGCAACGGGAATTGGACTTCGACGTGATTGGCACGTCGCATGATAGCGATGACGGCTTTCGTAGAATCATAGACCTCCAGCCCGATCTGGTGCTGTGCGATGTGGAGTTGCCCGGACGCGGGGCGTTCACGATGGCGGAAGAGGTGCTGTCGCGGCTGCCCGCGCTCAATCTGGTGTTCTTCACTGATTATGTCACGGACGTATTTCTGGACCAGACGCTGCGAGTCAACGCACGCGGGTACCTCCTCAAGGATGAGCGCTCGCCGCGAATCGTCGAGGCACTACGAGCGGCTAGTCGGGGCGAGCGGTGCTTCTCCCCCGAGGTTCTCGAACGTATGGACTACAACCCCACAGCCCAGCGGTATCTCGTTCGCTCGAATAGCTACTTGCTCACCCTGACCAACCGCCAGCTGGAAGTGCTGCGGCATCTGGCTCGCGGGGAGAGCGTGAAAGAGGTCGCCAAATCGATGGTGCTCTCCGAACGGGCGATCGAGAGTCACAAGTACCGCATCATGCAGAAGCTGGGGATTCATGACCGCGTGGAACTCGCTCGGTATGCGATCCGTGAAGGATTGACCGTGCCGTAACGGTGAAGTGTGAGCCGACGCTCCGCTGCGCAGAGCCTTCGCGTCGCGGCTAAACGATATCTGGCTCACGGTCACTCTTCGGAGTCGTCGTCTTCATCATCGGAATTGAATTCGTCGTCGTCGTCATCGTCATCTTCTTCATCGAAGTCTTCGTCGTCGTCGTCATCATCTTCTCCGGACGGACTGTCGCGTAGACCCTGCCAGACGATGCCGGGGATGTCGGTGTATTCGGTTCCGCCTTCATCGACGCCGACGACTTCGGCGGTCCGGTCCATGGCCCGGCCCTGCAAGTCGACGACCAGTCGACGGGCGTTGTCTTCGTCCTCGGCCAGTACGCCCCAGACCACTTCGTACTCGGTCCATTCCTCTTCCGTGGGCAGGCAGTAGACCGAGTCCTTCCACGTCTCGTCCATCGTTTGCCGGATCAGGACGCGGTAGAAGTTGATGCCATCCTCGATCGGGGCCTGTCCGGACGCCTCTCGAATCGCTGCGAACATTTCATTCGGAGCGAGCCCCGTTCCGATCAGATACGTCTCATATTTCTCCACCTGGGGATCATCCGCCGACCACGCGTGCAAGGCCATCCACAACCGGCGATGCAGCCGCGCCAGCCCCTGCACACTCAGTGAAGTGACCGTCCGCAGTGGGATCGACATAATCTCCAGCAATCCCGCGCGACACGCTTCGTCCTGCTTCAGCCCCGCGTAGGCCGAGACCTTCTGCAAGAGCGATGCATACGTCGCTTCGGGGTTGATCGCGTCATCGGCTTCAGCAGCTGTGAGGGCTTCGGCGTAGCGTTCCAGTTCCAGTAAAGCCGCCGCCCGGTAGTGCCCGCTCCACGGCGAGTTCGGCTTCCACTGATCGAACCGGTCCAGGTACGTCAGCACCGGTTCATATTGCTCCAGCCCATAGGCATAGAGTGCCGCCTCCCAGGCCACGTCCGGGTCTTGTGTCCCCTCGCGCAGACACATATCGAGTACCGCCAGCCCATCCCGGCGGCGGTCCGTCTGGCTATAGACATCGGCCAGTTGCAAGGCGGGTGAACTGGCGGCCCGGTCCAATCGACAAGCCCGCGACAGGCAGCGCTCGGCCTCGCTGAGGTTCCCCTGTTGCAGATGAAACGTCCCCGCTTGCGAATGGGAAAACGCCGAGTTCGAATCGAGATCCATCGACGCCCGAAATAGCTCGGTAATCCGCTCCGACGAGATCACCGGCGGGTCAGCTGGAAACTGCGCCAGGATCGCCCCGAGGACCGCTCGATGACAAATGATGTTCGCCATCCGGCCAAACGGCTCGCCGACCACCTCGGCCCAAGTCCAGATTGCGGCGGGGTCAGCGGTGTGCGTCAGCGAGTACTTGAGCAGTTGCAACAGCTTGCTGGCATCGCGGTCGTCGACCACAACTTGCGGTGGCAGTGCGAGGACTTTGGCTCGGACTTCCGCGAAGGCGGGCTCGGACGAGGCGGCTTGTAGTTCGAGGACCAGAGCCTCGATCGTCGGCGAGAGTGCCGATGGTGGTCGCTCCGGTTCCACAGTCGGCGTTTCACCGGTGACGACCGCCTCGCCCGTCGCTGGCGGAGCGACTGCCGCCAGGTTCAAGATGCCATCGACATGAGGAGCTGCAAACGGCCCCACCGTCACATCGCCGAGTAACCCCAGCGGAGTCGGATGGGCCTTGGGGTCGAGGATGCGCTTGAGCCGCCGGATTGTCAGGTAGTCGCGGGCCTCGGACGCGCTGGCCTCCAACTGCTTCGCCAAGCCCGGCACTCGCTGCATTTGGTTCGCCTGACGCAGCGTGGCGATCAGCTGAAGTCGCAGCCGAAACCATTCATCAAGGCACTTCTGCCGCCGCAGGATCGGATCCCAGAATTCCAGCAGTTGAATGGCCCGTGCCTGGTCACCACTCGCGCAGGCGTCAAACGAATCGAGCATGTCCGACCGCAGATCGAGCCACGCATATTCGCCGCGCGGTGGGGCCGGGTATTGGGCGGTCAGCTCGGGAGTGACCCATTGTGACAGTTCGGCCTCTTTACCATTGAGCGTCAGTAGTGTCTTCATTAACAGCACGCCGCGAATCGTTGCCCCGTGCGGACTGTGGTAGGTCTCACGCATTGACCATCCGCGTTGCAAGCCCGCCAAAGCCTCTTCCACCTGCCCCTGAAGCAGAAGCAATCGTGCCTCCTCTTGAACACCTACCCAGCGACGGTCATGCGGCCCGGGATCGAGGTGCCCGATCCCCAGGCGGGCGTTGTGCAAGGCCATTTCCAGATCGTCAGCGGCCTCGTACACCTCGGCGGCATACTCGCGAAAGCACTTCAAGCAATCCAGATTCCCCGTACGTCGGCAGACTTGGAGGCCGTCATTGATGCAGGCGTGCATCCCGTCGGAATTAAAGCCTTGGATCTGCCCCACCCCCCGGGCAAAGTTATCGTACGCACAAGATGAGTGCTGGCTACGATACCAATCGTACTGGTCCTCCGGCAGATCGGGCTGGATCTGTCGGGCTCGGTCTTCGTTTTCGAGGACGGCAATCATCTCCAGCGCATGATCGCGCGCCGATTCCGGATCGAGGCACGACACCCCATAGTTCATCCCGATGAACAAGCTGCGGATGAACTCGATCAGCCGCCCTTCCGACTTGGCCAGCCGTCGAATCTCACTCGCGATGCGGACCGCCGATTTGTACTGGCATTGATCGGTCAGTTCGTCAATCTGCCCAAACAGGGCTTCAAACCGCTGATCGAGGTCATCGGATTCCAGCTGACTCATGGGAGTGCCTTGGGAGGGAGAAGTCGGACATGCGTAGGGTAACGAATTCTGGGGGAATCGAAACGGGTGCAGGGGTTCATGGAAGCCAGCCGCGAACCAGGTTTGGGTGTGCGACCGAAGTGGGATGTCCTTGAGCCGCGCGTAGTGGATGTTCACTGAGGATTGTCCAGCAGGCATTGGTCACAATCTGGTAGAATGATTCGTGGCGAGTCCAGTGCTGTGAACAGGTTCGTGATGAGATTGTTCACGGTGAGGCACGTTTCCGCTGTCCCCGTAAGCTCATGTCGCTCCGCGACTAAGATTCCGCCCGCTGGACAGCCTTTCGAATTGTGTGTGCGTGGGGGCTTTGGCAGGCGGAATGCGAGTCGCGGAGCGACATCGCCTACGTTCCATCATGTTCACAGCGCTGCAGGCCAGACTCACCGCGAGTGCTGTGAGCGACCCCTTCACTGAAAGCCGTCCCATGACATTCATGGAAATCTGGGAACTCCTCAGTTACATCGTGACGGTGGTCGGCTTGCCGCTGGCGATCGCTGTCTTTATGTTCGAACAGCGCAAGGAACGGGACAACGAAGAGGAAGAGGTTTATCAAGTCCTGTCCGATGCCTACCACGACTTTCTGAAGCTGGTGCTGGCCAATCCCGACCTCAAGCTGCGCTCGCAGGATCACACGCCGAATCTGACGGAGGAGCAGCAGGAGCGGATGCTGGTCCTCTTTGAGATGCTGACCGCCTTGTTTGAGCGGGCGTACCTGACGGCCTACGACGACACAATGTCCGCCAAGCAGCAGCGTCGCTGGCACTCGTGGGACGACTTCATGCGTGAGTGGTGTCGCCGCGATGATTATCGCGTCCTGCTCCCGCGGATGTTACAGGGTGAGGATGTGGACTTCGTCAACTACATCCAACGTCTGGCTCAGGAGGAAACCCCAAAGACTCGTTGAGCGGGTGAAGTTTTCAACGTGCCAGACGCATATTCATGAAATTGAGTTGCACAATCTGCTCACCATCGCGTACGCTTGAACGATCTCGTCATTTCTCCTTTCGGAGCTTGAATCATCATGAGTGATCAAATCGTTCAGTGCCCAGGCTGTGGAGCGAAACTCAAGCTCAAGAATGATCGAGTTCTTCCCGCAGATGCAGCTTGCCCCAAGTGCAACGTGCTGCTGTTTAAGAAGGCGAAGCCTGCACCTCGGCGACCAGCCAGAGAGGATGACGAGGAATTCGAGGACGACTTTGAAGAAGCTCGCCCTCGCTCGCGTTCCAGAAGTCGAGAGCGCTCGTCGGGCGGAATCCCCGGTTGGGCCATTGGCGCTGTGATCGGTGTACTGGCCGTCGGTGTGATCGTCGGAATCATTCTGCTGCTGCCTCGCGGAGGGGCCGCTACGGTCGTCGTCGCTCAGCCACAGGCTGCTGCCCCGGCCACTGCGACGGCACCCGCCGGGGTGGCCACACTCCCGACCAGTGGCAATGTCCAAACTTCAACACCTGCCCCCGCCACGACGGCTCAAGGGGTCGTGATTCCGGCAGGCCAAACGACAGGACCCGCAGGTAGCACGCAGTCCACTCCTCCCCCGGCGACACCCGCTCCGGCGGCAGTTCCCCCCGCAGCTCCTGTCGCGGGCTCACTGGTGAAGTACCAGCCGAAGCCCGATTCAAGGCACTTCTACAACTTTGAAGTGGTGAGCGATTTCGATCAGTATCTGGAGAAGGCTACCGGAAGCTGCATGCTGACGGCCCAGAAGCCGCCCGCCACCTCGGGTTTTTCGGTCAAACGAGAAGTTCAAGAAGGGAGCGGGACTGGCTTTGTCGTGGGCTCGAACGGAGTGATTGTGACCTGCGCCCATGTGGTCGATGGGACGGAAAAGATTGATGTCGTGATCGGCGGCCAGACCTACCCCGCGACGGTCCTGCACTCGGACAGCACACTCGACTTGGCGGTCATCAAGATCGAGGCGAACGGATTGCCCGTCCTGCCGCTCGCCAATTCCGATCAGCTCCAACTGGGGCAACCCCTGCGAGTGATCGGCTTCCCGCTCTCTGATGTGCTGGGAACGGGGATCAAGATTACGCAAGGGTCGGTGTCGGGAATCGTCGACCGGGACGGCCAGCGCCAGATTCAAACCGATGCGACAATCAATCCGGGGAACAGCGGCGGTCCCGTGTTTAATACACGCGGCGAAGTGGTCGGCATCGCGAGTGCGAAGCTGGCTGGCGGCGCGATTTCTCAAGTGGGGTTCTGCGTGCCGTCGAGTACTTTATCCGGAATGCTTCAGAAGCAGGGAATCGTGCTGGCTCCTCCGGTGGCGGGTCAGGAGATGGAAACCCCCGCGCTGGTTCAAAAGGTGTCGCCCGCCGTCGCGTTTATCAAGGTGAGGATGGGTGAAGACAACCAGTCCCAAGTGGCTTTCCATTACACCGCCACCATGCACAATCGCCAGGAGGGAAAGGGGGGCCGTCCACTGCTGGCCCGTGGTTTCAGTCTTCCCGCCTCCGAATTCGGAGAGCTCTCGCTCACGGAATTCGGCAACCCCGTGGAACTCACTGAAGGGAACTATGCCCCGATCATCATGTCTCGGCTGCCACTGCTGCCGTTCGTGGAACTCTCCAAGTCGGGTCAAGCCGATTGGACCAATCAGCGGGACATCTCGATCGTGCGGGAAGAACGCAGCGAAGGCCCGACTCCGCGATTCCGACCTCGCTTCGGTCGGTTCGGCGGTCCACTCCCCGGCGAGCAACCCAAGGTCCTGTCCATTCAAAAGGCCACCGAACGCGACCAGTTCCATGTTACGACCAACAACGCCCAACAGCTGGTGCTCAGCCGAACCTACGAGTTGAAAACCACGGACGGCAGCGAGCCTGGCATCCTACTGACGGGCACGGGCACTTGGACGTTTGATCGTGCCGAAGGGATGCCCACGGCGTCGGACTTGAAAGGGACTTACAAGGTCACCGTCTCCGGGGTCACAGTGACGATTCCCTACACCGTCGCGATCACGCGCTGGACGCAGGAGCAAGTCGACAAGATGCTCGAGCAGGCAGCCACTGTCAAAGTGGAAAATGACGCGAAGCAGGAACGGATCAAGAAGGGCGAACCCCCGGTGGGGAGTGACGCCAAATACGTCATCACCGCGAAGTCGTGGGGCTATAAGACGCTGGCCATGTCCCCGAACGGCAAGACCGTGGCGTTTACCGAGCATGACAAAGCGATGTTTGTGTACGACTTGGCCACCGGAAAAGAGGTCGATGCCAAGGTCGGGTTGGAAGATCTCGGAGCACCGAGTGCGTCGACCTACTCGTCCGATGGCAAGTATTTGCTGGTGGGCGGGTACAAGGGGAGCATCCGCATCTGGGCGGTGGATGAGGAAGGGGAACTCGACAAAGTCGGCGATTTCGTGGGACACACGAGCGAAATTCAGTCGATCCAAGTGCTGCCCGACCACAAGACGGTGATCTCATCCGACAGCCAGAAGGGGGTCCGGGCCTGGAATCTGGAAGATCAAACAGAGGTCTATTCCATCCCCGAACTCCAGGACGAAACGGTCGAGATCGGCATTGCCGCCGACGGGAAGAGCGGTCTGCTGGTCGCGACGAACAGCGAGGTCTCGACGTTCAATCTGACCAACGGCAAAGTGTCCACCAGGCAGTCGGTGTTCAAATCTCACTTTGGCAAGGTGGCGCTGATCTCACCCGACGGGGCAATGCTGTTCATCCCCGACTCCTACAAGGTGACTTGCTACTCGCTGAAGAGCAAGAAGACTCCGGCAGTGATTGACTTGGGCGAGATCCCCTGGACTCTGGCCTACTGCCCGAAAACCAACGAGGTCTTCGGCGGCGGGAACGGCAAGATCCACGTCTGTGACTGGAAGAAAGAAACCCGCACAGGCCTGCTCAGCACGGGCGCAGATATCAGCGGGTACATTAAACAGGTCGGCGTCTCTCCGGATGGCCGCTATGTCGTCGCCATTGGTGGGCCGATCGGGCAGAGCGTGCTGATCTTCGATCGGCAGAGCAAGAAAGACGCAGCTCAGGATGAGAAATCGGCGAAAGAAAAGGCGAACGACGAAAAGAAGCCAGCGAACGACGAAAAGAAGCCAGCGAACGACGAGAAGAAGCCAGCGGACGACGAGAACCCCTTCAATTGACCCGATCGGTCGCCCCAGGTTCCGTTGTTGCCCTCGACTGTTCGCAGGGCCATCGCCAAGCCGACATCGGGACAAGTCGCGTGGGCTTTAGCCCACGCGACTTAAAAAGGCGATTGCCTACGACAGTTCGAACCCACTCTTGTTTGCGAAAGGCGAACCGCTTAACGTCACTCTGTACTCGTGGGGACTGCCGATGCAAGAGTCTTCATGGAGCTTCAGCGACCGGTTGTGTCCTCATGAAGGGAAGGTCACTCATGCCTGCGAGCCAGCCATCATTGGGTCGTATGAGCAGAACTGGCCTGCGTGCCGTCGCATTGTGCCTCATGCTGGCAGGCGGTTTTTCCTCCGTGGCCTTCTCCGGCGAGTTGCACGAACGCATTGACGCCTTGGTCGCAGCTTCTGCGAAGGACGCGCCGCTGGGGGCGACTGGCGACGACACCTCATTCGTCCGCCGTGTCTACCTCGACCTGGCCGGACGCATTCCCTCGTGGCAGGAAGCGACGACGTTTCTGGACAGCAAGGACGCCAATAAGCGAACCCAACTGGTCGACACTCTGCTGTCCAGCGGTGACTACCCGCTCCGGATGCAGGATATGTTTCATGCGATGCTGATGGAACGGCGGGGGGATCATCCGGAGTGGACGAAGTTCCTGCACACTTCGTTCGCAGCCAATAAGCCGTGGGATCAGTTGGTGCGGGAGATTCTCGACCCCGATCCGAACAACGAAGCGATTCGCGGGGCAGCATTCTTTCATACGAAACGACTAGAGAAAGTCGGGCAGCAGGAGACTGACTATCCGGGGCTGACGCGCGATGTCGGTCGGCTGTTTCTGGGGGTCGATTTGCAATGTGCTCAGTGCCACGACCACCTGTTCATCGACGACTATCAGCAGGTCGATTTCCAGGGACTCTATACCGTCTACCAGAACTCGTTCATCCGCAGTGATGTGCAGTTTCCGGCCATCGGCGAAAAGGTGTTGACGAAGAAGGCCGACTTCAGTTCAGTCTTCGACAAGGTCGCGCTCACCACCGGCCCCCGCATTCCCGGCGGGAAGGAGATCGAGATCCCGTTGTTCGAGAAGGATCAGGAGTACCTCGTCCCGCCCGACAAGAAAACCAACTTCCCCGGCACACCGAAATTCCGAGGCATGCAGTTCGTGGCGACCGAATTGCCGACCGCTCAGAACGCCGCCTTCGCCCGCAACATTGCGAACCGGCTGTGGTTCGTGATGATGGGGCGAGGCTTGGTGAATCCGCTCGATCAGCACCACCCCGCGAACCCGCCATCACATCCGGAGTTGCTCGATCTGCTGGCTCAGGAGATCGTGGCTCAGAAGTTCGACTTGCGGGCCATGCTGCGGCAATTGGCACTGACCCAGACTTATCAGCGGACCTCGGTCCTGCCAGTGGGCACAGAGCCTCCGCAGCCGGAAATCTACCGCGTCGCCACCGAGAAACGTCTTTCAGCGGAGCAGCTTCTGAACAGCGTGTTGGTTGCGACTGGCACCCGCGACAAGCCGCGTGAGGCGGATCTCGAGAAGCTGCGAGCGGCTTTCGTTAAGGCTTTCGCGAACGTGCCGACCGATCCGGAAGTCGAGTTCTCCCCCTCGCTGAAGTCGTCGCTGTTTGTGCTCAACGACCCGGCAGTCCTCGACGGACTGACACCCCAGTCGGGAAACCTGGTCGAGCGATTGCTGAAGATGGCTGACTCTGCAGCGCTGGCCGATGAGTTGTACCTCTGCGTGTTGACTCGCAAGCCGACAGACGAGGAACTCACCGCCCTGGGTGAGTACCTGACCCGGAATGCCGAGCGCAGAACCGAAGCCGTGACGAACCTGGCTTGGGCGCTCTTGGCCTCGACGGAGTTCTGTTTGAATCACTGAGGAGTCCTCGTAGCGTGGGCTTCAGCCCACGCTTCTTGGCTGAGAATACACACGCGTGGGCTAAAGCCCACGCTACGGGGACTGATCCAATGAAACCCAACTCGCTCTGCAAACCGTGGGAACACCAACTCTCGCGCCGCCTGTGGCTGGGCGGCGCGGCGGGGGCTGCTGCCGGGGCGATCGGGCTGGGGCAGATCGCGACGCCGGGGTTCGCGCAGGAGTTGAAGAAGAACTTCAAGCAGGTGTTGTTCATCTGGCTCGATGGGGGAATCAGTCAGTTAGAGAGCTGGGACCCCAAGCCGAATACTGAGTTTGGCGGGCCGTTCCGGACGATCCCGACCTCGGTCCCCGGCGTGCATTTCAGCGAGCTGCTCCCACACACGGCGAAGCAGATGCAGCATCTGGCCGTGGTGCGGAGCCTGTGTACTCAAGACGACGCTCACTCGTCCGGCGTCGAACGTATTCAGCGCGGTGACCCGAAGAATCGCGGCGTCGTCTATCCGTATCTCAGTGCAGCTGTCACGAAGCTATTGGGACCGAACGACAGTGGGTTGCCGCCATCGGTGTGGATCAAGCCGATGAGCGGCGGGTTCATGTACAAGGACGCGGGGTTCCTCGGACCGAAGTATGGGTCGCTGGCCTTTGGCGATGGGAAGCCGCCGGAGAACCTGCTGCGGCACGCGTCTGTCTCCGATCGCGACTTGATCGAGCGCAGCCAGTTGCGAGCGCTGGCCGACAAGCGATACGCGCAGACGCATCGCCCGGGAGCCACTGAGGCCAACTCGTTCGTGTACGACATGTGCCTGGAACTGATGAAGCGGCAGGACTTGTTCGATGCCTCGAAGTTCTCACCGCGCGATGTCGAGCGATACGGCACGCACGATCTCGGACGGCATCTGCTGCTGGCCCGGCAGATGCTGCAAGCGGGCGTGACGTTCGTGAAGGTCAACTCCTACGGCTGGGACACGCACGGCGACAATTTCAATGGGAGTTTGAGCCTGGTGCGAAAATTCGATCAGCCGTTCGCGGCGATCATTGAAGACTTAGCCGCAGCGGGGATGCTGGACAATGTACTGGTGATCGCGATGAGCGAGTTCGGTCGTACGCCGCGCATCAATGGGCATCTCGGTCGCGATCATTGGCCCGAGGCGTGGTCGCTGGTGATGGCCGGTTGCGGGGTGAAACGCGGCATCGTGGTCGGCTCGACCAATGACAACGGCACCTACGTCAACTCTGAGCCGTACGACATTGGGCACCTGTTCCACACCTGGTTCAACGCCCTCGGGATTGACTCGCAGAAGACCGAGTACGACAACAACGGCCAGCCGCTGCCGATCGCCCACGATGATTGTTTCCCGGTCAAAGAACTGCTGGCTTGAGAGGCCAGGCGAGTGCGTTGGTTCTCGGGAGATACCCGTTCTCTCTGCCCCCTCTCCCCCACATTCAAGGTTGCTTTCGAGGAAGACTCAGCTGGGGGGAGAGGGCCAGGGTGAGGGGGCCACAGGCTCGCTTATGGCCCCCTCACCCTATCCCTCTCCCCCGCAACGTGTCACTCTGCTGGTCAACATCGCTCGCGGGGGAGAGGGGACAAGCAGGGGGCACCAGTGGGTGAATGCCACTGACCGTACATGCGGAAACACCGTCCTGAACCAGAGAAGTCCTCATGCCCTACGAGCCTCCCAAACCGTTCACCGTCATCCCCACCGAGCGGCAGATCGCCTCGATCCGCTTCAGCCCCGATGGCAAATTCCTCTTCGCAGCTGGTCGCGATGGGAAGATCCATCGCTGGGACTTCAGTCAGCCGCCGACAGAGGTATCCCTTGACACCCCGAAAGACAAGCTGCCTCCCCAGCCGGTCATCCCGGAGTTACCGCCGCTCAGCGGCCACGATGGGTGGGTCACGCAGATTGCCTTCCATCCCAATCTGCCGCTCTTAGTCTCTGCCGATTCATGGGGCCGGTTGATTGGCTGGTCACTCGCTGGGGAGACACCACAGCCGGTTTGGAATGTGCAGGCCGCGCATGACGGCTGGATACGTCAGATCGCCCTCAGCCCGAATGGCGAGCAGCTGGCCACATGCGGCCTCGACAAGGCCATTCACGTGTGGTCGACCGGGGAGGGGAAGAAGCTGCAAGAGTTCGCGGGGCCGGGCGACGATGTTTACTCACTGGCGTTTCACCCCAATGGCCAGTCACTAGTGTCGGGCGATCTCAAGGGGATTGTCAAGCACTGGGACTTGGCTGAGGGGAAAGTCGTGCGGCAGTTCGACGCGACGATTCTGTACATGCTTTCGAACATCCAAGATGTCGGCGGCGTGCGCGTACTGGCGTTTGACACCGCGGGTGAGACACTCGCCGTGGGCGGAGCGAAACCAGCGGGCGGCGGCTTCGTCGAGGCGCTCCCGCACGTCAAGTTCTTCAAGTGGTCCGATGGCACCGAGATCCAGACGCTAAACATCGGCGAGAAGACCGAAGGCTTCGTCCACGAACTGGCGTTCCATTCCGCTGGCTACTGGATCGGCGTGTGTAGCGGACAACCGGGTCGCGGTCGCTATTTCTTCCACCGCACCGGCGAACCGGCCCCGTTCTTCACGGGCGATCAGCAGATGCCGAATTGCCATTCCGTGGCGTTACATCCCGGCGGGGAACGCCTGGCTGTGATCTCCAACGCCGGCACCTACGGCCAGCAAAGGTCCAAAGCTCGCGAGGGCATCTACCCCGGCAACACCTCGCCGATTCATGTCTTCGATCTTGCGAAAGCATCCAGCTGAATGAGATTGAGGTCTGATCAGACTCCGCATGTGAGTCTGGTGCCGCATTACTCACTCACCCGGTTCTTGTCCCCTGGCGTCGCAAACAGCGGCACCCATTCGTCGGACTTTTGCGGATCGCGACCGAAGGCGACATCATCCGTTTGCTTCTCAAAGCGGATGTGATCGAGGACCGCATTCCCGCGCTCGTCACTGTCGACAAGGTAGAGATCCTCGCCCTTGCTCGACAGCTTAAAGTTGAGGTGCAGCCCATTGGTCGCCTTTTCGTCTTCGTCGGCCCACAGGACCAGATACCCGCCCGCTTGGACGACGGTCCCCTTCGTGAACTGCCACTTGCGGGGCGAGCGATCAGTATCGGTCACATACACACCCGACAGGTCATGTGCCTCCTTGGTCGGGTTGTGGATCTCGATCCAGTCGGCGTACTTCCCTTGCGGATTCTTGGCCATCTTGGTGTTCGAGGCCATCAACTCGTTGATGACTACGCGAGGCGAGTTCGCCCCCGGTGCCGCCGACTTGGTCAGCTGTGGCCCCAGTCCGGTGACGAGGGTTTCAGCAGCCGGAGCTGGCACTGCGGGACGCTCGACCACTGCGAGTGGCTCGGCGGCTGCGACCTCTTTGTAGGCGAGCAAGTAAGCCCTTCGTGCTTCGAAGAAGTGCCGCAGCCCGTGTGCGCCTTCCCCGGTGGAGTCGGGGTCGGTGGCGGTCTGGAAGGCTTGCAGCGAACCCAGCTGGCGAGTGTCGACGGCGACATCAGCCTCGATCAAGCTGCGCTGCTGGGCAATGAACGGACCGATGGTTTTCCAGTCGAGCGACTTCTCAGCGATCTGCCGAACGTAGCTGAGGTACTTGGCCTTGAGGCTGGGCACAGCGAGCAGCTTCGAGCGGAGCGGCTTACGGGCATCGTCGAGACCGATCAGCGGATCGAGATCGACACCGCCATGATTCATCCCACCGGGGCCACCAAAGCCACCGGGAGGACCACCGAACCCACCGCCCGGTGGGCCGCCAAAGCCGCCGCTATGTGGGCCGAATCCTTCACCCGGAGGACCACCCCCGGGAGGACCAGTTCCCTCTTCAGGAGGCGGGCCATTTTCGTCGCGTGGCGGCGGGGCCCCCTCGGCGCGCGGCTCACCTCGTCCTGCACGATCCCGACCTCGACCACCTACCCCACCGGGAGGGCCAAACCCGCCTCCGGGACCACCCGGTCCGCCCCCGCTGTGAAACGCCTCGTTCATGTCGTGCGGGACAACGTGGAACTTGCCGGTCTCATCTTGATACAGGCTATAGTCGCTCGACCGCGTCCAGTACCCGTCACTGTTGACCAGTACACAATCGAGGGCCAGGAACTTGAGCACTCCCTCGGTATCCAGGATCGGAGCGAGAGCCGCCTCCAACTGATCCGGCGGGGTCTGATCGATGGTCTTGCACAGGGCCATCAGATCCTTCCAAGCTTGGTCATCGTCGGTCGATTTGATTTGGTAACGGCTGCGGTATTCCTTAATGTCGTCGCCCACATAGCGGAGACCGCCATCGGCACCGGGGTTGCCACGAACCTTCCAACGGGCTCCCTTGGTGGACGGATAGTTCTCCTTCAGGAAGTCTTTGTTGAACTGCTGGACGTTCACATACACGCCCCAGCTCTCGCCGTTGATGACGACCTTGACGAAGTTCGCCTTCGGAGCTGGGATGAATTCGCGAGCGATGTGCGAGTAGAGCAGCGAACTCATCATCGACGAATCCCCGTTTGAGTTCAGCAGGTTCAGCGTCTTATACCCGTACAGCTTCTGGTCCGGATCGGCGAGGTCCATCGCCAGATTGAACGAACGTTTGGACCCGGCACCGATCATCATGTAAGACGACATACCCCGGAAGTGGATGCCGACATTCGGGTATTCCTTCCCGTCGACGGTCAGCGTCGCGGGGACTTCGACATCGGTATTATGGATGTCCGACAGCTCGGTCTCCCAGTCGGCGTTCTCAAACGTGATGAAGACGGTTCGCAATACCTGCGGGTCGTAGAGGTCGGCCTTGGGGAAGTTCTTCACGTCTGCCGGAGTCAGCTTCTCTCCCGGCTTCGGGGGCTCGCCGCCGCGCCGTCCGAATCCCCCACCACCCGGCGGTCCGCCGCCAAAGCCTCGGCCACCGCCGCCCGCTGGGGGAGCTTTCTTGCGAGCCTCGGCACGCTCCTCCTTGGTCAGGTAGCCGTTGCCATCCTTGTCAAACTCCTTGAGCAGCTTACGTTCCTCTCCGCCACCGGGACCACCGAAGCCACCGGGACCGCCGAAGCCACGGCCGCCGCCGCCAAATGAGCGGGGCGGAAACGCCTCCTCACTCGTGATCTTGCCGTCTTGATTTTTGTCGAGTTTGAGCAACTTCTCGGGAGCCTGGGCCAATTCCTCCGCCGAGATTTCGCGGTCTCCATTGGTGTCGAGAACAGCTGACACCGGATCAAGGAAAGACTGGAAACCGCCGGGGCCGCCGGAGAAACCTCCTCCGGGACCACTGGGCGCGCCCGCTGGTGTCGCCCCTCCCGGAGCAGTCTCGGCGGGCTTCTCAGCACCCGGTGCCGCCGGATTCTGCGACCACAGCCGGGGGGCCGAGAATAAACAAACGCCCAGGGCCAGAAGCCCGCAAAAGCCGCCCACGATGCTCTTCGTCACTCTGTCTCTCCCAAAAACCGCCACTCCGCAGGGATTGAACACCCCGGACGGTGTGAAGTGACGGTGAATTCTCAAGTGGCAGTACGCGAAGAGGGATCAAAGATCGACAGGAGTTCGCTCCGGAAAGGAATCCGGTACCTGATCGGGAGGGCGAAGCTCCTGCTGAGCCGCGAGCAATGGGACGCGTCGACTGGCACTTGCGGCTCGGCAGGAGCCTCGCCCTCCCTCCGCAGTCGATCCTAGCGAGTGTACGTACAAGCCGGTGGGCACAAGACTACTCGCGGGGTCAGCGTTCTGGAGTCGGCATCAAAATCGGCCAGTGCCATCATCTCGCCACTCGGGTGGAGCAACGCCACCTCGCGGGCTTGAAACAACAGCTCCGGTCGGGCGGGGATCGCATTCCCGTTCTCGACACGGGGGATCTCCTCTAAGGTGAGTTGGATCAGCGGGCGTTGCGGGACCGCCTGCAGGGGGGAGAGCAGTAACTCCCGGATCGTGTCCTTTTGCACCTCCGACGGAGCAATCGCCGCCTCGACCGTGAACTCCCCGATCCGCGTCCGGCACAGGCTCGACATCACCGCCCCCGACCCGCACGCAGCTGCGATGTCGCGCCCGATCGACCGGACATACGTGCCGGTCCCGCATTCGATCTCCAGCGTGAAGGTGTCGCCAACATGTTCGAGGAGGGCGATGCGATGGACCTCGACCTCGCGCTCGGGCACCTCGACGTGCTTCCCCTTGCGGGCCTTGCGATAGGCGGGTGCCCCATTGATCTTGATGGCGCTGAATGCCGAAGGCTGTTGGGTGATCGTGCCGATGAAGTTCGGAATCGCCGCGAGCAACTGCTCGGTCGTGACCACCGGTGCCTCGGGGAGGAGTTCGACCCAGGTATCCACATCGTCCGACTCGCTGGATCGCCCCAGCAGGAACGTGGCGACATAGGACTTCGGCAGCTCATGCAGAAACGGCACCAAGCGAGTCGCATGCCCTAGGCAGACAATCAACACGCCAGTCGCCAGCGGATCCAGCGTCCCCGCATGCCCGATCTTGACCTTCCGCGCCTGCTGCTCGACCCAGTTGATGACATCCCGCGAAGTCCACGAGGCAGGCTTGTTGATGTTGAGAAGGCCGTACATGGGGGGCGTGCGAAAGGGGGATGACTCGATGGGTATAAAAAGCATCATAGACTGTCGTTGTTCGCGGAGCGAAAGCACGCCCTGATTGTTCTCACGTGAACCACCCAATGTGGCTGAGCGAAGGAGGCGGGCGGGCTAGTTACTGACGCGGCATGACCTTTAGAAGCAGCTCGGTTCTGGAATGCACTTCATACGCCTCGTAAATCTTTCTCGTATGGTTGTGAACGGTCTCTATACTTCGCCCCAATTTAATGGCAATCTCCTTTTCCGTATTACCCTTGACCAGCAAGTCGAAAACCACCATTTGTGCGCGAGACAATGATATCGATAATTGCTGATCATTCGAGGCAAATGCTTTGATCTCGCCTGTATCTTCCTCAGAGGTCTGATTATCCACTCCGCTTGGATCACGGGATAGAGTCAATTGGACATTCCCAAGTTGTATGATCTCACCTGGATATACGACAGCACAGTTGATTCGCTTCCGGTTCACCCAAGTTCCATTGCGACTTCCCACATCGGAGACAATCACTCCTTGCGAGCCGACACTCAGCTTCGCATGCATGCGGGAAATCGTGTTCAGTTGCAATGAGATGTCGTTCTCGTCAGCACGGCCAATAGTCAGATCGCCCATCTCCAATCGAATGGCGAAGGCCGGGTGGCCGCTGTGTCGAAGCACCAGAAACAGTGCAGGCGTGTTCCCAGACTGTTTATCCGAATCCCCAGACCCCTTGGCCATTTCTGCTGGACTCGTTGGGTGGCTAATATTTTTCGCCGCAGGCATCGGCTGGTCACAACTCAGTGCAAAGGATCTAACAATTAGGTTTGAATCATTTCTCGCTTTTTCGAGGAGAGATGCCTTAAGAGGGTGATTCTTGCCAAGCACGGCGACAATCTGAAAGAGCAAAACCCAGTTTTTGTTGGCAGGAGTTGAAACGAAACGATCCAAGACCGTGAGAGGAGCACGTTCGTTGATCAGTCGAGCTCCAGCCTCACCTGCGATGTAGGTCTTGTCGTTGAATGGACTGAGAATTAACCAGTCAATCAGTGTCGCCCATTGCGAGTCAGAGATCGTTTCTGATCGCTTCCAATCTTCCCATTGGGCGATTGCCCCCGGCACTTCTTTTTCCTCAAATTCACGCAGTGCCTTTTTCATTGACTCAATCGAGCGAAGCCCGACTTGTTCCGGCGCTGCCTTGATCAGCCTTTCCCTCAGCTCTTTGTCGGCCATTGGGACAGACTTTTTTCCATCAGCGACATCTTGTGCGAGGGTTGGATCCTTTGAGGCAATGTACGCTGCTTTGTACAGCGTCATGTGATTCACGCCAAACTTCCGGCCCACCCGTATAATGTTATCCCGTCCGCTTCCGCTTTCGCGTCGACTTCCATCCGCTGGCGGAAGTTTGATCTTCCCGTTTAGGACCAAGAACATCGCCTTTTCGGACTTCGTCAGATGTCTACGCATAAAATTTTTGGAGATCGCCTCTGATTCTGCCTCTTCGTAAGTCCCCAAGAATTCCGTGAAGACGGGGCTGCCATTTGGAAGTTGCCCTTCAACTTCCAATTCCAGGCAAGCTCGAAATCGATTGCGACCGTCTAACACCTTTCCTGCGAAAAGTACGATTGGCTCTTTCATGCCGTTGACTCGGATGTCATCTTTGAGGGCAGCGAACTCCTCCTTCGTCATCTCTCGAAAAGTCTTCGAGAGGTCGTGGTAAGTGATCTGTCGCCAGTTAACTGGTGTCATTTTGCCTCTTGATCGCCTTGTTCGCCGCCGCTAAGAGTATTCTATACTACACTCGACTCGTTCGATATACAACTTAACCCTACTCGCTTGAAATAGACGTGCGTGCATCAGAAAAGTAGGCAGCAACCAATATCTGCCCCCTCTCCCCAGCGTTTGGCTAGATGAACAGGGATGTCTTCATGGCGGGGAGAGGGCCGTGGGCTACGGGGAGCACCCTCACTCCGGCCCTCTCCCCACAGATATGTTCCTTCAGACAGTCATGTCGCCAGTGGGGAGAGAGGGCAGAGGGACAATAGCTGCCTACTTTTCTGACGCACTCACTGAAATTGTAATGGCATCATGGTGTCCAAGTAAACTCGTTGACTGACCTGTTCAGGTCATTTCGAGCCAACATTCGTAAGCGATTTCAGTGCCATCGTAGTCATCAAATGTGGGTCGATTGCTCAGCCGAACGAGTTCTTTCCAACAACCGCTTTTGTCTGTCGAGACCTAAGTATCTTCACTGAATCATCAGAAGATTCTTCAGGATGGCCGTTTGGCTTTCGGTGGGAGGCAAGTCATGCGTGAGTACTGATGCGAACTGCGTGAGATTTACTGTTGGCATCAATGCTGAGGGTAAGTATTGAATATCACTTGAAACTCTACGCGATTTCGATATCGTTTCCAATATATGCGAGCCAGTTGAGACAGTGGACCCTTTCGGAGAGCAAAATGCCACGTCACCACACAAATATCGCGATGATGATGTTCGCAATGATGATTGCGTACGCCACGTACTGTGTCTCTCAGGACAAGGATCCGACGAGTTCGCTCACAATCTTGGCCGTGGTGGTCATCATTCTCGGACTCTGTTGGGCCGGAATTCGCAAGTTCGTCATCCGTACACCAGGCGTCGAAATCAAGTCTGATGGTGCTTATGACGAATCTGGTCAATAGAGTTCGCGCGGGCATGGGGGACAGACGCCCGCCCGCTCGCTGCGGTTTGGCACGATGGATGGACAATCCTGCCCGGTCTCCGTTACGACGTTCGAAAGTCGAGAGCGGGGCGTCAGGACAAGTCGGGAGACTGGATCAACTGCTCCCGGCCGTCACTTCCAAAATCAGGCGTGCCCACTCGTGGCGGCTTCTCCTTGCCAGGGGCTGGCTGAGGAACTGGTCCGAAACAACTTCCCGATTGGATTTTGAACACGAAGATCGCCCAGGAAGCGAAGGGTTCCCATTGAGATCCCTTGGCTTCCTGGGCGACCTTCGTGTTCAATTCCTTTCGTGGAAATCGGGACGTGATTGTGGACCACGTCCTTAGAGCGTGTTTGAAAAGCTCTTGTGTGATTTTCCTTGGGGTGTTATTCCACGGTCTGCGGGCATGGGATCGAGGTTTCACGAAGGGGCGAAGGCATG
>JAYTCW010000442.1:0-27199 GCA_043736295.1 Planctomycetota bacterium | reverse complement strand
AGCGCGAAGCCTACAAAAAACGCCCCAAACACAACCACTTCAAAACCCGAAAACCCCCTCGCGATCCCCCAGAGGCAAATGTAAAGTAAGTGCCATTGGCCGTCAGCCCCTCACCTGCTGCGGACTTCGGGTCCTGGGCGGGGATCGTCAACTCGTTATTCGGGACTTTCGATTCAACCACGGGAACAGCGTCGATCTCGGTGACTCTCCCGGCGGAAACGTTGATGGTGGTCTTGTAGGTCTTGACCTGATTCAGAGCCGAGTCCGTACTGAAATCAACGAAGAGCGTGTGTGGTCCGGGAGCCGCATGCATCGACCATTGGTTCTCCGCTCCCGGACGAAGGATCACCCCCTGGCCATCAATGGTCACGGTCTTCACGTTCTCACCTGGGGGAAAGTTCAAAAGAACGAAGCCGTACGGTGTCCCCGGCTCGCCAGTCCGGGTGGACTGCCGCGCCTGGTAGGCCGGGATGATGACAGCCACGGCCAGCAACAAGCCGCCGAACAGGCCGACTCCCAGGAACGCGACCAGCATCCACCCGAGAACCGACCAGGGGGAACGTGCTGGCCGAACTGGGGAAGTCGCATCAAGCGTACGCTCCTTCGATCCAGCCAGCCTCACTCCCCAGGCCACCAGATGGACTAAGATCCAGATGTTCAATGCCAAGACATAGACCAGCAATACCGGTTCCATGAGGTTGGGGGACGGTGCGTGACGAGTCGGTGAAAACGTCAGCATTCCCAAGACAATCACGGTCATCCCCAGAATGGCCCAAGTGGACCAATGTGTGGGCCGCGGAGGCGGCGATTGAGCCGCGGAACCGGACATCGGATTCTGAATGAACAAGCCACGGAAGTACCGCGTCAAGAACCAAAAGATCGCAATCGCCAATGGGAAGACAAACCAACCGGCATTATTGCGGGCCAACTCTTCCATGATTCCAACACCGGATTGACTCCTATGAATCAACCAAGCTCGGCTCACCGCTCCCATGAATATTCCCAGTGGCACGGAAATCATTGACTTCCAGTTGATCCAATTCCAGGGAGCCTTCCGCCAGACCTTCCATAGGGCCAGCAGCCAAATGCCGAGCACCCCAGCCACCAGAAGCCCCAGAATGCGGGATGCACGATCCTCCCCGAAGAAGAAGCCAACCAGCATGGCCAACAGTGTGACGGGCAGCAGGCTGTCCTTGAAGAGCCATTGCTCCAAACCGGGGATGATCGGCGTCAGCAGCCACTGCGGCACGCCCTCTTCGGGATGTAGACGAGAAGACCTCATCGTCTCCCGATCAGGACTCGTCTGAGCTGTGCGTGGCCCGCCAGCTATGGCCCGCGACTCCAACACCTCGACCACATCCCCCGCTGTCTGCACCCTTAGCTCCGGTTGCTTCTCCAGTAACTGATGGACGAGTTGCCCCAGCCATTCGGGGATATCTCGATTCAGTTCCCCAATCGGGCGCGGCGTCACCTCGCAGACCTTCTTCATCACCGCCAGCATGTTGTCCGCCCGGAACGGACTCACCCCGGTACACATCGTGTACATCACACAGCCGAGGCTGAACAGGTCGCTGCGCTGGTCGACGATCTCGCCGCGAGCTTGCTCGGGGGACATACATTGTGGGGTGCCAAGGATCTCGCCGGTGTGCGTGATGCCGCCATCGGTGACGGTACGAGCCAGCCCGAAGTCGGTGATCTTGACCCGCTCGACGCCGTTCTCCAGCAGGATATTCGCTGGCTTGATGTCGCGGTGGATCAAGCCGCGTTTGTGGGCGGCTCCCAGACCCTCGGCGATCTGGCGGGAGATGCGGACGATCTCTTCGACCTTGAGAGCCCCGACCCGTTTGATCTTGTCGTGCAGCGTCTGCCCGACGATGCACTCCATGACGAGATACGGCAGCGTGGCCCGCTCGGTGCCGAGTGAGGCTTCCTCGGTCCCATCGACCGCGAAGATCGTCACCACATGCGGGTGACTAATCGCCGCAGCTGCGCGGGCCTCGCGGAGGAAGCGTTGGCGGGCCGAGGGAAGCCGGGCCAGTTCGGGGGCGAGGGCCTTGACGGCCACGATGCGTTGCAGCTTCGGATCATGAGCGCGAAACACCACACCCATGCCGCCGCGCCCGATCTCTTCGAGAATCTCATACGGCCCGAGTTTGCCAATGGCCCCCGGCACCTCGCACGGAGCCAGATACTGCCCCATCGGAATCGGCTCGATGGCGATGGCTGGCTTTTCGAGGAAGCTCCCCGCGCTTTCATAGGCGGCCAGGAGGGCCTCGACCCGCTGCCGCCGGTCCTCATCGCCGCACTGCTCGGCGAGGAACGCGGCCCGCTCGTCCCCCTGCTTGCCGAGGGCCACGAGAAATATCCCCTCGACAGAGAGAGGGTCTACGCTGCCCAGATTGGAGGGGTCGATGGTCATGGGATCATGTTCGGGATTCACAGGTTCGGGTGCAACAGACATGGCGTGGGCCTCCAGAGAAGGATCGGGTTCACCCCTTCATGCGTTGTCTGATTGCGGCGCGCCTCATGGATTCTAAAAAACAGGCGAGTGTTCAGACTTCTCGCATCTAAAGACTTCCGAAGTCTTCGGAGACTTCGGAAGTCTGGCGGGTATGTTTCCACTGGGCACACCCGAGTGGCACACCGACCTTGAGGTCCGAGGGGCAGGCATCCCCGCAAACTCCTCAAAATCGGCACTCTTGTCTGAAGAGGAAGAACCGACGTAACCGATGTCGATTGCCATCGGGGAATTGCCTACAATTCCCACTCAAGTGCGAACCGCTAGCCGCCAAGTCGTGTCTTGGCCTCAGTTTCGAGCGAATTCGCACCGATCACCAGGCACCCGTCCATGCGTAACGAATCCGAAGTCCCGTTTGCCGACAACCCGTTTTCGATCCCGGTCGCCGAGCGGATGCGCCGATTGCCCCCCTATTTATTCGCCAAGATCAACAAGGTCAAATACGAGAAGCGGAAGGCCGGGATCGATGTCATCGACCTCGGCATGGGGAACCCCACCGACCCGCCGGAGCAGATCGTCCAAGACAAGCTGGCCGAGGCTCTGGCGGATCCCAAGAACCACCGCTATTCGGTGGCCAACGGGATCGGGAACCTCCGTAAGGAGGTGGCGATCCGTTACGACCGCAAGTACGGCGTCAAGCTTGATTCCGAGAAGCAGGTCATCGCCACCATCGGCTCCAAGGAGGGGTTCAGCCACATGTGTCTGGCTCTGATGGGGCCGGGCGACACCGCGATCTCGCCCTCACCGACCTTCCCGATTCACACGTACGCGGTGATTCTGGCCGGTGGAAATGTCATTCACCTCGACGTGCGGAACCCCGAGGCGTTCCTCTCCAACGTGGCTTACACGTGCGAGCACCTCTACCCGCGCCCCAAGCTGGTGATCGCCAACTTCCCGCACAACCCGTCCTCCACCGTCATCGAGCAGGGGTTCTGGGACGACCTTGTGAAGCTGGCCAAGAAGTACGGCTTCCTGGTCATCAGCGATTTTGCCTACGCCGACATCTGCTACGACGGCTACAAGGCCCCGAGTTTCCTCGCCTCGCCGGGAGCTCTCGATGTGGGCGTCGAGTTCACGACGATGAGCAAGAGCTACAGCATGGCAGGCTGGCGGATCGGGTTCTGCTGCGGTAACGCCGAGATGGTGCGGGCCGTGCATACGATCAAGGGGTACTTCGACTACGGGATTTTCCAGGCGATCCAGATTGCCGCGATCATCGCCATGCGGCACTGCGACGACGCCGTGACCGCCATCGCTAAGGAGTACCAGGGCCGCCGCGATGTGCTGTGCGAGGGCCTCAACCGGATTGGCTGGAACGTCGAGAAGCCCAAGGCCGGGATGTTCGTCTGGGCCAAGATTCCCGACCAGTTCGCGGGGATGGGCTCGATCGATTTCTCGATGAAGCTGCTCGAAGAGGCCGGGGTGGCTGTCAGTCCTGGTGCGGGCTTTGGCGACGAGGGAGAAGGCTATCTGCGACTGGCGATCGTCGAGAATTCGAACCGCCTGCGACAAGCTGTCCGCGAGATCGGCAAGTTCGCACGGGTCGACGTGCCGCCGCAGGCGAAGGCGGTGTAGCGTCTGATTTCAAGGAACATTCCATGATCGCTCCACAATGTGATCGGTGCTTGGTTCAGCTCTCCGAGTTTGGGGGCTTGGCATTTAGTCCACCTGACAGCTCAGGGCAGGTCATGAAGTACCACTTGTGTGTTCGTTGTTTTGAACAATTGAAGCGATGGATGTTGGATCGTCCGGATGGTTCCGTCTCGCAGAGGCTGATTGATCCTTGAGAACTCAGTATTGCCCAAGGTCTCCTCATTGGCCGTAGGTCAGACAGGATTGTGCCCTTTGGCCCGTCCGCCTGCCAGACATCGGAGCTGGCTTCAACATTTATTCCGCATTTGGGTGGCGACCAGCCGCTTTGGGCGCAGGCCCACCATGCCGGGAGCAGCGTCGAATGTGGTGGGCCTGCGCCTCAAAGCAGGCTGGTTCCACCCTACGAATACTACGAATACTTTCTTTGGTAGCCACGCTTCGTCAGAACGTGGGCGAATCACGCCACTCGCCCACGTTCTGGCGAACGTGGCTACGGGTCAATCCTGCCCGCGTAAGGAATAACGCTTTATCCGACACGATTTTCGCCAAGCCTCCCTCCTCCGCCCCAACGGGGCAGCCACAAACCAGCCTGGGGGAGTCTGGTGTGCTGAGAGCCATCCCCGGTATGAATTCGGAAGCCCTCCTTGGGGAATCTGTGCCACAGAATCCAGAGAGGCTTACTTCATGGCCAGTGCCTCAGATTCTTCGAAGTGTGACGCAAATCGCTCTGCCCCAACCTAGGGTTTCCGCCAGCCAGTCTGGGGATCGACCGCGATCTCCAGGGATTCGTTCGCGTCGACGTAGAACACGAACCCATTGAACATCTCATCCACGGTTTGTGGCCCATAGCGTACGGTGTCCGAAGCATCCGGGTTGTACGGGTTGAAGGCCGAGTTATCGAAGTGGGCGATGGCCTCAATGCGTGTCCCCTTCGGCAGCTGCTTCTTGCCAGGCTCGATCTCGTATCCCAGCTGCCATTCGAAGTTGTAGTTTGGGATTTGCAGTAGCGTTTCTCGCGGCTGACCGGGGGCTTCAGCAAAGAAGGTCATGTCACGCCCACGCACGTGCATGTGCGTGAACATCCCCAGGAGCGAGATGTCATGTTCCAGCATATGTGTCGCCGAGAGTCGGAACGCCGGGTCATGCGGCGGAATCTTCCAGCCGCGCGGGTCGAGCAGGAAGTGCTGCATCCGTTTACGAACCGGGCTGCGGGGAAACCGCAGTCCGACCTGAATCTTGCAGCGTTCTTCCTTCCCCGTTGTCGTGTAGTGAATCTGCAGCCCGAGTCCCGACTTCTCCGGAATGCGGTAAGCCATCCCACCGCCGAATCGTGCGAGGTCCAGCGCCTGTCCGCCGGGGACATACCCGGTGATGAAAGTTCCCTCGTTGGCCCCGTCCTTCGTGACGTAAGCCATGTTGCAATGATGAACGACCGCACGATTCATGGGCCGGATCTCGACCGCCTCGACCCAGGTTTCCCTGAGGGCGAGAAATGGCAGCACCGTGTAGCGGTACGGCACGAACCCGGTTGCGGGAACGGTGTGTTCCTCAAACATCGTCAATACGAGGTCCGGCTTTCCGATCCGCCATGTCTCCGTGGGAGCGGGTGGGGGCTCGGGGACATTTGCGATATCGCCAGCGGGCCGCCCCTGTTTCAGCCAGGCGAGCAGCGTGTCCCGCTCACTGTCCGTCAGTGCGCAGGCGTTCTGAAACTCTCCTGTTCCGGAAGCGGCATACCACGGCGGCATCGACTCGTTGCGGACGACCTCGGCGATCATCTCCGCATGGGAAATGACATCGTCAAAGGTCCGCAGCGAGAACGGAGCTGCCTGACCCGGTTGATGACAGGTGTGGCACCGCTGGTACACGATGGATGCGATGTGGGAGACCCAGGTGACGCCCGGCTCCAGTTTGAGCGGCGCGGGCGGCGTGATCAGGCATCCATCAGCGAGTGTCTCCGGCACGCTGACCACCTTGCCATCCAGGATCTCATCGAGAGCCTGTTCCAGATCGTTCCGCGTGGCCGCCGGGCGAGTCCCGCCAATGCGCAGCTGATCGTCAATCCGCCCTCGGTAGCGGATCGTCCGCTGGGCATCGAGGACGACGACTTCAGGAGTCTTGGTGACTCCCACGGCCCGGACACACGACAGGTCATGGTCCTTCACAAACACCAGCGGACTCTCCAGGTCGACGGCCTGAGCAGCCATCTCGCGAATCGTGTCGTCAGCCCCGACATTGATCGCGACAAACGTGACCTCGCGGTCGCGGTACTTCGCCGCCAGTTCCCCGAGTCGTGGGATGTAGCGACGGACCAGCGGGCAATCGGTCGTCGTGAACACGAGTACGATCGCCTGTCGCTCTCCCAGATCGGAGAGGCTCCGCCGCAGGGCGCGGATATCGGTAAACGCCAGTTCGGAGATCACGGTCCCCACTGGAACAGGCGTCAGCGCGGCATCGTCCGCCGATGCGGAACAGGCATCGAGTCCCACCCCAACGATCAAGGCGGCCCAGGCAAGTCGGATGATGGATTTCAGAAATCGAGGCACACGGAATACTCGCCGGGGTATTTGACTTCGCACCAAACGGTCGCCTGAGATTACCCGACAAGTGACGAGACAGGCAATGTGATCGCTGGAGTCCGCTCACTGAAACTGGGGATCAGCGGGGCATCCGGTCGGTCGGTTTTTCACCGGTCGCCTCCTTGGCGGGCTTCCTCTCCCGCCCATCTGATCCCGCCTCTGGGTTGTTGTCGAGGCTCACTTTCCGTACCGTCACGGGGTTCGCGTGGAGGGGGAACTCTCCCGCTCATTGCCTCCTGCTGCTGACACTCTGAAGGTTCCCTCATGAGTTCCGACAACAAGCCGATTTCCCGTGGGCAGTGGATGGCTCTGGCAGCTGCCATTTTGGGATGGTTGTTTGATGGGTTCGAGATGGGGTTATTTCCGCTGGTCATGAAGCCCGCGCTCCGGGATCTGCTGGCCGGTGGAGGCACCATTGATCCGAAGACGCTCGAGCAGATGGTCGGGAAGTGGGAGGGGATCATGCACGCCGGGTTCCTGATCGGGGCCGCCACGGGCGGCGTGCTGTTCGGGTGGCTGGGAGACCGCATCGGGCGGGTGCGGGCGATGTCGCTGAGCGTGCTGACGTTCGCCCTGTTTAGCGGGCTGTGCGGTCTGGGGAACTCGGCGGGGCTGGTGCTGTTCTTCCGGTTTGTGGCTTCGCTGGGGATGGGGGGCGAGTGGTCGCTGGGGGTTTCGCTCGTCATGGAGTTGTGGCCCGGAAGGTCGCGGGCGTGGCTGGCCGGGTTGATTGGTGCGGCCTCGAATGTCGGTTTTATCCTGATCGCCCTCGTCAGTCTGGCGATGATTCCGACGATTCAGACGTTGGGTAATCTGCTGCTTAGTACTGGGTTGAGTGCGGACATTGTGACCAAGCTGACGCAGAATTCCGGCTGGCGGATGTTGATGTTGGTGGGAGCCTTTCCGGCCTTGCTGACGTTCTTTATCCGGCTGTTTGTTCCCGAGTCGAAGAAGTGGGAAGACGCTCAGACCCCTGGAGCCACCAGCCACTGGGCGGCCCAAGATTTGTGGGGCGTGGTGATTGGGTGTGTCGGTCCGTTGGGGATGGTGGTGGTCTATGCGATGGGCTATCCGCTGCCAGTGCAGCTCGTGGCGATTGCGATTGGTCTGGCAGCTGCCTTCGTCGGTTATACCTATCCGGTGCGTAAGTATTTGGGGCGGTCGGAAGTGACCTCCACTAGTTCGGTAACCAGCCCTGAAATCATGCGGCGGATGTATGTGGGGGCGCTGCTCGCCGGGGTGGCACTCGTCGGGACATGGGGAGCGATCCAGCGCGCTCCTTCATGGGCCAACGACATTCGCAAGAACGAACTCATAGCCGAAAACCCGAAGATCACCGATGCGGAAATGACACCGCTTCTCACCTCTGCGCGAGCTCAGACTCAGATTGCCACCGCATTCGGGGCCATCATCGGCACGATCATCGCAGCTGTGGTGGGAAATCGAGTCGGTCGGCGGATTACCTATGCGGCCTTATGTCTAGGATCGATCGGCTCTTTGCTGTTGTTCTTTCAAGGGAACAATCAGTTCAACACGATGTTTCTGGCGACAGCTGTGCTGGCAGGGAGCATGACGGCCTCGTTCTACGGGTGGTTGCCGCTGTATCTGCCGGAGCTGTTCCCCACGAGGGTCCGGGCTGTGGGGCAGGGGTTCTCGTTCAACTTTGGCCGCATTCTGGCGGGGGCGGGCTCGCTCTACATCGGCTACCTCATCACGGGTGATTCCAGCGTGTCCGTCGGACAATACCGGCACGCCTGTTCGTGGTTGAGTGTGGTCTACCTCATCGGATTTGCCGCGATCTGGCTGGCCCCCGAGACCAAGGGCCAGCCACTGCCAGAGTAGGCCGGCGAGCCTCCGTGTTCAGGATTCGCCAATCCGTATTGTGAATCCACGGCGTGGCGAAAACTTCCGAAGTCTCAGAAGACTTCGGAAGTTTCCCGGGTCGCCTTACTGGATCAGATACGCCTGGCCGCGGAAGTTGACGAGGAGTTCTTCGTCGTCGGCCTGCTGGGTCATGATTTGATTATCGTCGGCAGTGTTCTTCGCCACGAGGTCGAAGTACTCCTTCGAGTACCGCTGGATCGTGACGATCTGGGCCTTGTCCTTCTCCGTGTCGAGGTCAGCTGTGTCGGGGGTCACAATCCGCTTACCACGTTTGTAGGCGGTCTGGTTTCCGGCTTGGCGGATCGACGAGACGGTGACCTCTTTGTCGCTCTTGGCGTCGAAGTAGGTCGCGGATCCTGAGGCCACAGCTGGAGCCGCTGGGGCACCTGGTTCCCCGGCTGGCCCCGAGGCGGCCGCTGGTGCCGCCAGGCTCGACTGTTTCTTGAACATCTGCTTGGAAGCCCGCTGGGCAACTCCCGCCTGCCCTTCCGCCTGTTCTAATTCCCCAAGACGACGATCTGTTGCCAAACCATTACTGCGGAACGCTTCCGAGTCGCGAGCCAGTGTCGGCCGGGAAGTCTCATCCGCCAGGAACGATGTGTACGGCGTTAGGATGCCGTGTTTGGTCGACAGCGTGACCAACTCCTTGACCAACTCCTCATTCCGACCGTTCAAGTCGAGCTGGTCAATGATCTCTCCAATTCGCCGCATCGCCCACAGCTTCTCGACGAAGCCATAGCTCGAAGTCGACGAGGCCTGGGCAAAGTCGACGGGGAAGTCGAACTTCGACTGCTGCTCGCCGACGTGGCCAGCGATGACCACCTTGGCCACGCCCGAGTGGCGGTAGCGACCGACCACGACGACTTGCTCACCTGCGAACAGGTCGAACTTGTCGGCGGGATAGATGCGGTTCACGGGGGGGCCAGCCTCGGTTTCCACCTTGTCGAACTCGAACTTCACTTCGACATCAGCCAGGACCGGTGCGGAGATCTTGTTGTAGACCTTGCTGACATGGACTTCAATATCTTCATTGGGGCGCACGTACTCGCTGGCCCCGGAATGCTCGCGTGCGAGCCGATCGAGCAGGCGGCTATTCACATCGTATCCGACGCCGAAGTTCAGCATGCGGGCTCCCGCCTTGTTGGCTTCGCGAGCTGTCTGCGCGATCTTCGGCTCGCTCCGTTCGCCCACCGTCGGCAATCCATCAGTCGTGAACAGCACAAACGTCGGTCGCGACTTGTCCTTGATCTGCTCGAGCGCTGCCTTGAGGGCGTCGTTGATGTTAGTCCCGCCGCCCGCGAACAGGCCGTTGACATACCCGGTCGCCTGCTTGCGGGTTTCCTCGTTGAACCGCTCCAGTTCGGGACGGAAGGTCTCGACAGCTGTGTCGTAGGCGACAATGTTGAAGGTGTCGCCCTCCTTGAGGTTATTGAGCACGAACTTGATGGCGGACTTGGCCTGCTCGATCTTTTCCCCCTGCATACTGCCCGATTTGTCGACGACGAACAGCACCGTCTTCGGGAGTTGCTCGTTCTGCTTGGGGACTTGCGGCGTCGTCAGGAGGAGGAAGTACCCGTCCTCATTGGCATTTGGCCGATAGCTGAGCAGGCTGGTCCCGAGCTTGTCGGGGTTCACATCAAAGAAGAGCCGGAAGTCGCTGCTCGGCACCGAGTTCGTGGCCGAGAACTTGACGACCGCATGGTCCTCGTCCGGGCGTTCGATGGTGAGTGCATGTGAGGGGCTATAGACGTTGCGGATGGAGATCGACGACTCGATCGAGACTTGCAGGTCGAGCTTCTCTAGCGGCTTAGTCGTGTATCTCGCCGTACTCAGCGGGAACAGGAAGTCGGTCGTCCCCCGGTCCTTCTTCAGCAGTTGGTTGTAGTGCAGTGTGACCGTCCGCGTCTGGCCTGCTGGCACCGGAAAGACGCTCGTCTGGAACAGCCCCTGGCCCATCCATTCGAGCAGAGCCGGGTCTTTCGAGGACCGCACGATCGCCTCATACCGGGCACGGGCGTCTTCTTTGGACAGCAGTTGGGCCGGGTACTCTTTCCCGTCGACCATCAGCGTCAGCGTGTCGATCGCCCCGTCATAAGGGAGCGGGAAGACGAACTGGGCTTCGAGTTGCCGCGAGCCGGTGTTGAGGAAGGTTTGCGAGACCTGCACCTGGGCCACCTGGTCCTTGAGCCGAGCCTGGATCGACAGTTCCTTGACCTGGCAGGTCATCGCCGACGGGTCGGGGGTCGGCAGTGGCCACGGACGGGGCATGCGATGCGAGTGATCGTTGCTGATCAGAAACCCCTGGGCCCCGGCCACCTGGGCGAAAGCCAGCACACTCAGCCCGACACAAAACGCCAGTAGTCGTTGCATTATGATCCCCCGTTGACGATCCATCCGGCCAGAACCCAGCAATGGGTTCTCGCTCTCACCCGCAGGTGCCGCCCCATTATGACGTAGTTCCCCTGAAGACTGTTGCAGGAAAATCGATCCGAATTTCAATTTCGAGTCAAGCCACCGCTTCGAGCTTTAGCCCCGTCGTAGGGCACGTTTCCGACGTGCCCGTAGGCGATGTCGCTCCGCGACTCGCATTCCGCCTGCCAAATGCCCCCACTCATCCGAAACTCGAAAGGGCGTCCCGCAGGAGGAATCTCAGTCGCGGAGCGACGTAAGCTACGGGCATGTCGAAAACGTGCCCCACGCTGCTGGACCACTGGTTCCAACTCCGCACAGCCGGTATCCTCTCAGGAACCCGTCTGCGAGACCTTTCGAATTCCCGTTCCCTCTGTCGAGGAGTTGTTGCCATGTCCGATGCTCCAGCCCCAGCTGCGAATGCTCAATCCGATCTTCAGCGCCGCTACAAGGAATTCCTAGACCTGATGCCGCTCACGATCGCCTTGGCGGGTCTGCCGCATAGCGAGCCGGGTCGTTATTACTCGGAGGAGCAGATTGAGACTCGGCTGTTTTCGGTGCGACATGCCTTCAAGGCGGCCCGGAATCTGGTGCGGGAATCGATCCAGCGGTAGGGTGAGAGCTTGAATTTGGAGAGCCATCTCGGGAGGGCGAGGCTCCCGCCGAGCCGCTCTCGGGAGAAAACGTCGCCCCTGGCTCGCGGCTCAGCAGGAGCTTCGCCCTCCCGATCTGAAACTGCGGAACGGAGAGAAGCCGCTGAAACCGCTCCCCGTATTCTCGGGTAAACATGCAAAGGAGTGACCTTGACCGGGTCGGACAATCTCCAAGAACTCGCTCGCCGGTGTCTGGCGGGTGACGCTGAATGTCTGCGGACGTTTGTGGGTCGGTTCCAGCAACTCGTCTTTTCGTTGTGCTTGCAGATGATGCGTCATCGGCAGGATGCGGAAGATGTGGCGCAGGAGTCGATCGTGCGAGCGGTCAGGCATTTGGCGACCTGGGATCAGACTCGCCCGATTGAGCCGTGGTTGATGGGGATTGCCGCGAATCGGTGCCGCACCGCACTCGAACGCCGCAGCAGGCGTCCTGTCGTCATGGAGACGTTGCCGGAAGCCGAATCGAACGGTCGCCCCCCCTCGGGCGGCATCGCCGAGGAGGTCCAGCGGGCGGTCGACACCCTCCGCGATGATTACCGGCAATGTTTCACGCTCTTCCACGTGCAACAGCTGTCGGTACAGGAGATCTCCGATCTGATGCACGTTCCGACAGGAACGGTGAAGACGTGGCTGCACCGGGCGAGGAAGATTTTGGCGGAAGAGCTACAACGGCGTGGAGTGACGGCGGACTGAATCATGCAATGTTCCTTGTTTCAATCGTTGCTGGGCCAAGCGGTCGAATCGCATGCCGATTCCGTCTCGGGGGAGGTGCGGGCGCATGGAACGACCTGCTCGAATTCGGCGTGCTGCCAGGAGTGGGCCGAGTATTCGTTGCTGACTCGGGCTGTCGACGACTGGCAGTCTGGCCTGCCGCAGGTCGATTTCACCGATCGCGTGCTGGCCGAGTTGTTCCCCGTGGCACCGTCAGTGGTGTCGTCTGAAGCCGCCGCCTCTCCGGCGCTGAAAGCCTATGTGGAGCAGAGCTGGCGGGATTTCCGCTCGCCAGCCCAGCGACCGTGGGCCATTGCCTTGTCGGTGGTCGGAGTGATGTTGGTCATTGGGGCTCTGATTGTCTCGATCCCGCATTCTCCCACGGCGGAGGTGGCGGTCCGCCCGCGAAATAATCCGGTACAAGCCCCCCCGAGTGAGCAGTGGGCCGCGCGAACGCCTTCGAGTTCGAACGTGGCCGTGCAATCCGTCGAGTGGGCGCAAAAAGCCAGCTCCGTCATGGCCCAGACCATTGTCAGCATCCCGGAACGCGGGGCGGAATGGGTGCCGGGTCAATCGTGGGATATGAACTGGCAACACAAGCTGGAGCCCATCCGCCGCGATGCCCACGCCGCCTGGGATGCACTCCTGGATGAGTTGCCGCTGCCGAATCAGCCAGCGTCCTGACCCCTGACCCCTGCCCCTGACCCCTGCCCCTGCCCCCTGCCCCCTGCCCCCTGCCTTTGGGGCGGCGATCCCGTGTATCGCTTTGCTCCGGGCTGGGTTATGGCAGCCCCGTGGGTGCGGAATGAGGGAAGCTTGGCGATGATCGCCTGGGTGGATGCTTCAATATCGCAGTCGCGAACTCGTTCGGTCAGTCAAGCTGTACCAGTCAGAGAGAGACTCCCAGTCCGTCCGATTCTGACTGCCGTGGCACCCTGAGCGCGCTCGCACCCGCCGGGCAGGGGATTCCGCTCCTCATTCCGGGAGCGAGGCGGCACTCCCCACGCCCCCGTCCGATACCCCTCACAGACGTTTCGGCGGGGGCGTCGTTCCTTCCGGGCTGGGGCCTTCCCCCCACCCGCGACAGCCCGCCGAGTCGCAAGGGAGTGTGGCGCGATGGAACGCAGCCTGAACGTATTAGCCTTGGTCAAGGACGGCGAGCGGTTCGTCTTTCTCTACGACACTCAAAGCACTCCACAGGTCTTGCAAACCCTCGGCAAGTTCGCCGCCGATCCCGAGTTGTGCTTTACCTGGTACGACGCCGCTGTGCTGAGCCAGAAGGTCCGCAAGCTGCGCGAGACCGCTGTTGATGAGGACGAGACGCCCTTCCGCCGGGCCGCGTAAAATGTCGTCCAAGCCCAGGGGTTGCAACCCCTGGGCTTTTTCACTGAAAACTGACCACTGATGACTGAAAACTTCCCATGCAATCCGCGATCCAAGGCTTCCTGCGCTACCTGCGGATCGAACGCAACTCGTCCGAGCATACGCTCAAGTCCTACAAGGATGACTTCAACAGCTTCGGCGAGTACCTGACCGAGCGCGTCGGCGTCGAGCCGCCGCCGGACCAGATCACGATCCCGGTGCTGCGCGGGTACGTGACCTACCTGCACGAGTGCCAGTACGCCCGCACCACCATCGCCCGCCGACTGGCCTGCCTCCGCAGCTTCTTTCGGTATACCACGCGCGAGGGGATCACGCCGAACAACCCGGCCAAGGCTCTCCGCACCCCCCGCGTCGGACGCAAGCTGCCGAACTTCCTGACCACCGAGGACATCGTCAAGCTGCTGGAGGCCCCTCCGGCGAACACCACAGCGGGTCTGCGCGACCGGGCGATCCTGGAAGTGATGTACTCCGCCGGTCTGCGAGTGGCCGAACTGGTCGGCGTGAACGTCGAGGATTGGGACCGCGACGCGAACATCCTGCGGATTCGTGGTAAGGGGAAGAAGGAACGCATCACCCCCATCGGCACGTTCGCCGCGAAGGCTCTCGACGATTGGATGCAGGTCCGCGTCGAGTCGCCGACTGGCAAGCCACACGAGGTCGCCGCGATCTTCCTGAATAAGTTTGGCAAACGCCTGACCACCCGCAGCATCGGGCGCATGCTGGAGACGCACATCCAGACTTGCCACCTGCAACAAAAGGTCTCGCCGCACACGTTGCGGCATACGTTTGCCACGCACCTGCTCGACGGGGGAGCGGATCTCCGCAGCGTGCAAGAACTCCTCGGCCACAAGAGCCTGACTACGACGCAGATTTATACGCACGTGAGTACGAAGCGGTTGAAAGAAACGTACGAGAGTGCGCATCCGCACTCCAAGAGAGATGCCGGTTAGCGCCGGTCGCCCGTTCAGCGACGACGCGAAGCCTTCAAAGTGGAGCGCATCCGCGCGCAACGACATCCTCGACCTGTACAACGCATTGAGGGAACCCACGGAGGAAAGGGCTAGCCGTTTGCGGAATGCAAGTCGCGGAGCGACATGGCCTATCGTTCCATTGTGTTGACAGCGCTGGCCTAGCAATTTCGGGGTGGTTTCCACAACTCCACAGGTTCGCATGGACCCTGCGCAGGCCGCAGACGTTGCCAGGAATCTCTGGATCGGAATCGAACCCACAGAGACGCATCCCATATTCGGCGAACACTGATAGAATGCGGACTGCGGTGCCCTCCAGCGAGGGAGGTTGAGGATGAAAGGACGACTCGTGAACGACCAGATCTCCATGTGTCACTATCGCTGCTTCCCCTTTCGGTCGCTCTGGGCGCGATGGCTATTGAGCTTCATCTTACTCGGAGGACTGGCCACACCACTCCTGGCCCAGGCCCCGGATGTGGAGGCCCTCGAAGAGGAAGCTTTCAAGGCAGCGACGGCGATTGCTGATCCCTCGATCGTGCAGATTCAGACGATCGGCGGGCTGGATGTGGTCGGCGAGATGATCGCGGGGACGGGGCCGACCACGGGGGTGGTCGTCTCGGCGGACGGCGAGATCATCACCAGCTCGTTCAACTTCTCGTCCCAGCCAAGTTCGATCATTGTCACCCTGGGGGACGGACGAAAGTTCCCGGCGGACGTGGTCGCGTCCGATCTGGTGCGGCAGGTAACGCTCATCAAGATCAAACAGGGCGGACTGACCCCGCTGGTCCCGGCTCCCCGCCAAGAGCTACAAGTCGGGCAATGGACGATCGCGCTGGGCCGGACGTATGACGTGTCGTTCCCGAATCTGTCGGTCGGGATTCTCAGTGCCCTCAACCGCATCTGGGGCAAGGCGGTCCAGACCGACGCCAAGATTTCGCCCGCCAACTACGGCGGTCCACTGATCGACTTGCAGGGACGGTGCATCGGCATCCTGGTCCCGATGTCTCCCCAAGGCGACGACGAAGCCGCCGGGGTCGAGTGGTACGACGCCGGGATTGGCTTTGCGGTGCCGCTCGAAGAGATCCTCCTGCAACTCGATACGCTGCGGAAGGGGGAGAACATCCGCCCCGGTCGCATGGGCGTGATGTTTGCCGACAAGGGACCAGTCTCCGGAGCGGCCATCGCGGGCGAAATCCGTCCGAACTCACCCGCTGAGAAGGCGGGACTCAAAGCGGGCGATCTCATCACCCAGGCCAATGGAAAGCCGATCGCCACGATCCCGCAACTCAAGACGATCCTCGGTCCACTGGCAGCTGGAAGTGAACTGAAACTGGTCGTGAAGCGGGATGACAAAGAGTTGCCGTTGTCACTGACCTTGGCAGCGGAGATCGCTCCGCTGGAACCCCCGATGCTGGGGATACTCCCTGCAAGGACGGTGGCCCGCGACACGAAGGGCGTCACGCTGCGGTATGTCTTCGCCGACTCGCCAGCGGCCCAGGACAAGCTGGTCGCGGGGGACATCATCGAGACATTTAACGGGACCGAGATCACCTCGGCTACTCAGCTGGCCGGGCTCGTCGAAGCACTGCGAGTTGGCGCCTCGACGAAAGCCACTGTACGCCGTAAATCCGGGGCCACCGAGGAAGTCACACTGGTGCTGGCCGTCCTGAACCCCGCAGCTCCGCTCGATCTCGCCGCGGACACGGGGCCAGTTGCGGAGAAAGAGAAAGTCCCCACCAAGACGGGTCGTCTCGATGAGACACTCCCCGGCACCGAGGGCCGAAAGTACTGGGTCTACGTCCCGGAGACCACCCAGCCGAAGGAGTACGGACTCGTCGTCTGGATTCACCCCGAGGGCCGCACCGGAGAGGCCGAACAGCTGAAGCTCTGGCGGAGTGCGTGCGAAGAACGCGGGTTAATCTTCGCGGGTCTGCTAGCCGATGGCAGCTGGTCGGGCGGGGACGGCCCGCTGCTAAAGGCGATGCTGGAGCGATTGATGGCCAAGTATGCGATCGATCGCCAGCGGGTGGTCATTATGGGTGAGCAAGAGGGGGGCGAGTTCGCCTTGCTCGCCGCGCTGAAACTGAAGGACAAGTTCCGGGCGGGGATCGCGATTGATTCCGGGTTGGGCGTGGCTCCTCCGGACAACGATGTCGGCAAGCGGCAGCAGTTCGTGATCCTGCCCCGCTCGGGTTCTTCCCGATTGCGGGCGACGAAGAACACGCTGAAGAACTTCCACGAGAAGAAGCTGCCAACACTCGAACTGGCCGCCCCCGAGGGCGATGGTCTGGATGAGGCGACGGTCAGGCAACTGGTGCAGTGGATTGATTCGCTGGACCGGATTTAGAGTCGAGCGAATGACGCGGCGCGGTGGATTTGTCGAATGGGCGCTCACATCCGTTCCGCCCGATCTTGGGGGGCCAGCAAAGGTGGGGGAAACCATTTCTTGCTCTGCTCGTACGAGAAATGACAAGTGCCCCGTCAAGTCTTAATTTTGGGGTACTCCACCCTCGGGAGGGCGAGGCTCCTGCCGAGCCGCTACCGCGAGTGGGCGTGTCCCCTGGCTCGCGGCTCAGCAGGAGCTTCGCCCTCCCGGGCGGGCCTGGCTCAACCCCCAATCCTAGCGTTGACAAGGCTCTAGAAACGGTTCCTGCTCTTCAATAGTACGAAGGATATGGCTCCGCTGATTGTTGGCGAGGCTGGATGTGTTGGGGCGGCGTTGTCGGGGAACGGGGAGCGCTCCGCTGCGCAGAGCCTTCGCGTCGCGGTTAAACGGTGAGGAGGGGGTCGTTGTTTTCCGGGCGGCCTTCGGTGTAGTACCAGTTGTGGATCGGCAGGAGGATTTTTTGCACATCGGCGAGGAGTTGGAGATCGAGTGGCTGCTCGACCCACTCGGCCCATTGGCGGATGCGGTTCGGGTTCGCACTGCCGGTGACGCAGGTGCTGATCTCGGGGTTCGCCACCGAGAACTGCAAGGCCAGCTGGGCAATGTCGACGCCCTGTTTCCGGCAAAAGTCGGCGGCCTTCTTCGCCGTCTCGCGCACGAAGGGAGTCGCTTTGTGCCAGGACGGCAGCGAATCGTTCGTCAGCAGTCGGGCCGAGAACGGAGCTGCGTTCATGATGCCGACTCCCTTCTCCTTGAGGTACGGAATCAGGTCGCCGAACATCGTGTTCTGGAGCGTGTAGTGGTTATACGACAGCACCACATCGAGCGGAGCCCGGTCGAGGACGTACCGGAACATCTTCATCGGATAGCCGCTGACGCCCACAAATTTCACCTTGCCGAGCTGCTGCTGCTCGCGAAGTGCGGGCAGGGTCTCTTCGACGATCTGCGACATCTCGACGAATTCGAGGTCGTGACAGAGCATGATGTCGAGGTACTCGACGCCGAGTCGTTCGAGGCTGATATCGACGCTCTCGGCCACCCGCCGGGCCGAGAAGTCGAAATGTTTGCCACTGTACCGCCCCAGCTTGGTGCCGAGGATGTAGGTGTCGCGCGGGATGCCGCGGAGAGCGACTCCCAGCAGCACCTCGGACATCCCGCGACCGTAGAACGGGGAGGTGTCGATGAAGTTCAGACCGCATTCGATGGCGGTCGGGACACTCTTGAGGGCCTCGCCGATGTCGACCTGCCGGAACTCCTGCCCCAGAGACGAAGCTCCGAAGGAGAGTACGGGCAGTTCCAGTCCCGTGCGACCGAGAGGGCGTTTCAACATGGTGCGTTCTATGAGAATCGGGAAGCGAGCAACTCGGGCATAGATTGAAGGATTGAGGCGATGGCGGCAAGCGAAGAGTCAGGGAACATGTACGCACCCCAGAGAACAGCCACTTTGTTCAATCGGCGAGCGGCCAGACTTCGCGTCCCGCCAGACTTCACGGGCAGCTCGCCTCAGTCCAGTAAATCTCGTAAATGAAAGTGATGCTTCCCCAGCTTGCCGCCGTAGTTCCCGGCAGTGACCTGCATCAGGCCCGGGACACTGCAGGCGGCATGTAATCCCTCGCGCATGGCGGTCTTCACCAGCTCGAAATTCTCGCCGTCGATCACCAGTTCGTAGACGGCGTTCGCTCCCTCGGGGAGTTCGGTTTTTGAGAGCGGTCTGAGCGTCGCGCAATACGCTTCGTTCGTACTAGCTTTGAGCTTCTTGTAGATCGAGCCGACTTTACTCCCCGATCGGACAATGCCCCCGGGGAACGGCAGAATGACGCCCGGCACCGCTGAGATCGCGTCGCTGGCCGCTTCCGCAGCGGCGAGTGCGGCGGCTTGCGTTTTGCCCACGAGCAGCAGGTTACCGCCCGCCACCCCGGTGAATGTGCCGAACTTGTCATCACAGACGAACTCGCCGTCCATCGTTGGCATCCGCCACATCCGCTGCTCGCCGATCTTCTTGGAGGACTGGAACCCGTCGCCGAAGAACCGCAGGTTGCCACCGACTGCGATCCGTTTTTCCTGCGGGCACACGGGCACGCCGTTGAAGCAGGCCGTCGTCGGGCAAGTCATAATACACTGCCCGATGCGGTTGGAGACAGCCACCGACAGCGCATCCCGACTGAAGGCAAAAGCCAGAACGGTGGCTCCCGGCCTGCCGTCCGGTGTCGCTTCCGGAGGCAGAATGCGTTCAATCGAGGCCTCGACATCGCAGCCGATGACGCTGGTCGCATTGCCGCAGAATTCGTTGGCTGCCACGATCGCCCACCGCTCCGAAACCGCAGTCACGATCAGCCGCGTTCCCGACATGGAAAACGCCTCGGCAAACGTGTCGACGATCTCCACTCCATGCAGCTGCATCATCAGTCGGGCAGTTCATGACAAGGTTCGGGCGATGGAAGCGTTTCGACGCTCAGGCGGCCTCTCTTTGGCCACTCGTGATGAGGCAGGTTATCGGGGTGTGCTGGTGGAGGGCAAGCACGCTGGTGCCTGCGTGGCGCTCTCCGCAGGCTCGATAATTGCTCAATTTCGGCAGGTCTGGCCGAACAAAAGTCGGCAATCGGCGGATTTCTGCAGGAGGCTCTTCTTTTTCCGTGAGCCATCTTGACCCTTCGGAAAAATATCCGGTACATCAGCACCCTCGAACGGACACACCTCGGTCTCCCTTCACGAATTCAGGTCGGAACACGCTTCGAACGAACGAGATTTTTCCTCAACCAACTCTGTGCCCCCCACAGACTGGCTGCTCCGAAATCCTGATTCGATCAAGTCGTCTCTCCGGATCGACTCCAAACCCGGAACTCCAGGCTGGTGCTTCTATGGCGCGAAAAACTTCTTCTTCACGGAATGCGGACACCGCCCCCACGATGGGCCGGACGCTCAAGCGTTTCCTCGGCCTGATCGCCTGCGGCGGTCTGGTTGCCGCCAGCGTCTGGATCAACACCCAGACCAATGCCCAGGAGACGGTGTCCGAACCGAATCCGTTTGATCGCTATCGTGCGGGTTCATCCGATGGGACCAAGTCGTCCAAGACGGCGAAGTCTTCTGACGTGAATCGTCGCGAGGTCGAGGACCACATGCGAAAGGCTCGCCTCGCTCTGCGGAGTGGAAAGAGCGAAGACGCCGCCGTCGAGGCCCGCAAGGCCGAACAGATGGCTCGGCACTGGAAGTTGTCCTTCCAGGAGAATGAGCAGACGCCGACCGAACTGCTGGCTCTGATCCAGGGGCCTTCCTCGGAGGTCCAGTTCGCACAGAACGGAGCTGCCGACAGCGTGCAGCAGGTCTCGGCCACCGATGACCCGCACGCTTACGTTCAGGCCCTCCTGACCGAAGCTCGCGAAGATGTCCAACGAGGCGACCTCGCGGCGGCCAAGCAGAAGATCGAACAGGCCAGTGCCACTGATGTCGAGTACGGCAACTTCGATCTTCGTCCGGAGCATGTCCTCGCCGATCTGGCTCGCAAGCAGGCCGCCAGCCCGGATGGACCGTCCGACACATTCGCATCTGCCGCCCGGCCCCCCAAGGCCAACTGGGCAACCTCCGAGGCTCCCGCTTCCGAAACAGCGGAATCGCCAGCTCCGAAAGGCGATCTCAGCCTGAATGCACAGGCTCAGGAATTAGTCACACTGGCACGCGAGTGCCTGGACAAGGGACAACTGGAAGAGGCCCGCGCCTTTGCCAAAGAAGCTCAGAAACTGGATGTCACCTACGGATTGCTCGACGAGCACCCCGAGCATGTCCTCGCAGAAATTGAGCGGCGTTCCAAGTCGGTCGTCATCACCGGAACTCGCAAACCAGTCACTCCAGCTGCCAGCAGAAATGAGGGCCAGGCGTCCCATGAGGCCGCCTTGCAACTGCTCGCGGAGGCCCAGCAGGCTCTGCGTTCGGGCAATCTCAAGATTGCCAAAGAAAAGGCGACGCAGGCTGCGGAACTCGATGTCACTTATGAGATCTTCGACGATCGCCCCGACCTCGTGTTGCAAGAGATCCGTGCTGCCGAAAGCCGGGCGTCCATCGCTGCCACCCGTCAGGCCGGTGGGCAGCCGGTTGTGGCCTCTGACAAGAAGGCCCAGGCCGACCAGCTCATCGTCCAAGCTCGGCAAGCGCTGAAGTCCGGGAATCTCAAGAAGGCCCAGCAGCTCGTCGCCACCGCTGAAAGCCTGGATGTGGCCTATGAGACATTCGATGACCGCCCCGAGATGGTTCGCGAGGACATGGAGCGGCTCGTCGCCGGTCGTCCGAATCAGTCGGTCGTGACGAATGAGTCCGCGCTGAGCATTGAGGATCAGAAGCAGGCGGCTCTTTCACTGATCGAGGAAGCACGTTCCGCTCTGGAAGCCGGCCAAGCCGATGTCGCCCGGTCGAAGGCTCAAGCTGCCGCTGAATACAACGTGACCTACGAGCTGTTCGAGGACACCCCGGAAATGATGCTGGCCGAGATCGATCGGTCGAGCGGGGCTCCCGTGGCCACTCCAGCAGCACGCCCGAACGGGGTTCTGACTGCCGAGGCCGGATTTGATCGCTCTCCAGTGATCGCCGGTGGGTCGGCTCTGGAACTGTACAACCAGGGGATCGATGCTCTGCGTCAGGGTGATCGAACCCACGCCTACGAAGCCTTCCTGGCGGCCTACCAATCCGGCGAGAAGCTCGATGGTTATCGCCAGCAGCAGTTGCAAGACAAGCTGCGAGAGTTGGCTCCCCGGAACAATAAGATTCAGCAGGTTAGCGGCGAACAGGCTTTGGACGGAGCAGACCTGACAGCTTCCGATACGAGTAACCTCGATGCGACCGTGCAACGACACGAAGCCAAGTTCGACAAGCTGCGAACGGAGACCTTGAACTCGGTCTTCCGGGCGGAACGCTTGCGTGAGCGTAAGCCGGAAGAAGCGAAGGCGCTCCTGGAAGGACAACTCGCTGCGATTGAGGCGAGCGGGTTTGCACCCGAGCAAGTGGAGCCGCTGGTGGGGTCGGTCCGCAGTTCGCTGTCGGGCGTCGAGTCCTACATGAAGCAGCACGCTCCAGTGATTGAGTTGGAGCGGAAGAACGCAGAGACTCGTGATCTGGTCGAACGGGAAATTCAAACCCGTGTCCGTGTCGAGCAGGAAATGGCCACTCTGGTCGAGAAGTTCAACGATCTGGAGCAACAGCGCCGATTTGCCGAGGCTCACGCCGTCGCCAAGCAGGCCAAGGAACTCGATCCGAACAACGCGGTCGTGGTCCAGATGGAACTGAAGTCTCAGTTCGCCATGCGGAACGATCAGATCGAACGTCTCAAGTCGGATAAGGAAGAGAGTTTCTATAAGACGCTCGACGAAGTGGAACAGTCGGCCATCAATCCGCTGGCGGGCGGGCGATTGATTGATCACGCCAAGAACTGGGAAGACATCAAGAAGAACCGCAAGGGCACGCCGAGAGATAATCGGTTACACAGCCCCGTCGAGGAGCGGGTCTACGCCTCTCTGAAGACGCCGGTTTCACTGCACTTCGATAACATGCCGCTCAAGGAAGTGCTGGCTCACATCGCCGACTCCCAGGGAATCGGGATCAGCCTCGACTCCGAAGGACTCAACGAAGAAGGCAACACCGAGAGTACGCCCGTCACGATCAGCGTGGATGGGATCCGTCTCGAAAGTGCCCTGAACCTGATGCTGGAGCAGCTGCACCTCGACTACATCGTCGAGAACGAAGTGCTGATGATCACCAGCAAGAATCGTCGCCAGGGTGAAATGAAGCCGGTGGTGTATCAAGTGGCCGACCTGATCGTGCCGTTGTCGGCCCATCAGCCACAAGTCTCCGTGGCCCAGCCGATTGGCAGTCCGTACTCGGTGGCTGGCTTCGGAGGGATGGCTCAGGTGCCAGCTGGCGGAGGCAATTCGCTGCTGCCCACCAACTCTTCGCTGCCCGGAGTCAGCAATGACCAGGGAATCGACGGTCACAATTTCCGGGCTCTGTCCGATCTGATTATGACTACGGTCGATCCCGATTCCTGGGAAGAGAATGGCGGTCAAGCCTCCATCTCGAACCATGAAAGCACCTTGAGTCTGGTCGTGCGTCAGACCCAGCGTGTCCATCAGGAAATCGCTGACCTGCTGAGTCAACTCCGGCGGTTGCAGGATTTGCAGGTAACGATCGAAGTTCGCTACATCACCGTCAGTGATCGGTTCTTCGAGCAGATCGGGGTCGACTTCGACTTCAACGTCAACGATACCGTGGGTGGCCCGTCGACCGACTCCTCGTTCAACCCGTTGCGATCCTTCGGGCTCGTTGATCCAGTCAACGGTTCAGCCGGAGGGGCCGGTCAGGCCGCTCAAGGGGGCCAAGGGGGCCAAGGGGGCCAACAAGGGGGCCAAGCGGGCGGCCAGGCAGCGGCGGGTAACCTCGGGGCGGTGGGGCCGTTTGCTCCCGGTCCGCAAATTAACGTCGTCGGTCGCGACAGCTGGCCCGCTCGGACAGTCGTCGGGATGAGTGCTCCCGGACAATTCAGTGGTGACCTGGACATCCCGTTCCGGCAAGGCTCGTTCGATCTGGCAGCTCCCTCGTTCGGCAACTTTGATCCGGGTGCGGGTATCCAGTTCGGCATGGCCATCCTGAGTGATGTGGAAGCCTTCCTGTTTGTGCGGGCCGCTCAGGGCGATCGCCGGTCGAACATCATGCTCGCTCCAAAGGTCACGACCTTTAACGGAATTACGGCTACGGTCCGTAGCGGTGTGGATCGTCCGTTCGTCACCTCGCTGACTCCCGTTTCCTCGGGATTCAGCATCGGCTTCCAGCCCCAGCTGACGACCATCAACGAAGGGGTGACGATGCGAGTTCAGCCGGTGGTCTCTGCGGACCGCCGTTATGTGCGACTGGCCGTGCTGCCGCAGTTCTCTAACGTGACCGACGTGCAGACCTTCTCCTTCGCTGGGGGTGGCGTCGGACAGGGAGCTGGACAAGCCGGACAGCAGGGTCAACAGGGTGGTCAACAAGGTGGTCAGCAGGGTGGCCAACAAGGTGGCCAACAAGGTGGCCAACAAGGTCAGCAAGGTCAGAACGGTGGCGGCGGTCAGGCCGCCGCAGTTCAGCTGCCCATCGTCGCGATTGTCAGCGTGACCACCGTGGTGAGCGTTCCCGATGGTGGAACGGTTCTCCTCGGCGGCGTGAAGTCGCTGAGTGAAGGCCGCAACATGGCGGGGGTGCCGATCCTGAACAAGATCCCCTACATCAGCCGCTTGTTCCGCAACTCCGGTGTAGGTCGTGAAACCGCCAGCTTGATGATGATGGTCACTCCACGAATCATCATCCAGGAAGAAGAAGAAGAACTGCTCGGCCTGCCTGAGTAAGACCTTCTCACAGCGTACTCTCCGCTAGACCGTCACCCTGTCTCTCCGCAGGGTGGCGGTTTTTTTTGTAGGGAGTGTTCAGTTCTCAGTATTCAGTTGTCAGTAAGAACAAAAGCCCACCGGTGGCGACCGGTGGGCTTTCTGACATTCAACGCTCAACTTGCATCGCTCAACGGTTCTCCCCACGCTCTTTCAGTCCTACAATCCATTCGAGACGTGAGTGACCGGAGCAGACCCGGACCGCGTGATGTCGCAGGAGTGTGCCGTGAACCGTCCGACGGTGTTGGTGGTCGGGGACCAGGAGTTCCGCATCCCCTTGGGGAACGAATGTGAAGTCATTTGTGCCCCTTCGTTGAGCGAAGCTCTGGATCGACTTCGGTCCCAGCCGGTCGACGCACTGCTCCTGCAACAGGTCGGCCGGTGTCCCACCTCGCTCGTCCTAGAGGCCGGAGGATTGCTGGAACAGATCCCCGATGGGATTGCCCTCCTCGACCTCGACACCCGCATTGTCTGGGGCAATCGTCAACTGCAGGCACTCTCGGGCCGGGACAAGACTGTTGTTGGCGAGAGGTTCTTTGACGCCTTTCCGACGAATGACATTCTCGGACCGGACTTTGATCCGCTCTCCTCGGCGATTGGCAGTGGTGAGCCGGCTTCGACCATCATGCGCTTGGGGGACAAGTGTTACTTGTCCCTCGAAGTGACTCCGCTCTGTAATGCGAAGGAGGAAATCCCCGCGAACCTGATCGTGATCGTCCGCGACTCCTCGTTGGAATACATCCAACGGCAGAAGCTCGATGCCATCTATCGGGCAGGATCAGAACTCGGCGACCTCCAGCCAGACGAAGTGACCGATCTGTCCGAGGAAGACCGGATCGAGCTACTGAAATCCAAGATTCTCCACTACACCAAAGACATTCTGGGGTATGAGTCAGTCGAAATTCGGCTCCTGGAACGGGAGACGGGGCAACTGAAGTTGCTATTAGCTGTGGGCTTCGAACAGACCGCCGTCGACCGTGAACTGTATGCCAGTCCGGAAGGAAACGGCGTCACCGGATTCGTGGCTGCCACCGGGCGCAGCTACTTGTGTTTGGATACAGAGTCGGATGGGAAATACATCCCAGGGGCGGCAGGGGCGAGAAGTTCGATTACGGTTCCGCTCGTCCTGCGAAATGAAATCCTCGGGACGTTTAACGTGGAAAGCCCTCGTCCGGGAGCCTTTGGCGACAACGACTTGCAGTTTCTGGAACTCTTCTGCCGAGAGGTGGCCCAGGCTCTGAATACGCTGGAACTGCTCGTGGCGGAGCAAGCGACAACCGTCGCCGAAAACACCACACGAATCCTGTGCGAGGTGGCCGACCCCGTCGATGAGATCCTCAACGATGCAACCTGGCTCAAGGAAAAAATGACCAGCGAAGATCCGCGTGTCGCAGAACGCTTGCAGCAGATTCTCGATCATGTCCGGGAAATCCGGAAGTCGATCCTCCAAGTTGGTGACGAAATCGTGGCGTGTGGCGGCCAGAGCCTGGGACAGACGCTGGCCTATGGCCTGCTGAAGGGGAAACGGCTCTTAATCGTCGATGGAGATAAGGACATTCGTCGTTCGGGCCATGAACTGTTGGGACGGTTCGGGTGTATTGTCGAGACCGCTCCAGAGGGAGCTGGGGCCCTCATGATGGCCCGGACTCACAAGTACGATGTCGTCATCGCCGATATCCGGCTGGCCGACCTCAAGGGGGACGAGATGTTCCGCCGCCTGCGCGAGTTCGATCCCAAACAGCAGGTGATCCTGATGGCAGGCTTCGGCTACGACTCGAATCACACAATCGTCAAAGCCCGCCAGATGGGGCTGCAATCGGTGATCTACAAACCATTCCGCCGGGAACAACTGCTGAAAGCCCTCGAACTGGCGATCACGACGCGAACCCTGGAAGGGCCGTGACGTGGGATAGGCTTCCAGCCTGTCTTCCTCATCTTCAGCGATCAAAAATTGCCCGGCAGGGATTCGAACCCCGACTAAGGGATTCAGAATCCCTCGTGCTACCGTTACACCACCAGGCAGGTTGTGAACACACAGTTTAAGCAGGCAGGCGATCTCTGCCAAGTGTGTTTTTGAGGATGAGTGCGCAGGGGTGTGTGCGTCAGAAAAGTCAGCAGCCAGCCAGATTCTGCCCCCTCTCCCCCACAATCGGCACTGCATTCCGAGAGGACTCCATTGTGGGCGAGAGGGTGGGGGTGAGGGGGCCACATCGCTCGCCCTCAGCCCCTCACCCCGGCCCTCTCCCCACAGCCACATTCTCTCCGAAAGTCACACACCCAGTGGGGAGAGGGGGCAGAGGTAGCCAGCTGCCTAATTTTCTGATGCACACCCGGGCACAGGGGGCGTGTCCCTGAAATGTGGGCTGCCCCAAGCCTGAAGCTGCTCCCCGTAGAGATTCTCGCGGCATCACTCCGATGAAAAACCGAACGCCCTCAGCGTTTCTAATTTCCGGAGGACCGAATCAAGGGACCGCCTATGTCACTTGATCGAGCGCAGCAGAAATGAGAAACACCGAGGCAATACGACACTCCTCGCCCCAGCCAGCAGCCTCTCACTGAATCACATGGCGTATCGAGTCAGAGTCCATCGCCTTGTCCCAGAAACCTTTCGCCCCAGACAGAGGATTGGTACACAGATTTCACAGCGCGGCTCTGCCGCAACCGAAGTTGAGGAAAGTGGTGTCGGTCTTCGTTAGGCTGGTGGTGTTCTAACGC
>JAYTCW010000441.1:0-3079 GCA_043736295.1 Planctomycetota bacterium | reverse complement strand
ACCGAGCGAAACCCCGCTGATAAGGTCTCTGGGTAGCTCCTCGCATCGCTGACGTTGAGGATGTCTGTGACGCCCGCCGCTTGCAGCATCGGGACGCGGGCTGGCGAGAGGAACGGACCGACAGCGAGTGTGGAGGTGATCCAGTAGGGAGGCATTGTCTTCACTCCGTAGTCTTCACCCGCACCACCCGGTGGAAGTGCAATTCCACTTCGCGGTCGACGACTCTTCGCAGTCCCTCGGACAGGCAGGTCGGTTCGTGGTCGGATTCGCCGATGCGGACGATCTGGTCGAGGGGGGTGCCGGGGCGGACGCTGAAGGTGCTTTGGTTGATGATCTGGTTCCCGGCGTCGAGGTCGGGGACGATGAAGTGGATCGTGGCTCCGTAGGTCAGCATGTTGCACTTGAACGCGTCGTGGTACGGCTTGAAACCCGGGAACGGCGGCAGCAGCCCGTGATGCAGGTTGATGATCCGCCCGCCCGCGAACTCCCAGCACAGGTCGGCGGGCAGCACACGCATGTACCGGGCCAGCACGACGTAATCGACATCGTATTGGTCGATCAGCTGGGCCATTGCCGCGTAGTCGGGTTCACCAGCGGCGTCGCCGATGTTGTGGAAGGGGACATCGAACTGCTCGGCCAGACCTCGGCAGGTGTTGCGGTTGCCGATCATCACAGCGGGGGTCGCCTTCAGACGACCATCGCGGATATCGCGGAGGATCGCATGCGGCGGCTCACGGCGGTAGGTGGTGCAGAGGGCAATCCGCGGCGGGCGCTGGTACTCGTCGCGCGACCAGGTGCGAACCGAGAGCCCCTTCTCCCGCCCGATCTCCTGCATCCGCTTTCGCAAGTCGGCAATCGAACCGGCCTCGGCGGGCCAATCAATCCGCAGCATCATCGCGAACAGCCGCTCCGAGTCGTGGTCGTACATCTGGATTTCAAAGATGTTCGCCCCAGCTGTGGTGACATGATGCACGATCGGATCGGCGAGGCCGCGATTGTCGGGACCAACGGCGGTGAGGATGACTTGCATGGGGGGCGGCTCTGGAGGTGGTGTGACGCCTGGGATGCTGCGTTCAGAGAGAGAGTATAGATCACGAAACGAGTGAAAGCCCACCGGTTGCAACCGGTGGGCTTTGGGGCGGCTATCCCTCGCAATTCTGGCTCGCTACAGTGCGTTTCCGGCGCTGGTGAGTGCTGGGAGAACTCCTGGGGAAGTCCAAAGAGATGTCCGCCCGTTTGATCGATGGCAAGGCCATCGCCACTGAGATTCGTTCGCAGGTCGCCGCTGAGACGGCAGTGTTCACAGCTCACACCGGCGTTGTGCCGCACTTGGCAGCTGTCCTCGTCGGCGAAGACCCGGCGAGTGCGGTGTATGTGCGGAACAAGCAGACGGCGTGTGAGAAAGCGGGGATCAAGAGCACGCTGCATCGGCTCGATGCGAGTACCTCGACCGAAGAGTTGCTCTCGCTGGTGAGCCGGTTGAACGCCGATCCGGGGACGCACGGGATTCTGGTCCAACTGCCGCTCCCGAAGCAGATTGATGAGCAGCGGGTGCTGGATGCGGTGACGCCTCTTAAGGATGTGGATTGCTTCCACGCCGAGAATGTCGGCCTGATGGTGCAGGGGCGGCCTCGGTTCCTGCCGTGTACGCCAAGCGGGTGTCAGCAACTCCTTATACATGCCAGCATCGAAACAGCGGGAAAGCACGCGGTGGTCCTCGGTCGGAGCGAGATCGTTGGCAAACCGATGGCGATGCTGTTGGTGCAGAAGGGGCAGGCTGCCGATGCCACGGTGACGATCTGTCACAGCCGCACCAAGAACCTGGCGGAGATTGTGCGGCAAGCTGACATCATTGTCGCGGCGATCGGGAAGCCGAATTTCGTCACTGCTGACATGGTCAAGCCGGGAGCGACGGTGATTGATGTCGGGATCAATCGCGTGGGCGACAAACTCGTCGGTGATGTCGACTTCGAAGCCGTGAAAGAGGTCGCCGGTGCGATCACCCCCGTCCCCGGCGGCGTCGGCCCGATGACCATCGCGATGCTGCTCCAGAACACGCTCAGGGCCGCTGTATTGCAGTCAAATTCGTAGCGTGGGCTTTAGCCCACGTATTCGGTGTATTCGCACTCTCGCGTGGGCTAAAGCCCACGCTACTTTCGTTCCCGCACCACTCCGCATTCACCCCCATGCTCCTCGCAATCGACACCTCGGGAATGGCTGGCAGCATCGCTCTGATGCGGGATGGGGTGCTGCTGGCCGAGCGGCAACTCGCTCAGGCGGGGCGGCGGCATGCTCGCACGTTGGTGGCGGAACTGGCGAACCTGTTCGCGGAGTGTGGTTCGAGTCCCGACCAGTGCGAGGCAATTGCCATCAGCGTCGGGCCGGGCAGCTTCACCGGGCTGCGGGTCGGGGTCGTGTGCGCGAAGACATTCGCCTATGCCACGGGCTGCCTGCTGACAGCCGTGAATACGTTCGAGGCGGTGGCCACCGGTGTCCCGGCTGAGGTCAGCGAGGTCGCAGTCATCGACCTCGCCCAGCGTGGGGAACTCTTCGTCGGGGAGTACCGCCGCACTGCCGACCGCTGGGAGCGAGTCGGGGAAATCACGATTGAGCCCGCTGAAGCCTGGGCCGCTGCGCGACGACCGGAACTGCGAGTGGTCGGGCCGGGACTCGCGCGGCTGCGCGGGTCGCTGTTTCCAGAAGCAGCCTGCCTTCCGGTCGAGTACGATGCCCCGCAGGCCCGGCATGTGGCAACCATCGGGACGCGGCAACTCCGCGAGGGTCGGACAGTGGATTGCTGGAGCCTGGAACCGTTCTATCTGCGGTGCAGTGCCGCCGAGGAGAAGGCCGGGGTTAAGGTGGTGTAGTGTCGCGTCAACGACAATTTGAGAGGGTTCGCCTCCCTCGGGAGGGCGAGGCTCCTGCCGAGCCGTTACCGCAAGTTGACGTGTTCCTTGGTTCGCGGCTCAGCAGGAGCCTTGCCCCAGTGCTGTGAACATGATGGAATGAGCTATCATCGGTGATTCCCTGGGTTTTGGAGGATCATGGATGATCATTCGAGCGGTCAATGTGGACAAGG
>JAYTCW010000440.1:0-4443 GCA_043736295.1 Planctomycetota bacterium | reverse complement strand
AGCATCACCGGAAAACGAAAGCAAGCCGGCTGGAGTAACGACCACCTGGAGACTCTGCTCCTGCAAATTGCCAAGTGATAAGATGCGGAGACCCTGCTTTACCCCCCCATGCCGCGCAGGATCACGCCTTCGACTCGTCGACTTCCATCCCGAGTTGTCGCATCTTGCGATACAGGTTGGACCGGTGCAGGCCGAGGACGCGGGCGGCTTCGCTCATGTTGCCTTGCACGCGTTTGATGGCCCGTTTGATGTACTCGACTTGGAAGCGGTCGCTGGCTTCGGCGAGGCCGAACCCGTCCGAGAGATCCTGGAACGAGTCCTTCTGCGGGCTGAGGATGAAGGCGAGGTCGCTGACCTCCACCGACTTCCCCGCCGAGAGGAACGCCACCCGTTCCATCAGGTTCCGCAACTCGCGGACGTTCCCCGGCCAGGGATGCCCCTGCATCCGTTTGCGGGCGTCGTCCGCCAGCGACAGCTTGGGGCGGTTGGCTTGGCGGCAAAACCGCGTCAGGAAATGCTCGGCCAGAGGCATCACGTCCTCGGGGCGATCGCGGAGCGGCGGGATGTCGACGGTCACAACGCTCAGGCGGTAGTAGAGGTCTTGGCGAAACTTCTTCTCTCGAACCATTTCGGTCAGGTTCGCATTAGTGGCTGCGACGACTCGGACGTTGACCGGGATCGCCTGCGTGCCTCCGACGCGGGTGATGATCTTTTCTTCCAGCACCCGCAAGAGTTTGGCCTGCCCGCCGGGAGTCATGTCGCCGATCTCGTCGAGAAACAGCGTCCCACCCTGGGCCAGTTCGAACTTGCCGGTGTGAGTGGCGTGGGCATCCGTGAATGCCCCCTTTTCATGCCCGAATAGCTCACTTTCCAAAAGCGTTTCGGTCAAGGCCGCACAGTTGACGGCGATGAACGGGTGCCCGGAGCGCGGCCCGCGATAATGGAGAGCTTGAGCCGCAACTTCTTTCCCGGTTCCGCTCTCCCCGGTGATCAGCACGGGCAGATCGGTCGCAGCCAGGCGTTCGATCGTTCCCCGCAGAGCTTGAATCGCCGGGCTCTCGCCGATGATGTTCGAGCTGCCGGTCACTTGCTCGGTCAATTGGCGATTACTGCGAACGAGCAGGTCGCGTTCCTGAGCATTCTCAACGGCGACAGCGACTTGGATCGCCAACTGGAAGAGGGATTCCTCATCGTCATCGGTGAATAGTCCACCGTTCTTGTTGATGAGTTCAAAGGCCCCGATGCGTTGCCCAGCTGCGTTCTCAAGTGGCACACATAATAGAGTGCGGGTGCGGTAGCCTCCCTTGTGGTCGACACTCTTATCAAACCGGGGGTCGGCGTACGCATCGTCGACCCGAACGGTCTTGCCGGTGTGGATGACTTGTCCCACGATCCCGCGATTATCTGGCAGCCAGAGCTTGCCGCCCTCGACACCGAGGGCTGGGCAGGCGACCAATTGCTTCTGGTCCCGGTCCCACAGGAAAATACTCGCCCGGTCGCTGTCGAGGAGCCGCGTTGCCTCGCGGGCGATGGTTTCGAGGAGTTCCTGCGGCTCGCGGGCACTGGCGAATGTCCGCGCAATGGCCAAAGTGGCGCGCAAACGCTCCAGCCGCCGTGACAACCGCTCACTGCTTCCCAAAAACGTCGACGCATGGGACAGAATCCGCCCGACCAGCTGGAGGTCCGGCAACTGCACCTCTGCGAGCCGACCACCTGACAGGCAGAGCACCCGGTGATCCCCCGGCGCGAACGGAATCGCGGCTGCGGTGTCCCCTTGGATGTCGGACCAGCCCGCTGCGTCGCGGTCAAGGGCTTCGTCCATTAACTGGTTGGGAAGGCCGTTTCGGGGTCGAATCCCATGCTCCGAGATCACCGCCCAAGGGGGTGTCCGAGTCGCAATTCCGGCCCATTGCACATTGAAGTATGTGCCAATTTGCGGCAGAGCGACTGCTGCGAATTTCAAGAAGTCAGAATGAGAACAGGACAGCGCCGCCAATCGGTCACACAATTGAGTGAGGCCGAACTGAGGGTTCGAGTGGTTCAGGTAGGGGTGATCATGCCAGTTGAGCCAGCGAGTCGACACGGCAGACTCCGTTATCTGTGCGACGCGGACAATTCGAGGACAGTCGCGATTGTACCCGCGTCGAACGGACAACTTCAAGAGGGCGGACTGTCGTCATTCCATTGGCACGGGATATGCACGACAGTTGGGAGGAAGTCTCTTTGAGCAGCTTTTGGAGAAAAGTGGTTCGCATGCGAACTTTTCTTTGATCCGAGCATCTCAAAGACACGTAGACCATAGCAGTGAGAGCGAAATCTCTCGCTGAAGCACCACAACAGTGGCGACATCGTCGCGGTCGCGACACACGGAAGTCGCCGTCAACCGAGCAACTCCTCCCATGATGGGGGTCGAGTCCCGGACGTTGGGAGGATTCCAACCATGTCCCGTTACAGTCATCCCGCTCTTCGGCAACTCACGGAACAGCTCACGCGGTTCACCCCGGTGGATATTCGCGTCCAGCAAATGGATCGTGCCGAGTTGCTCGTCACCGAACTTGATGAGGCCACTGAGTACACCTACCAGGATCTGGTTGAGATGGTCACCGGGTTTCGCCCGGACAATTATCCCGACCTGCGGGTCGATGGGGCCACGGCCATCCACGATATTCGCCTTCTGGTCGAGGATCTTTCTGCCAGCGCCAATCTCCCCGTCGACCAGGCGGGCGAGCAGGTGTTGACCGTCGAAGACCTCAGCAAGAAGTTCAACGTTTCGACCAAAACCGTCGACCGCTGGAGAAAGGTATGGCTCGTTAGTCGTCGCTTCAAGTTCGGCAACCGGACCCGCGTCGCCTTCCTGAACTCGTCGGTCGAACGCTTCGTCACCGAGCATGGAGATGAGATCCAGCGTGGCTCAAAGTTCTCTCAGCTCTCTGAAGATGAGCGGCAGGACATCGTCCTGCGTGCCCGCAAGTTCGCTCGCGTCGGGGCTTGCCCCTCCGAAGTCAGTGAACGCTTGGCTCGAGTCTTCAATCGTTCGCCCGAGACGATCCGCTACACCCTCAAACGTTTCGATGCGGAGCATCCGGAAATCGCCGTGTTCCCCAATGCCTCTGAACAGCTTTCCGACGATCAGCGGACGGAGATCTACAACCGCTTCCGTCGCGGGACAGCTGTCGACATCCTGGCCGGGGAATATTGCCGCACGAAGGCGTCGGTCTATCGCATTGTCACCGAAGAGCGCGCCCGACTGCTGTTCGAGCAGCCCCTCGACTTCATGGACAACGTCGCGTTCCAATCTGCGAACGCTGATCGGGAGATCCTCTGCCAGGCTCCCGAGAACGACCAGAAGGGCGGCAAGGTCAAGCCCCCTCCCGGTCTCCCCCCGTATCTGTCGAGTCTCTACTCGATCCCGCTCCTCAACCGGGAGCAGGAAGCCCACTATTTCAGGAAGTTCAACTACCTGAAGTATCGGGCCAGCAAGCTGCGTGAACGCCTCAATCGCCAGAACCCGAAGACCAGCGACTTGGAACTACTCGAAGATCTCATCGAGCAGGCTCAGCAGGTCAAGAACTTCCTGATCCGCAGTAATCTGCGGCTGGTGGTGTCGATCGCCAAGCGGCACATGTCACCGTCGTCGAACTTCTTCGAGATGGTCAGCGACGGGAACATGTCGCTCTTCCGAGCGGTCGAGAAGTTCGACTACTCGCGGGGTAACAAGTTTTCCACGTACGCCACCTGGGCCATCATGAAGAACTACGCGAGGTCGATCCCCGCCGAATACACCCGCCTCGACCGGTTTCGCACCGGCACGGACGAGATGTTCGACTACTCGACCGACGAACGCCGCAACCCCTACGAAGACCAGCGCACCAACACCCAGCAGCACCAGGTCATCATGTCGATCCTGGAGCAGTTGGAAGAGCGCGAGCGGAGCATCATCATCCAGCGTTTCGGCCTGGAGGATGGGACCGAGCCGTTGACCCTGGAACAGGTCGGCGAGCGGCACAGCGTGACCAAGGAACGCATCCGCCAGATCGAGACCCGCGCCCTGCAAAAGATCCGCAAGATCGCCAGCGAGGAACACCTCGATATTCCCGGGGTCTGATCCAGTGGAGCACGTTTCCTACGTGCCCGACCAGCGAGGACAGGTGACTGACCTCACCGAATCGGAAACTCAACACACGATCAGAGAGAGTCACTCTCGCTGGTCGTGTTGTTGTTTGAGGCACTACCGCCCCGTCACGTCTTTGAATTCGGGTTCCACCTCCCCGGGAGGGCGAAGCTCCTGCTGAGCCGCTACCATGAGTGGACGTGACCCTTGGCTCGCGGCTCAGCAGGAGCTTCGCCCCAGTGCTGTGAACATGATGGAATGAGCTATCATCGGTGATTCCCTGGGTTTTGGAGGATCATGGATGATCATTCGAGCGGTCAATGTGGACAAGG
>JAYTCW010000439.1:0-13706 GCA_043736295.1 Planctomycetota bacterium | reverse complement strand
CCACGAAACCGGTCCCACCGAACGGGATGCTGGGGCTGCTGGGGAGTTCGACCCGCCCGATCGACGGGATCGCCCGCTCGATCGGCTGCTTGAATTCGGGATTCTCCAGTTTCTGCCACAAGCGGTGCGAGACGGTAAATGTCCCCTGCCGGATAAACTCTGCCGGACGCTTGTCGGGAATGATGATCGCTTCCAGCTGACCGGCTTCTTCGTCCGAGGGGGTTCGCCCCTGAGCGATCTTCTCCAGCCCGGAGCGCACCTTGTCATGCGTCGCCAATCCGCCGGTCGATTCGAAACCGGTCGACTCCAGTGAGTCGAGCATCGCATTGCTGGGCAAACTCTCCCGCAACTCCTCGGGATCAGCGATCATTCGCAGATAATCCGCAACCCGCTCCGCCTTCGACTTGCCTGCCATGTTGAGATCCTGTGATTAAACCGTCCAGTCGGACCGAATACGGTAGATGCTAATTGGGAGATGATCGATCTGCCAGCCGACGACCCGGATTGTGATCTGTGGGAGGAAGCGTTCGCATGTTTCGGACATTTCGTATTCTTTCCGGAAAAACGCCGCCCACTTGGGGCTGGACCGGAAAGCCTAAACAGTAGGGTGCGTTGGTGAGTGAACATGGACAGAGAGGTGGAAGTCCTCTTCAACTAGACGTTCTTCGGCTTGTAGCGTACCAATCGGTGGCTACCCCGCTGTTTGCCACTGGCGAGGGCTCTGACTCGCCGGTGAGATTCGCAGTGAAACGTCCACAAGGCACTGGTGGCCCAAAGCCATCGCCTGTGCTACCCGCTTTTCACGACTCATGCGACTTCGGATGTTTCGTTGTCAGTTGCCCCCGGCGCTCCCTCTATGCAGGAGGCTGCATCACAATACTTCACGAATCTGCGGAGCGATTCCGGCATGCTCTGGCGCGTCGGCAATTGTCTGGATTAGACGACGCAACTGACCGGCGATAGATGCCTTCTTGAGGACTTCCCGCCAAAGGAGCTTCTCCGGAAGAGATGAGTTCACTAAACCGAGCTGAAGTCCGACATTTTCAGCTAAGTAAAGCGCTTCATTGGCACGAATAGTCTGGAAGAGGAGTCGCTCCAGTTTCCTTGGCTCCTCACGCTGAAAATCGATTGGAATCTGATCAACGGTCCAGCGTTCGCCTTTGGGTTTCGAACTTGTCACCGGCTGTGTGGGAACGGGATGGGGATCCTCCCAAGAGGTGAGCCAGGAAGGTCTTGGATCGGGGCGGAACCGGATCGGGTGACTCCACACATTGGGATCCCGTGCAAGTTCCCATGTTGGCTGGGCATAGCCTGCTTCCAACCACTCGTTGTGGGTATGAACACCGATTACATATCCTGTATCAAGATCAACGACTGGAGCCCCGCCAGAGCCAGCCAATGTACAACAGTCGTGCATGAGTGCTGGCACAGTTGTCGCGCCGGGAGTCTGGCCTAATTGCACCGCTCGCCCGGGCAGGACGAACAGACGCCCCCATTGCTTCCCAAAGACTGCCTCCTGCCAGTCCTGTGGAGATTGATAATCTTGGTCTATGTACGAAAGAACCGCGACAGTTCGACCGGCTAGTTTTGACGGCATCTGTGCTGCCAAGTCCAGCATTCCCACCCCAGCAGGCACTTGGTCAAGCTCCAGAAGTGCGACCTGAAAAAAGGGGTGGATGAAACGGACATTCACAACACGCGCCGTGGCCTCGCCAGACGGGAGCCCCAGTGCCTCGCTAAAATCAATTGTCGGTTGGATACCAGACTTCAAAGTGACATTGCCGCAAGAACCGGTAGCGAACTGCCTCACTGAATGCGAGGACGCCATCGCGAGACAGCTTCCTACAACGAATGCAGTCCCGACCCAAGGAACCGAACCTCCCGCTACGCAAATCTTTCCCACCGATCGAATGGCGAGAGCCAGCCGTGGATCGTGCGGCTTGAGAATTGGCTCCCAAGACCCGTCGAACTTAGTTCGACCACTCTTGACAAGAAATGCTGGTCGTGCGTCGGCCAACACGATCGCTTCCAATGCATAGGCTTGATCTGTATCAACATCCGTTGCGTCATCGACAAGAGGATCAATACTTGAATCACTCGAAACGCGGGCTTCGGAAAGATTGCCATCGGTCTCGCTCGACTTCACCGCGACGGGCTCTGGTGACACGAGTTCCGGGAGTGGTCCGGCGAATTGTACGCCGTATTCGGCGAACCGTGGGTCGCGTGCCAATTCCCAGGACGAAACAGCATAGTTCGCTAGCTTATGCACCCCAGCGAAATGAACCCCTACGACCTCACCGGTCTCCAAATCGATTAACGGGGCTCCCGAACACCCAGGACCCGTCGAGCAATCATGAGTCATCGCCAAGAATTTGCCACCCAAGAACTCGCGAACATCGTACTGCTCGTGGCCCATCAATTGTCCGGGGAGCAAACGCTTTACGTTGTAGGATCCTCCCATGATCTTGTGTTGCAGTTCTCCAGGGTCGTTAAACACGTCCTTTGCAGGGTGGCCGATCACGGCGACGTACCGATTGCCCAGATCTTCAGGATCCCGAACAGATAAACGCAATGGCTTGATGTTGCTGGGGAGCTTAGCTCGTAGGAGTGCTATACGACATCGAGAATCAACATACAAGACTTCGTCAATCTTCACGAAGACTGACTCCGACGGGATCAACTCCCGCTTGAAGTCCACCATGGCGGACATACCTGGCTGAAATAGATAGATGTCGCCCTCGCGAATTGTAACCACGTCGGTCACCATCCCGCAGCTCATCAGTAGATCAGGGCCGACGACAAATGCGGTGCCCCCAAATTCCGCAGTCGGGAAGCCGACATAATCTAACCGCCCGACGGCCGAGGTGGTGGCCTGCAGGAGGTTCCGAGTGCTCACGTTTCCAAGACGCGACTCCCAGATTCCCGGAGGAGGGGTGTAGCTGTCTTGAATGATGTCGATCGCCGGTCGGCCCGCCTTCATGATGATCGCCATAGATTACTCCAGTCCAAGCTCAGCCAGCGCCGATTTGCCAGCAAGTTGCTCTTTCAAGTTGGTCACGATCGCTGCAATGGTTATCCCTTGATTGAAGTCCCCAGTTCGAAGGTTGAATTCGCCAGGAAGCGATGTCGGCCCCGCAGCATGATGGAGCGCAACGACTCGCCATTCGCGGTTGAAAACCGGGGATCCCGATGAGCCCCCTTCCGTATTCGTTTGGTAGCGAATCCGACTGAGGTGGCGTGTGCGCGTGACACCGGAAGGACTCGCATACGAAAGTTGCATGGGACGACCATCCGGATGGCCGACGATCAGAAGGGGCTCGCCGATCTCGTATTCGTACGCGCTTCCATCGAGATCGTAGTGACCCCGAACCTCGGCGTTTTTGACATGCGGATCAGGCCCAATGCCTTGCGAAGCGACAGGTTCTGCTAGTCTCACGAGGGCGAAATCCCATGCTCCCGCTGGGGGGCCTTCCTCGCTAATTTCAACGGAGACGGATTCGTGAGGGCTACTCGCAACTCGCCACTCCGTTGCAAGCTTCACCGAACGACCTTTACTGGCTACAGTTCCCCCCGGCAGCACTTTGTGGTCAAACCGAGCCACGGCCCCTTCGACACCATTTTTGACCACATGCCAATTGGTAAGTAACAGGCTCTCTCCGACCAAAAAACCCGTACCTTTGGCCTTGCCGCCGATCTCGATGCGTGCGGTTCGCACCTCTGCTTCAGCTAGCCGCTGGCGGAATACTGCCACATCCGCAAATCCGGCTGCGGCATTCACAATCTTTTCAAGGCCAGGAGATGCCAAAGGCTGCGCCGCCGAGTCCTTAGCCCCCCAAACCTCCATGCTCGACGGCAGCATAGCAAGCGTAGCGAGAGAGGGCTTCCGCTGGAGTGCAGCTGCGGCGACAGTAGCCTCGTGTCCCGCGATCAGACGGTTGAACTTATCGTGGACCGCCTGCTGGCTCGGATCACTGAGAACCTCTACCAAGAGTTGGAGCAATCGATCTGATTGGCGTGCCTTAGTCAAGATGTCGCGGATGAGAAACTTGACTTGAACCGTCTGATTGAGCTGCGCCAGGTCGAGCCCCGCATCCTGCGCCAGCGTCAATGCGGACATGTTTGTGGGATAAGCTGTGACGAACAGCCGTTCAACCTCCCGAGTCTCTGATCGAGTGAAATCGAGCGGCAAATCCTCGAACCAAACCATTGTATTATTCTCCCAAGCGGGGTAGATCAGACCCTGCGATGCTGTGGGCGTCTGGGTGGCGGAGCAACAAGAGGTGACACAAGACAGCGGCAGCATACACATCCGCTTATTCCTTTGTCACGCAATCGTCTCGGGCACCTCGCCGCGACTGGAATGCTCCAGGCACTGACGCTTCCGGCTCGCTATTTACTCTGTTGAGCACGGTTGATAATGGTGGCGCGGACCGGGGAAAATCTGGATGAAAATGGCGGCGTACATGCGTGCAGTTCGATGAAGCCAGAAGATGGGGCGTCAGCCGCATTTGGTTCGACTTCATCAAGGAGCCGTTGCCAACTGAGCTGATCAAGCGGCGGAGGGCGGCTGCTGAACGACAGATCTGCGCGATCCTGGCAGGCGGCCATTTTATCGGGACCGGAGTGCTGGTCGGCGAGAAGCGAATCCTGACCAATCGGCACGTCCACGACCGGGCCTGCACCGCCGATTCCTCGCTGGCCCACTGGGTGGCGGTGTTTGACTACACTAAGGAAGAGCAATCGTTTGACAACTTACCGCGAGTTCCGATTCATGTTCCAGCGCCACTGATCTCTAGTTCGCAGGATAAGCTCGACTACGCTTTCCTGGATTTGAAACAAGCTCCCGATGGCGACCGTGGAATCTTGACCGCCCACCAGGGGCATCGCATTCAAAAGGACTTGCCGGTGCATGTCCTGTCCTACCGGGGAAAAGAGGGGCCAAAAGTCGGTGAGAACTCACGACCCCTCCCTCTGGAAGAACGCAGCGGAAGATTCCTCAGCATTGACATGTATCACGGTCGGTTTTCTCACGACGCAGTGACAACGCCGGGTAGCTCCGGGGCCCCAGTATTCGACGAAGCGTTTCAATGGGTCGGCCTGCACCACGAGGGCAAGGCAGGCCACGGCAACCATGCGATTCTGATGTCAGCGATCTGGAATGATCTTCCAAGTGACAAGCGAGCCCAGCTGCTGACGTATGCGACTGATGAACCATAACCTGCTGAACAAATGGAGAGATTGACTCCACACCGCTTGAATGGAAATCTTGATTGACACCTCTCTTACGGACGCCGTCTCGATCGCCACACGCACAGTTGCCTGCCGTCCGGCACAAAGTCTGGAAACTCGGCGAGATCGAAGAGGCCCCGAAGCATGCTGGACAGTGCGGCTTTGGAGCCGATGTCACCGCTATTGGATGCATACTTCCTTGAGATCTGTTTGAGATGCTCCCACATAGAGATTGCTTGCAGGCGATCCCCAGATCGCAAGAGCTTCTGGCACGTCGATATTGCAGACTTCTCGCTTTCGGATGGGTGGCTCTCGAAGTCTAAAGAAAGATGTCGAATTCTTTGGAGGAGATTTACCATCTCTATCGTTGGAGTACCGAGGTCATCTGGACAGTTCAGGCTTTGAAAGAGGTCGCGTTCGATCTGGTTACTATACCGGGCAATCCCGATCCGTTTGGCGAACTCCGCTGGAGATGCCACGAGTGCTTTTCCGAGCAACCCATTCCATGCAGGCTGACCTCAAGGTCGAGCGGAGCAGGCCAGGATTCGCCGCCACCATGAATCGATACCAAATCACCCTGCTGAGTGAACCCGTGGGTCACTGGGAGTTCGCAAAACGAGAAACATCGAAGACGATGGGGTTCGAACCCACGACCTTCGTTTAGGAAACCGAGGGCCTGATAAAGCTGTGATTCGCTGCGATCAGCTTCAACGAAAATGTTCTGAATGCGAATCGGTTCGAAGTCCCCCCTTTGTACGCCGCATACAACTGGTGTTTCCCCGTACTGCATTGCATTTTTCTAACCCCCACAACGGTTTCTCTGTCCAGTACTCAGCACAGCTTTCAATTGGCCGATGGCTGATCACACTCGGTCTGTTCCCCAGAACATCATCGCTCCCATTTGTATCACCGAAGATATCGCGGATCGGATCTCGGAAAACTGAGTCCGAAACTGTATCACATCACTCGACTGTAACTAATTCCCAGGTAGACACTTGTGGTAAACCAAGTAACTGGACTCGAATGAAGTGCGTGCGTCACAAAAGTCGGCAGCCGCCAGCTTCTGCCCCCTCTTCCCCACAATCGGCTCGGCTTTCAGGGAGGACTCGATTGTGGAGGAGAGGGGGCGACATCGCTCGGTCTAAGCCCCTCACCCCGGCACTCTCCCCACAGCCACATCCTCCCCGAAAGTTACGCCAGTAGTGGGGAGAGGGTGCAGAAACATTCCATTGCCTACAATTCTGAGGCACACACTCGTGGACGGGCAAATCGTCCCCGATTTGCCCGTGCGATCAAGAACAGGTATAGTGCCGCGTTCCCCACCTCACCCTGTTTGTCGGAGTCGGATGCCGTATGGCGAAAGAGAAGGAAGAAGGAATCGAAATGGAGGGCAGCGTCGTCGAGGCGCTCGCCAACACGACATTTCGAGTCAAACTCGATAACGGACACATGGTCCTGGCCCATGTCTCGGGCCGCATGCGCAAGAATTTCATTCGTATCGTCCCCGGCGACCGCGTGAAGGTCGAAGTCTCTCCCTATGACCTGACGCGGGGACGGATCACGTTCCGCGAACGGTAAGAGTCGCTCCCGTGGGATAGGCTTCCAGCCTGTCGCCTGCTGGAGTTGACAGGCTGGAAGCCTCTCCCACGTCCCAGGACTTTTCATGACGATCTCCTCCGCGAGCCCGACCGCACTGCCTTTCGTGCAGCTGTACACGGACGGAGCTTGTAGTGGGAACCCGGGACCCGGCGGTTGGGGGTTCATTCTGCGTCATCCCGCCTCGGGAAAAGAGCGGGAGGGGGCGGGCGGGAAAGCCGACACCACGAACAATCAAATGGAGTTGATGGCTGTCATCGAGGGGCTGCGGGCTTTGAAGTCCCGCACCCAGGTCGAGGTCATCACCGACAGTAAATACGTGGCCCAAGGCTCGCTGGAGTGGATGCCTGGCTGGAAAAAGAATGGCTGGCGACGACGCGAGGGCAAACAATTCAAGCCCGTCAAGAACGTCGAACTGTGGCAGTTGATGGATGAACTGCTCCAATTGCACGAGGTCCGGTTCACCGTAGTCAAAGGCCACTCGGGTCATGCGGAGAACGAGCGGTGTGATGTCCTAGCCGTCGCCGAATCGCAGAAATTTCGGTGACGCGAGCGGCTCGATATCGCGTACCGAAAGACTTCCGAAGTCTTCCGAGACTTCGGAAGTCTTTCGGTCGATGCTGGCCACTTGGCACGCATCCTGTCCGCCCGGCTCTCCATTCCGGGTTGAAATGTCTGACTGAAGATGCTTCCCGCTCCACGTTTATTCAGCAAATTGGGCCAAATAACGACTCCCTGAACGGTCGAGAGGCGCGACACCCTAGTTTGGCGGTTAGCCACGAGTCACGATTCCCCCCGCACAATCGGTAGAGGTTCCCTGAGCGTGTCCTGGCCGGCGGTCGTGTACCAAGTCAAAGAAAATTGGGAAAGTGATCTATAATTCTCCGAGAGATTTGGTTTAATGGGTGAGTAGACCCGTTTCGACAGGTCCACAGGGGTGGCGCTCGAATCACACTCAACTCGTGATTCAAGTAGCAGTTACCACGCCGCCCTTCTTTCCCTTGCCATAGCTTGTCCCGGTGCATGAAGCGCGGGACGTTCCCAACCTACGAACTTTGATCGAGATCGCGTTGTCGTTCTCTCGTCACGACTCATGGGGAGTTCGACGTGGAGCTTGCGCTTTCGAACTGTTCCATTTTTCCCCAAGCGCACGAGGTCGCGACGGGTTAAACGACGGAAATCAGCTGCCATGTCGACTGCTTCATTCGCTCCACTTCAGGCCATTCCCCAGGCGAAATTTGCTCGCCTGCTCCCGAATTCGCCGTTGCCTCGTTACACACATGTGCCTGGCTCCGGCACGCCGCACCCTTACCGTGATCCACGCGGTCACAGCTATAACCAGCGGCCAATGAACCCGAAGCCGCTGACTGCTGATCGCTGGGCGGAGAATCGGTCGTATCTGCTGGGGCTGGATCACTTCAATCTCGGCTTCTATTGGGAGGCTCACGACGAATGGGACCGTCTCTGGCGGAGTACCGGGGCGGAGTCCCTCGTGGGCCGGTTCCTGAAGGGGCTCGTCAAGATGGCCGCTGCCGGGATCAAGGTTCGCGAAGAAAGCATTCACGGCGTTCGCCGTCATGCCGCCTCGGCGGGCGAAGTCTTTGCCGATGTTGCTGCCGAGTCCGATCTCGACAAATACTGCGGGCTGGACTTCACGCTGCTGCAATTCGCAGCTGACCGCGCTGCTCAATTGCGATACCCGAGTGAACTGGAAACTGGTCGTCCGCTGCGGGTGTTCCCGTTTTTGCTGATGCCGGAACCGCTGCCGCTGATGTAGGGGTCCGCCCTCTGAACGAAGACTCGCCGGTCACCACCGCAGGGCTACGGCCCTGCGCGAGGTGGCCGAATGTTTGATAGAGACAATCAGTCCGCGAATCAAAGCGCCCGTTGGTAGATGTCGAGAATGTCCGCTTCGGTCGGACTCTTCGCGGTAAGCAGCATCAGGCGGGTGATGCCGTGGGTTTTCTGCATCTGTTCGTCACCACGCTAAAGCATTGAGGGACTCGGGTCTTCAAACTCGGTATTGAGCATGTGTTGTCGGAGAGTCGTCGGTGTGCGATTCAGATCCGAGGGCGAGAATGTGAACAACGTCATGATATCCCTGAGAGTTTCGGGAGGCAGCATGTCGAGGTGTGGCTCAACCATCGCGTCTCGCTGTTCACGTGACATCCCCTCGAACTGAGGATCAATGACTCTGACCCGGATGGAGGCCGAGTTATAGCGGTAGGCATCAGCTTGCTGGAAATGCTGCTGCAACAGCTCTTCCACTCGCTGGGTTTCGGATGTGCGCTTGGCTTCCCAAGAAAGCTTCGTAGCTGTCGTCATGGTATTTGCTCCTCGACCCATTTGTAGATGATTCTCGCGGTGCGAAGCAGACCATTTGTCTCGCCGGTGTCTTTTCGCCCCGTTTCGTACCTCAGATCAGTCGTCCAGTCGAATCGACGCATTCGATTGGCCAGTTCGACAGTCTTGAAAACCCCCCGTTCTCTCAGCCTGCCGAAGAGAATCTCCGCACGATGATATGTGGCACCGTGTGTCAACTGATGGAGAACCGTTGGTCGGTCCATGTCGGCAGTTTTCTCCAGGATGAGAGCCTTCAGAGAGCATTCCACCGAGTAGCCCCCAATGTATTGTGCTTCCAGAGTGAGTCGCAGGACATCCATGATTTCTTCCGCAGCCGTAAGCCGTTGAAGGGATACTCTGAGGAAATCCCGAGCAGTTGTCGGCTGCATCATCCAGCTCCTGTGATTATCGCCAACTCCACTCGCTTGCATTGTTTCGAGACAAACCCCTCATGGCAAGCCCATCTCATGAGTCATTGTCAACAGGCTCGCCTGACGAACAACCAGAGGTTCCCGAGGCGATGAGGCGAATCAAAGCGCCCGCTGGTAGATGTCGAGAATCTCCGCTTCGGTCGGACTCTTCGCGGTAAGCAGCATCAGGCGGGTGATGCCGTGGGTTTTCTTCGCCAAGAGCGGCAGGTGCTCGCGAGTGATGTGCAGTTCCGAGAGCCGCGCGGGGACGCCAATTCGCTCGCGGAGGGTATCCACGGCGAAGATCGCGGCGTCGGCAGCTTGGGTCTCGGTCATACCGTGGGTGTCGACGCCGAGGAAGCCTGCGATGTCGGCCTGCTCCTTGGTGCGAACATCGCGCAGGAACCGCATGACATGCGGCAGCAGCAGGCCGTTGCCCTCGCCATGCGTGCAGTGGACTGCGCCGCCAAGCGGGTACTCCATCGCGTGGACCAGTGCGACTCCACTGTTCGAGAACGCCATCCCCGCCAGTGTCGCGGCAAGGGCCATGTCCTCGCGAGCTTGCCGATCGGTCGGCGACTCGACAGCTGTGACGAGTGAGCGGTGGATCAGCTTGATGGCCTGCTCGGCGAAGAGGTCGCTGAGCGGGTTCTTCCCTTCATAGGCGAACGGCTCGTCAATCGGGATGGCGAGGTCTGGCGAGCGGGTGTTGGTGTAGCCCTCAATCGCGTGGGTGAGGGCGTCGATGCCGCTGTCGGCGGTCACCTTGCGGGGGCAGGAGAGCGTGAACTCAGGGTCGACGATCGCCAGCAGCGGACGCAGGTAGCGGCTTTGTGTGCTGACCTTCACCGCGTTACCGGTATCAGTCAGCACCGACGAGTGCGAGACCTCGCTGCCGGTCCCCGCCGTGGTCGGGATCGCGATCAGCGGCAACACCGGGCCGGGAACCTTGTCGAAACCAAAGTAGTCCTGCGGCGTACCCCCGTGGCGAGCGACCACCGCTGTCATTTTGGCGAGGTCGATATTGCTGCCGCCGCCGAGACCAATGATGGCGTCGGGGAGGTACAGGCGAGCCGCGTCGATGCCGCGCTGAGCGGCTGCCACCGAGGGCTCGGGCTCGCCACCGTCGAACAGAATCGGGTCGGTCCCCGCTCGTCTCAGCTGATCTTGGACCGACTCCCACATTGGCAGTCGGGCGATTACCGGGTCGGTCATCACCAGCACTCGCTTCCAGCTGAAACGCCGGGCGGCGGCCCCGAGTTCGCGGATCGATCCCCAGCCGAAGGCGAGCTGGCTGCTGGAGGAGAACGACCAATGGCGGATGGAAGTCATAAGAGGGGGCCAGAGCTTGCGGAGTGCGAGTCGCGGAGCGACATCGCCTACAGTCTACTCAGTGGGAACAACCGATGGCAGCCGTAGCGATTGCGCAGCCGGAAACGGTTACGCAACTGGAAAACCTTCACTCCCCCGTAAATCTTTCCCAAGGTCGCCATTCTCCGCACTGAAGCGGCGGATCACGCCGATGAGGAAGGGGTACTCTCTTCATGACGCGACGAGATCGGCCAATGGTTGGCTCGACCGCGATGTCACCGGAGTCCGCCACAGGTGCGGCCATGAACACCATCCTCACATTTCCGAACGCCCTCACCGCCGAGCTGACACAGTTGTGGTGCGAGGTCGAGTTCCATCAACGCGAGGTCGCTGCCGAAGTGGCAGCGTTCGAGCAATCGCGTTCCCTGATGGTGGCTCGCGAGACAGACATCTCGCGGCGATTGAGCACACTGCGTCAACGGTTGGCGGGGTTGTTGGTGTAAGGCGAGTGGCCAGTGGAAACCGCCCCGTCAGACTTCCGAAGTCTCCGAAGACTTCGGAAGTCTTTTCGTATGCGAAGTCTGGCCGGTCTCCTAGTGCGAGTGATCATTCGGCGAGCGGCCAGTGGAATCTTCCTGTCGCCTGGACTCCTAGGTCCGGTCGGAACGGACCTGGGAGTCTAAGCGACTGGTCAACCATCACGGACCGCTCGCCTAATCGGAATAACCGCTACCACTTCCCACACTCTCACATTCGTCCCCGTGTTCGAGTGAATCGGTATTCCCGGACGAGCGGGTGCAACCCATAAAGGATGTCGAGACATCGGGGCAATCGGCAGAGACTGCCGATCCGGGTACAAGATGATTCCGGTCAGTGGTCGATCTGGCAGAGCAAACCCTTCTCTCGGTGTGCGAAATTGAGTCCGCACATCACTGGCACATGGATCGTGTTCCGTTCTCACACTTGACGACGGCAAATCATGGTTCGGAGCCTTCCTCGCTCACTCACTTGGGCTGCCTTTGCACTGGCGGTGCTGTGGCTCTCGATGATCACGGCACCGCGCCGAGTCTCGGGACAGGACGCCCCCGCCTCTTCGCGAGCGTACTTCGCTCCGGAGATTGCCCCGGTCGAGTTTGCTTACGAAGAGCCGGCTCCACCCGGTTTCGCGGAGCCGCCCGCTCCCCTGATGCAGGCCGTCCCGACGGCGGTTCTGGGCACTGCCACCTCGCCGAATTACTGGATCGTCAGCTCTCGCTGCGACGTTCAGCATCGTCGACACTTGCACTTCGACGACGGCGAACTGGATGTCTATCAGCGCACACCGGACGGCCAGCTGTTCCCAACAAACGTCGCCACACTCCAGTCACAGATCGTTCCCGGCATCCCCGTTTTGCTGTGCATCCACGGGACGTTTGTGACATGGCAGGATGAATGTATTGAGTCGCACCAGACGTACCAATGGATTCGGAATGCCTGCCCTCAACTCCCGCTCCAGGTGATCTTCTTCACCTGGCCGAGTGATGGACTGGTCACCGGCATTCTACCGACCGATGTGGCGATCCGCTCAAAGCAATCCGAGTTCAACGGCTTCCATGTCGCCCGCTTGATGAACTGCATTCCAGAGAGCTGTCCCGTGTCGTTTATGGGCCATAGCCTCGGCTGCCGCACCATCCTGTCAACGCTGCATCTGGCCGGTGGCGGCGAGGTCCAAGGCATGACATACCCCGGCAGCATCACCAACCACCGCTACCGCGCTGTCTTCGCCGCCGCAGCTGTGGATCACAACTGGCTGAATCCCCGCGACCGCTATGGGTGTGCGCTGCCTCGGACGGAGTGCATTGTGAACCTGCGAAACCGCAAGGATCTTCCGCTGGCGTTCTATCCGCTGCACCGCCTGTTCGCGGGTCGCGCCCTGGCCCGGTCGGGTCTGACCCGTCGCGACACGCGCAAGCTCGGCCCGTCGAGCGAGAAGATCATCAACATCGATGTCACCGAGACGCAAGGCCGCAACCACCTCTGGCCCGGCTACTTCCAAGTCCCCGAAATCGCAGCTGCCATCGCCCCGGTGATCTACTATCCGGGAGTCGCTCAACTTTCGGACAGCCGGGTGTACCAGCAACCCGCTGCTCCACCGGTGGAGCGGCTTGAGCAGCGACTCGCCCCCGAGCCGACTCCGCTCGAACCGACTCAGTTCGTCCCCGAGGACACCGACGCCCCGCTCTACAACCCACCCGTCGATGACTTCCGCCGCAGCCCACCGCTGGGGACCGACGAGGACCTCGTCCCCGCACCGCCGCGATTGGTGCCGGACGTGCCGTAAGGTCATCGAACAGACTCACCGGCATTGTGGTGACCCGCATCCACCTGTCATCATGGTGGAATAACGTGAGTCCACATCGATCAGACGTGTGCGTTTTCGCGAACACGTGTGCGTCAACACACAGGCAGAGCTCGAACACGTCGACTCGGTGTTGCCATTCACTCGAAAGTCAGGCGTACTTCGCGACATTGTGACATATCGGCTAACTGATGCCATCTCTTGTGAAGCACGCAGTTCGCCTGACCATTCTCCGGATTGTGATTTCAAATCTGCGGTTCTGACCCGAATGCACACTACAATGAGGAAGTATCCCAACTCAGGACGACATGAATGCCCGCTTCTCAGAATGTGTTCCGCAGGCCTTGGGTCGCCGTTTCGTTGATATGCATCATTCTACTCTCAATAGCAGGCGTCGCGTTCCTATGGAATCGTCAGAAGGACGTGGACGTTCAACCGACTGTCGACCCAGCAACGGTTCAGCCTCTGGGTGTCGGGGC